>NZ_JBZWBG010000030.1:0-54249 GCF_058680555.1 Pseudomonas sp. YA1
TACAACACAGAGCGGCCTCACATGGCCCTGAAAAACAAAACGCCCGATGCGGTGCATCGGGCGCTTTGAGACCTATCGGCCTACCTGAGCAGGTGTAAACCTATTTCAGGACTAGACACGGAGTCAGGCGCCGGCCTCGCAATTGATCATCCAGGACACCCCGAAACGGTCCACCAGGGTACCGAAACAGGGCGACCAGAAGGTCTTGCCCAACTCCAGCTCGACCCGCCCGCCGTCCTCCAGCAAGGCGTCATAGCAGCGCCGCGCCTGCTGCGGGTCGCGGGTATTCAGCGAAAGGGAAATCCCGGAGATCGGCTGCAACGCCGGCCCGTGCCCGTCCGAGGCCATGATCTGGCTGTCGCCGATCTGCAGGTTGGCGTGCATCACCTTGTCGCACCAGCCTTCCGGCACCACCACCGGACCGGGCGCCTCGTCGAAGCGGAACAGGAAACTCACCCTGGCACCGATGGCGTGTTCATAGAAACGCAGGGCCTCTTCGCAACGGCCGTTGAAGCAGACGTAGGGCTGGACGTACATGGGAACCTCGGCAGGCTGTTTTTCCTGTGAGTGTAGAAAAGCAGCAGCCGACAGGCAGCCTCTCGCAGAGTGAATAACGCAGTCCTGGCCATTCGCCCCTCCCCGCCGCCCTGGCGATCCACGACCGCGGCGGGGCCCGCGCGGCGTCTATCGACCCTTGCCACCGCCAGCCGCCATTCGGATGCTGGCGTTCTCCGACGGGCGTGACTCGGCGGACCGCGCAACGAAAAAACCCGCCGAAGGGCGGGCTTTTCGCTGCATGGCCGGCTCAGGCGCCCTTGGCCGCCTGCAGCGCTTCGATGTAGGGCGCGGCCTGGCGCTGGTCGGCGACCAGGGCGACGAAGTCGTTGCCCTTGGCGTCGCGCGCGTCGAGATCGTAGCCGGCCTCGCGGAAGAAGGTGAGGAAGCGCTCGAAGTCGTCGATGCGCAGGCCGCGATAGGCCTTGATCAGCTTGTGCAGCGAGGGGGGCGTGTCGTCGGCCGGCTCGACGCCGAGGAACAGCTTGATCGACTCGTCACTGATCTCTTCGCCAATGATCTGTTTCTTGTCTTTGCGCATCGCTTTCTCTCAACGGCTCTGGGGCCGGGCTCGCCCGGCGCGGGATAAGGCCAGGCAGTTTACTCCCGGCGCGCGGCGAGGCTCAACGCGCGCGTACCGCGCCGGTGTGCAGGTCGGCCCAGACATGGCCGTTGGGATAGGCGAGGAACTGGCAATAGACCGTTTGGTTGCGCAGCAGGTCGAGCAACGCCGGGTACTGCGCCAGCGGGTAGTTGAGCGTGAGGGTGCGGGTCCCGGCATCGTAGACCGGCTTCTTCAGGCTCTTGCCTTCGCTGTCGAACTGGATCAGCACCTGGGCCAGGGTCGCGCCCTTGCTCAACGGCTTGCCCTTCAGGCGCAGCAGGGTCGGCGTGGTGATCGGGATCGGCTGCTGGTTGGACTGCCGCTGGTTGCCCAGCACCACGCTGTACTCGGTGATCTGGATCAGTTGCTGCTGCTCCGGCGCCTCCTGGCGCAACTGGCCGTCGTCGGGCGGCAGGAAGCGCGCGTGCATCGGGGGATTCTCGGCGGCCAGGCCGGCCAGACTGACGAACAGGAGCAGGGAGCCGCACAGGCTACGGGCGAACATCGGGACCTCCGGACAGGGCGAGCCGGCACTCTAGCATGGCTGCCGACCCGCCGCCGAAGCGCTCAGGCGAACTGGGCGCGCATCCAGTCCCGGTAGGCCGGCGCATCGGCGCTGCCTTCGGCAGGCGCCCAACTGGCGAACTCGCCTTCGCCGAGCGGGCGGTAAGGCCCGGCCTTGCATTCGAACAGGATGCTGTCCGGCTCCAGCACCACCAGGGCATGGAACACCCCGGGCGGCAGGTCGACACCGGGGCAGTCCCCAGCGGCGCTCAACTCGCGCTTGTCGAGGAGTTCCCCGTCTTCGGCGAAGACCAGCAGGCCGAGACGGCCCTTTAGCACGATCAGCGCCTCGGCCTTGCCCGCATCCAGGTGCCGGTGCGGCGGGATGTAGGTATTCGGCTGGAGGCCCACTGCCATGCGGTGGCAGGGCTCCTCCATGCGGTGGAAGTTGTGATGCTGGCGACCACGCGGCGCGTTACCCGCCCCGCTCGCCAGTTCGGCGAACAATTGCTGGTCGAGGTAGCGCGGTCCGGCCATCTCAGAGCCCCTTGACCGCGAAGATGCCCGCGGCGTTGCGCCAGTAGCCCTTGTAGTCCATGCCGTAGCCGAACACGTAGCGGTCGGCACAGTAGAGGCCCGTGAAGCTGGCCTTGAGGTCGGGCCGGGCCTTGCGCTCGTGTTCCTTGTCCACCAGTACGGCGGTGTGCACCGCGCGTGCGCCGGCATGCTTGCAGAAGTCGATGATCGCCGAGAGGGTGTGCCCTTCGTCGAGGATGTCGTCGATGATCAGCACGTCACGGTCGATGAAGGAGATTTCCGGCTTGGCCTTCCAGAACAGTTCGCCGCCGGAGGTCTCGTTGCGGTAACGGGTCGCATGCAGGTAGGACAGTTCGAGGGGGAAGTCGAGCAGCGGGAGCAGCTTGCCGGAGAAGATCAGGCCGCCGTTCATCACGCAGAAGACCACCGGGTTGGTCTCGCCGAGATCGCGGTTGATCGCCTCGGCGACGCGACCGATGGCTGCCTCGACCTCGTCGTTGTTGAACAGGCAGTCGGCTTCCGCCATGACTTGGCGGATGTGCGCGAGATCGACGGACATGGTGCTTCTCCCTGGCTGGGCTGAGAAAAAGTCGGCAAAGGTACTCATCCGGTCGCCATCGGGCAACCCCCGGCGGTCGAGTGCGAATCAGAATAATGGTCCAGACTGTGCGGAATGCATTACGCTAGCGCAATTTTTTTGCCCGCCCCCGTTGGAGACAGTCGCCCATGCCCGTACATGAGATCCGCCACCCCCTCATCCGCCACAAACTGGGCCTGATGCGCCGTGCCGATATCAGCACCAAGAACTTCCGCGAACTGGCCCAGGAAGTCGGCGCCCTGCTGACCTACGAGGCGACCAAGGACCTGCCCCTGGAACAGTACGAAATCCCCGGATGGGCCGGCCCGGTGACGGTGGAGAAGATCTCCGGGAAGAAGATCACCGTGGTGCCGATCCTGCGCGCCGGCATCGGCATGCTCGACGGCGTGCTCAGCCTGATTCCCGGCGCCAAGGTCAGCGCGGTCGGCGTCGCCCGCAACGAAGAGACCCTGGAAGCACGCACCTACCTGGAAAAACTGGCGCCGGACATCGCCGAGCGCCGCTCGCTGATCATCGACCCGATGCTCGCCACCGGTGGCTCGATGGTCGCCACCATCGACCTGCTGAAGAAGGCCGGCAGCAAGGAAATCCGCGCCATGGTGCTGGTCGCCGCCCCCGAGGGCATCGAGGCGGTACGCAAGGCCCACCCGGACGTAATCATCTATACCGCCTCGATCGACGAGAAGCTCGACGAGAACGGCTACATCATTCCGGGCCTGGGCGACGCCGGCGACAAGATCTTCGGTACCAAGCAGAAGGAAGCCTGAACATGGGCGATGCCTTCCAGGAGCCGCTCTGGCGCCAGGTGCTGTCAGGCGCGCAGATGCTGTTCGTCGCCTTCGGCGCGCTGGTGCTGATGCCGCTGATCACCGGTCTGGATCCCAACGTCGCGCTGTTCACCGCCGGCCTCGGGACCCTGCTGTTCCAATTGGTGACCGGGCGCCAGGTACCGGTGTTCCTCGCCTCCAGCTTCGCCTTCATCACCCCGATCATCCTCGCCAAGGGCCAGTTCGGCCTGGCCGCGACCATGGGCGGGGTGGTCGCCGCCGGCTTCGTCTACACCTTCATGGGCCTGGCGGTGAAGATCAAGGGCACCGGCTTCATCGATAAACTGCTGCCGCCGGTGGTGATCGGCCCGGTGATCATCTCGATCGGCCTGGCGATGGCGCCGATCGCGGCGAACATGGCGATGGGCAAGGCCGGCGACGGCAGCGAGCTGCTGCCGTACCGCACCGCGATGATGATCTCGATGCCGGCGCTGCTCACCACCCTGGTGGTGGCGGTATTCGGCAAGGGTATCTTCCGCCTGGTGCCGATCATCGCCGGCGTGCTGGTCGGCTTCGCCCTGTCGTTCGTCTTCGGCGTGGTCGACACCGCCGCGATCGTCGCCGCACCCTGGCTGGAACTGCCGAAATTCACCGCGCCGGAATTCAACTGGCAGGCGATCCTGTTCATCGTCCCGGTGGCCCTGGCCCCGGCCATCGAGCATATCGGCGGGGTCATCGCGGTGGGCGGCGTCACCGGCCAGGACTACCTGAAGAAGCCCGGCCTGCACCGCACCCTCCTTGGCGACGGCCTGGCCACCTCGGCCGCCGGCCTGTTCGGCGGACCGCCCAACACCACCTACGCGGAAGTCACCGGCGCAGTGATGCTGACCAAGAACTACAACCCGAAGATCATGACCTGGGCGGCGGTGATCGCCATCACCCTGGCCTTCGTCGGCAAGTTCGGCGCGATCCTGCAAAGCATCCCGGTACCGGTGATGGGCGGCATCCTCTGCCTGCTGTTCGGCACCATCGCCTCGGTCGGCATGAACACCCTGATCCGGCACAAGGTCGACCTCTCGGAAGCGCGCAACCTGGTGATCGTCTCGGTGACGCTGGTGTTCGGCATCGGCGGCGTGCTGATCGGCAGCGGTACCGGTCCCGACGACATCGGCCTGAAGGGCATCGCCCTGTGCGCCATCGTCGCCATCGTCCTCAACCTGCTGCTGCCGGGCAATGACGGCTGGCAGAACAAGGCGCTCGACGAACAGCACAAGGATTCGCACTGAAACCAACGGGCGGAACACTTCGCTGTTCCGTCCGTATTCCACCCGCCTCGTTATTTTCAAATCATGTAGTCAATCGCTTATTACTTTGTAATTAAACTTCCTTGCATTTCCCAAATAACCACGCCATCTGACTGGCAGAGATCTACTCGCGCTGCTATATAGCCAGTCAAGCATGACTGGCGACCGCTCTGCGCCGTGCCATCCATGAACTTAGAGTTTTACGGACATATAAGGCCGATCATTTAAAGTCGTGGGAACTTTATTTATCCGCCAACATCGTCCTGCGCCACCGACATTCATTATCGACAGGAAGTTAGAGATGAATAAACGCATTCCGGCAGTCTTGTTGTTCTGTGCCTGCGCCAGCCTGCTGGGCACCGCCCAGGCCGCCGGTACGCTGATCGGCCAGGTCGGCGTGCAGATGGTCATCGGTGCCGGCTGCACCATCATCAACGGCAGCGTCAGCGGCGGTATCAACCAGTGGGGAACCCTGGACTTCGGCAGCCATTCCGACCTCACCAACGTGGTCGACGCGCAGACCGTCGGCACCAGCGGCAATATCCAGATCCAGTGCAGCACCGGCCTGACCCCGAGCCTGACGGTGAACGCAGGCCTGCACGCCAGCGGCGGCCAGCGCTACATGCAGAACACCACCACCACCAGCAGCACCATCGCCTACAACATCTATTCGGACGCCGCGCGCAGCGCGCTGATCCAGGCCAACACACCGGTGGACATCTCCTCGGTCTCCACCGGCACCGCGGTCAACATCCCCCTCTATGGCCGCGTGGTGCCCACCGGACAAAGCACGCCCACGCCGACGGCGGGGACCTACACCGACACCCTGCTGGTCACCATCGCCTGGTAAGACGCGCCGCCAGGCGCGGCGCCAGGCAGCATGGTCCTGGGGGGACCGATGAGCCTGAACCGCTACTTCACCGGAGGACTGCTCTGCCTGCTCGGCTGCAACCCGGCAAACGCGCAGACCGCCACCATCGTCCTGAGCGCCACGCTGCTCCCGGCCTGCGAGGCAGGTAGCGTCGGCAGCGGCGGCGCGATCACCTTCGGCACCCTCGACTTCGGCCAGTACGCCTCCCTGAACAACGCCATCAGCGCCACCAGCCAGCAAGGCGCAGGCTCCATCCGGGTCAAGTGCGTCAGCGGCCAGACCTATGCGATCACGCTCGACGGCGGGCTCTACGGCAGCGTCGCCACGCGGCGCATGGCGAACATCGCCAACACCGCCCTCACCCTGACCTACAACCTGTACAGCGACCGCCCCGGCGGCATCGTCTGGGACAACACCACCGGCGTTGCCGCCACCGGCAACGGCAACGACCAGTGGTACCCCATCTACGGCCTGGTGCCGGCACAGACCACGCCGGTCGCCGGGACCTACCGCGACACCGTCAACGTGACCATCAGCTGGTGATGCCGATGTCCAGCCGGCGTCTACTCCTGTCGCTTCTCCTGCTCCCGCTGCCGAGCCTGGTCGCGCATGCCGATCCATCGCCGATCAGCCGCGCCTTCCAGGTCCAGGCGGTGGTCGCCAACGGCTGCGCCTTCGGCACCGCCATCAGCAACAACGCCTATGACCTCGGCACCCTGAGCTTCGGCACCCTCGGCAACCTGGCCAGTCCGGTTAACGTCGCCAGCAGCTCCGGGGCCGGCTCCATCGTCCTGACCTGCACTCCGGGAATGACCGTCTCCGTCGCCCTCGACTACGGGGTCAATGGCGGCAGCAGCAGCCAGCGCTACCTGAAGCGGGTGAGCGGTAACGAGACCCTCGCCTACCAGCTCTACCAGGATGCCGCCTACTCCCAGGTCTGGGGCAACGGGGCACTCGCGCGGACCATCGCCAACTTTCCCGCCAGCACCCAGACCTACACGGTATACGCACGCCTGTTCGCGGTCGGCAGCCTGCCGTCCGCCGGCAACTACCGCGATACCGTCACCGTCACCCTTTCGTTCTGAGCCGTCATGGAGGATCACATGCCCAGTCCACACCTACCTCTCCGCCCCGGCCGCTGGCTTGCGGCGCTGCTGGCGCTGTTCCTGGACGGCCCGGCACAAGCCGCCAGTGCGGTGCTGATCTGGCCGATCAACCCGGCCATCGAAGCCGACCAACCGGCCACCGCGCTGTGGCTGGAGAATCGCGGCAAGCAACCGGTGACCCTGCAGGTGCGCGTGCTCGGCTGGTCCCAGGCGGATTTCCAGGACGTCTATCGCAACCAGCAGGCAGTGATTCCCAGCCCGCCCTTCGTCAAGGTCGAGCCGGGCCGCCGGCAGCTGGTCCGGCTGATCCGCCAGGGCGGCCAGCCCAGCACGCCGGAGGACGCCTACCGGGTGCTGATCGATGAAGTGCCCGACGGCAGCGCGGGGCAGACGCAACGAAGCCCCGGTCTCGCCCTGCAGTTCCAGATGCGCTATTCGGTGCCGCTGTTCGTCAGCGCCGACGGCGTCTGGACCCAGCCCCGCAGCGATGTCGAGCGCGACCCGGCCGACGCGACCCGGCCGAAGCTGGCCTGGCGGCTGGTCGAGGAACAGGGCAAGCGTTACCTGCAGGTGCGCAACGAGGGTAGCGTGCACGCCCGCCTGAGCCATGTCCGCTGGGAGGGCAACGGCCGCAGCCTGGCACTGCTGGACGGCCTGCTCGGCTACGTGCTGCCCGGCCGGCAGATGCGCTGGCCGCTGCCGCCGGGGCTGTTGCCGGACGCCGGCATGACCCTGAAACTGCAACTGGCGGACAACGACGCGCCGATCAGCGTTCCCGGGTACTGAGGCGGACGTCGGTCCCGTGCCTCGCCCGTGTCAGCGGCGCTCTCGCCGCCACCGCTCGCTACTGATCGGCCTGGCGCTGCTCTCCCCTGTCCATGCGGCGGACTACCTGGCCGGACTGCCGCCGCCGCAACCCGCTCCGTCCGGCGGCGGCAACGTCCTCTACTACCTGGAACTGGTGATCAACGGCCGCGACAGCGGCCAGGTGGTGCCGGTCAACGCCGCCGATGGCCATTACCTGCTCGACGCCGCGGCCCTGCGCGAAGCCGGCGTGCGCCTGCCTGGCAACCCCGCCGGACAGGTCGCGGTGGACGCCCTGCCCGAGGTCCGGGCGGACTATGACAGCGCCAGCCAGCAACTGCACCTGCAAGTGCCGCCGGACTGGCTGCCGGAGCAGCGCTTCGACGATCCCGGACTGGTCGCCCGCGCCCCGGCGCGCAGCAGCCTCGGCGCGCTGTTCAACTACGACCTGTACTACTCGGACCCCGCCGACGGCGCCACGCCCTGGCTTTCCGCGCTGCTCGAGCAACGTCTGTTCGACGGCTTCGGGGTGATCTCCAACACCGGCGTCTACACCCGCTATTTCGGCGACGCCGACAACCTCGACAGCCGCTACCTGCGCTACGACACCTACTGGCTGTACAACGACGAACGCAACATGCACAGCTACCAACTGGGCGACTACGTCAACGGCGCGCTGAACTGGACCACCCCGGTACGCATGGGCGGCTTTCGCTTCGCCCGCAACTTCGGCGTACGTCCGGACCTGGTCACCTATCCGCTGCTGCGCTTCGACGGCCAGGCCGCCGTACCCAGCACCGTCGACCTGTTCATCAACGGCTACAAGGCCAGCAGCGCCGACCTGCAGCCCGGTCCCTTCGCCATCAGCAACGTGCCGTACATCAACGGAGCCGGCGAAGCCACGGTGGTGACCACCGACGCCCAGGGCCGACAAGTGGTGACCAGCCTGCCGTTCTACGTATCCAACACCCTGCTGGCGCGCGGCCTGAGCGATTTCGACCTGTCCGTCGGGCGCCTGCGCGACGACTACGGCCTGCGCAACTTCTCCTATGCCGACAACGCCGTCAGCGGCATCTACCGCTACGGCGTCAGCGACCGCCTGACCCTCTCCACCCACGCCGAGGCCGCCAGCGACCTGCGCCTGCTCGGCATCGGCGGCGACATCGCCGTGGCCACCTTCGGCACCCTCAGCCTGGCGGCCAGCGGCAGCGACGGCCAGGGCGACAGCGGCCAGCAATACCTGCTCGGCTACTCCTACTATTCGCGACGGCTCGGCCTCAGCCTGCAACACATCGAGCGCAGCGCCGGCTATGGCGACCTCGGCACCCTGGACGGCGAGTACCAGTTGAGCCGGCGCACCGACCAGGCTACCGCCAGCCTGACCTTCGACGAGCAGGGCACCATCGGTGCCGGCTACTTCGACATCCGCGCCCGCGACGGCAGCCGCACGCGCCTGGCCAACCTCTCCTACAGCCGCCCGGTCGGCAGCCGTAGCAGCTTCTACCTGGCGCTGAACAAGGATCTCGACGGCGACGGCTACAGCGCGCTGATGCAACTGGTGATTCCCTTCGACATCAACGGCCTGCTGAACATCGGCGTCACCCGCGACAGCGACCGGCGCTACAGCGAGCGGGTGATCTGGAGCCGCTCCACGCCGAGCCAGGGCGGTCTCGGCTGGAACCTCGGCTATGGCGGCGGCGCCAGCCGCTACCAGCAGGCCGACCTGACCTGGCGCATGCAGAACGTGCAACTGCAGGGCGGCCTCTATGGCGAGACCGGCAACTACACGCGCTGGGCCGATCTCAGCGGCTCGCTGGTATGGATGGACAACGCCGTGTTCGCCAGCAACCGGATCAACGACGCCTTCGTCCTGGTCAGCACCAAGGGTTATCCACAGGTGCCGATCCGCTACGAGAACCAACTGATGGGCAGCACCGACGACAACGGCCACCTGCTGGTGCCCTGGGTCGCGGCCTACTACCCGGCGAAGTTCCAGATCGAGCCGCTGGACCTTCCGGCCAACGTCAGCGCGCCCGAAGTCGAGCAGCGCGTGGCGGTACGCCAGGGCAGCGGCCTGCTGCTGGATTTCCCGATCCGTGCCGTGGTCGCCGCCAGCATCAGCCTGGTGGACGAGCGCGGCGAACCGCTGCCGCTGGGCAGCCAGGCCGAAGAAACCGGCAGCGGCCAGCGCGCCAGCGTCGGCTGGGACGGCCAGGTCTATTTCGAAGGATTGCAAAGCGACAACCAGCTACGCGTGGTCCGCCCCGACGGCCGGGCCTGCCAGGCACGCTTCCGCCTGGACACGCGCAAACCCACCGTCAGCCAGGTCGGCCCGCTGACCTGCTCGGCCCCCATCGGAGATACGCCATGAGCCGCCACTCCACGTCCGCCTGCCTGCTCGGCTTCGCTACGCTCTGCGCCAGCCCGTTGCTGCTCGCCGCCTGCACCACCAGCTCCGGCACCGGCAATTTCGGCAGCCTGAGCTCGTTCACCGTGGCCAGCACCGCCCAGACCATCACCGGCACCACCGGCTTCAAGTGCACCGGCAGCCTGTTGTCGATCCTCAGCACCAACACCATCGACGCGACCATCGCCAGCACCGCCAATCCGCTGGGCACCACGCCGCGGCTGTACAACGCCGCCAGCGGCACCTACCTGCCCTACAGCATCTGCAAGGACAACGGCTGCGGCACCGTCTACAACGTCGGCTCGACGGTACGCTGGAGCAGCACCACCTTCCTCGGCATCCTCGGCCTGTTCAACGCCACCGACGGCAGCCTGCCGCTGTACCTGCGCACCGCCACCGGGGTGACCCTGCCGGCCGGCACCTATACCGATACCATTGGCCTGAACTGGGCCTGGCACCTCTGCGCCGCCGGTGCCCTGGGACTCTGCGTGTACGACGACGGCACCGCCAGCAGCAGCGTCAACGTTACCCTGACGGTGCTCAAGGACTGCTTCATCGACAGCGCTCCGGACCTCAGCTTCGGCAGCGCCGCGCTGGTCTCGGCCTTCACCGCGGTGAACCAGAACATTGGCGTGCGCTGCACCCTGAACGCCACCTATACCATCGGCTTCGACAACGGCAACAACTTCAGCGGCGGCTGGCGGCGAATGCTCAGCGGCGCCAACGCGATCCAGTACAACCTCTACAAACCGGGCGACTCGACGGTCTGGACCACCAGCAACACCCAGGCAGGCACCGGTAGCGGCGCCGCGCAGAACGTGCCGTACCGGGCCATCGTCAACCCGGCACAGGGCAACGTCCCCGCCGGTACCTACAGCGATACCGTGCGGGTCATCCTCACCTACTGAGTCAGGCCGGCTGCCGGGACGCCTTCCAATCCTCGCCGCCCTCGCCTTCCCGTCGCAGGCTCCAGTCCTTCAGGTGCTCCAGGCTGGCGCGATAGGGCTTGAGGCCGATCCCCAGCAGGACCACCGCGCCGAGCACCGCGGCCAGGGTCACCAGCAGCAGCGAGTAGCGCAGCGCCATGTCGTCGGCGAAGACGAAATCGGTGACCAGCGCCACCGCCGTCGGGCCCACGCCGAGACCGAACAGGGTGACCACGAACAGGTAGATCGCCGAGGCCTGGCCGCGCATCGAGTTGGGCATGATCTCCTGGATCGCCGCCGGGGCCACGCCGAACGGCATGCTCAGGAAGAACACCGTCGGCGCCATCAGCGCCGCCGCCCAATTGGCGTTGTCCAGCAGCGGATAGACCAGGGTGAAGGGAATCACCGCCCAGGCGGCGAGCAGCCCGACGCGCATGTTCGCGTCGCTGCGCCCGCGCTTCGCCCAGTAGTCGGCCAGGCGCCCGCCGAAGACGATGCCGAGACAGCCGAACACCGCGACGATGCTGCCGTAGACCACCCCGACATGACCGGCGTCCCAGCCGTGGGTGCGGACGAAGAAGGTCGGCACCCAAGCGCCGCTGCCGTAGCCGGCGAAGGACAGGCAGGCGAAACCGAAGTTGTGGCAGAGCACGGTCTTGCGGTTGGCCCGCAGGTAGGCGCCGACCTCGCCCAGCGGCACCGCCACGCCTGCGCCGACTCCGCGCCGGGCCGGCTCGCGGATCGCCAGCAGCAACAGGCAGAAGAGCACGCCGGCGGCGCCGAGGATGAGGAAGATCAGTTGCCACGGGCGCACCTCGCCGAACAGCGGCAGATGCACGTCGCCCTGGGCCGAGGCGAACTTGATCACCAGCCCGCCGAGCAGGAAGGCCAGCCCCGAGCCCAGGTAGATGCCCATCGAGTAGACGCTGATCGCCGTCGCCCGACGCTCGCGCGGGAAGCTGTCGGCGATCAGCGAATAGGCCGCTGGCGACAGCGCCGCCTCGCCGACCCCGACGCCGACCCGGAAGGTGAGGAATTGCCAATAGCTGCGCGCCAGACCGCAGGCCGCGGTCATCGCGCTCCACACCAGCACGCCGAACAGGATCAGGCCGCGCCGGCTGCGGTTGTCGGCCATGCGTCCGAGCGGGATACCGCAAAGGGTGTAGAACAGGGCGAAGGACAAGCCCATCAGCAGGCTCATTTCCGTGTCGCTGATGGCCAGGTCGCGGCGGATCGGGCCGACCAGCAGGTTGAGGATCTGCCGGTCGATGAAGGACAGCACATAGGCGACCATGAGGATCGCCACCGTGGTCCAGGCCGCAAGGTTGGAGGGATAGCCGTTATTGTTGTTATGCATGCCGAACTCCTGGACGCCGCCGAAGCGGCGGATGCGAAGGGAGGGTCGACAGGCAGGATAAGCCGGCAACATCCGAGCTTATACCCAGGGCAAGGGACTATAGAACTGCTGAATGCGGGAAGCGGGTTCCGGCGAATGACCGCCAGGTCATTCGCCGCCGCGCGCGCTCAGAGCCTGTCCAGCATCTCGCGAGCTGGGCGAGGAAGCGGAGCTGACGAGCGGCAAATGAGCACTTCAAAGCCGTCATACCGCGCCGCGCAGCGGATCATGAACAGGCTCTCAGAGCGGCCTGGCCAAGCGCCCGCTCATCTCGGCCAGGGCGCCGACCCAGGCGGGGTGGTCGTTGAGGCAGGGAATCAGCACCAGGTCCTCGCCGCCGGCACTGATGAACTGCTCGCGGCCGCGCATGCCGATTTCCTCCAGAGTCTCGATGCAGTCGGCGACGAACGCCGGGCACATCACCAGCAGGCGCTTCACCCCACGCTGCACCAGTTCGTCGAGCTTGGCGTCGGTATAGGGCTCGATCCACTTGGCGCGCCCCAGGCGCGACTGGAACGCCACCGACCAGCGCCCCTGCTCCAGGCCGGCGCGCTCGGCGAAGGCCTCGGCGGTGCGCAGGCACTGGCTGCGGTAGCAGAGGGCGAGGGCTTCGGGGCTGACGTTGCGGCTGTTCTCGGCCAGCAGGTCGTGGGCAGGATCCTTCACCAGCTTGCGGATGTGCCGCTCGGGCAAGCCATGGAAGCTCAGCAACAGATGGTCGTGGGGCTGCTGCAGGTACGGACGCACGCTTTCCACCAGGGCATCGAGGTAGACCGGCTGGTCGTAGAACGGCGGCAGCGTGCTGACCTCCAGCTCCAGGCGATGGGCGGCGATCACCCGGCGCACCTCTTGTTCGGCGGTGGTCGTGGTGCTGTCGGCGAACTGTGGATACAGCGGCGCCAGGGTCACCCGCCGGATACCGCGGCGCGCCAGGTCGAGGAGGACCTTCTCGATGGCCGGCTGGCCGTAGCGCATCGCCAGTTCCACCGGTCCATGCGGCCAGTGCGGCTTCATCGCTTCCTGCAGGCGACGACTGAGGACGATCAGTGGCGACCCTTCGTCCCACCAGATCGAGCTGTAGGCGTGCGCCGATTCGGCCGGACGCTTGATCAGGATCAGCGACACCAGCAGGCGCCGCAGCGGCCAGGGCAGGTCGACCACGTAGGGATCCATGAGGAACTGGTCGAGATAGCGGCGGACATCCTCCACCCGGGTCGAATCCGGGGAGCCCAGGTTGAGCAACAGCAGGGCATTCTCGGTCATGCCTGATCCTTTCGTCGGGCGTCCAGGACATCGGCCAGCGCCACGTCCAGGTCGGTGAATTGAAAACGGTAGCCGGCATCCTGCAAGCGTTGCGGCAAGGCTCGCTGGCCGCCGAGCAGCAATCCGGACATTTCTCCCAGCCCGAGGCGCAGGACGAACCCGGGGGTCGGTATCCGCGCCGGCTTGTGCAGCGCCCGGCCCAGGGCCTTGGCGAAATCGCGGTTGCGCACCGGGTTGGGAGCGCACGCATTATAGGGACCGCTGGCATCGGGCCGCCGCAAAAGAAAATCGATCAGCTCGATTTGATCCTCGATATGAATCCACGGCATCCATTGCCGGCCGTCACCCAGCGGTCCGCCCAGGCCGAGCCGGTAGAGCGGCAACAGGCGCCCGAGGAAGCCGCCCTCGGGGGCCAGCACCAGGCCGGTGCGCAGCAGCACGACACGGGTGCCGAGCTTCTCCGCCTCGCGGGCGATCTGCTCCCAGGCGAGGCATAGCTCGCTGGCGAAATCCTCGCCGGCCGCCGCCCCCTCCTCGGTCACCGGGCGCTCGCCGCTGTCGCCATACCAACCCACCGCAGAACCCGATAACAGAAGGTCCGGACGCTGCTCGCGAGCGTCCAGCCATTCCACCAGGCGCTCGGTAAGGCGTACCCGGCTTTCCCACAGCAGCGCCTTGCGCTTGTGGCTCCAGGGTTTGTCCGCGATCGGCTCGCCGGCCAGGTTGACCACCGCGTCGAGCGGCTGGTCGCCGTACTCGTCGAAACGATCGATGCCGCGCACGCCGGCGCCGCACAGCGATTCCACCTGCTGCGGCCGCCGGCTGAACACGGTCAGCCGGTGCCCGGCCTGTCGCCAGCGGGCGCACAGGCGGCGTCCCATCAGGCCGGTACCGCCGGTCAAGAGAATGTGCATGGCTGTCTCCTCGTTTTGCCTGCGTGCCCTTTCAGTCTGGACCCTGGACATCGATCTGCCCGATGACCGTGCATCCTCCCCCCATTCCGGCGTTATCCTGTGAATGGAAGATCCGTCGGCTCCGGCCGGGGAACCCTGGCGTCGTTTTCGACTCAGCCAAGGAACAGGGCTTGCATCGCATTGGTGCCTTAGTGAACGGCGCCAGCCGTCTATTCTTCAGATAACTCGGTTGATACTTCCGAACGGAACGTCTGAAGGTTCGACAGGCCAGGAAGCGAGCCGTGCGCCGCAAGCGCGCCATCAGCGCGACGCAAGGTGCGCCTCGAAGCACGCGCAACACTGTACATTAAATCAAGCTTGTACAAGAAACCTGATTCGCCTGTCCAGACGCTACACAACCAGAGAGGCATGTCATGAGCGTCCCCATCGCCATCATCGGTACTGGCATCGCCGGGCTTTCCGCCGCCCACGCATTGAGATCCGCCGGCCAGACCGTACAACTGTTCGACAAGGGCCACGGCAGCGGCGGCCGCATGGCCAGCAAGCGCAGCGAGGCCGGCACGCTGGACCTCGGCGCGCAATACTTCACCGCCCGCGACCGGCGCTTCCTCGACGCCTTGCAACACTGGCGCGAGGAAGGCTGGGTGGACGAGTGGAAACCCGCTCTCTACCAATACCGCGACGGCCAACTGAGCCCCTCCCCGGACGAGCAGCCACGCTGGGTCGGCATCCCGCGAATGAGTGCGATCACCCGCGCCCTGCTCACCGATCTGCAAGTGGTCTTCTCCTGCCGCATCACCGAGGTCTTCCGCGGCAAGCAGCACTGGCACCTGCAGGACGCCGAGGGACAGAACCACGGTCCGTTCAACCAGGTCCTGATCGCCATCCCCGCTCCCCAGGCCACGCCGCTGCTGGCCAGCGTGCCGAAACTGGCGGCCACCGCCGCGAGCGTGGTCATGGAGCCGACCTGGGCGGTGGCGCTAGGCTTCCGCGAGGTACTCGACACCCCGGTGCAGGGCTGCTTCGTGCACGGCAGTCCGATCGCCTGGCTGGCCTGCAATCGCAGCAAGCCGGGGCGCGACACCGCCCTCGATACCTGGGTGCTGCACGCCACCAGCCAGTGGAGCCGGCAACACATCGACATGGCCAAGGAAGACGTGGTCGAGCACCTGCGCTGCGCCTTCGCCGAAGTGATCGGCTGCGCCGTGCCGGAAGCCGCCTTCAGCATCGCCCACCGCTGGCTCTATGCACGCCCGGCGGAGGCTCACCAGTGGGGCGCCCTCGGCGATCCCGACCTGGGCATCTACGCCTGCGGCGACTGGTGCTCCAGCGGCCGCGTCGAAGGCGCCTGGCTCAGCGGCCAGGAAGCCGCGCGGCGCCTGCTGGAACATCTCTGAGGGGATCGGGCCGTCGCCTGGCGGCCCGATGTGACAAGAAAATACCTATACAAATAAATTGACCTGTACAAGATAAGTTCTAGGATGTGTCGTATGACCGCCCGGCTGTCGAGCTGCGCGCAAACCTCCTTTCCCCTCGGGAGACGACACCGATGCACGAATCTCACCCTTCCCTGACGCCCCGACTCGGCATCAGCGCCTGCCTGCTCGGCGAACCGGTGCGCTTCAACGGCGGCCACAAGCGATCCGCGCTTTGCGAGGAACTGGCGCGACACGTCGAATTCGTCTCCTTCTGCCCGGAACAGGCCATCGGCCTGGGCACGCCGCGCCCGGCGATTCGCCTGGAAGGCACTCCGGAAGCCGCCGAGGCGCGGAGCCACGACGGCCTGGCGGTCGGCGGAGCGCTCGCCGAATATGCGCGGCGAGTGGCGCAACGGGCGGATACGCTGGACGGGTTCATCTTCATGCAACGTTCGCCGTCCTGCGGGCTGCAACGGGTCAAGGTCTACCCTGAAGGCGGCGGCGCGCCGCGCGCCGAAGGCCGTGGACGCTTCGCCGCAGCCCTTTGCGAAGCCTTGCCGGAGCTACCGGTGGAAGAAGAAGGCCGTCTGCACGATCCGGTCCTGCGGGAGAACTTCCTCACCCGCGTGTTCGCCCATGCCCACTGGCAGGCCCTGTGCCAGCGCGGCCTCAGCCATTCGGCCATCGTCGCCTTCCATAGCCGCTACAAGTACCAGTTGCTGGCGCATTCGCCGGAGCACTACCGCAGTCTCGGCCGCCTGCTCGGCGAAGCCGGCCACTACCAGCCGGAAGCCCTCGGCACGCGTTACTTCGGCGAGCTGATGCAGGGCCTGCGCCGCTGCGCGACCCGCGGCAGCCATGGCAACGTGTTGCTGCACCTGAGCGGCTACCTGAAACGCGACCTCGCAGCCGAAGACAGGCGTGAATTGCGCGAGCTGATCGAGCAATACCGGCATGGCAGCGTGCCGCTGGTGGTACCGCTGACCCTGCTAAAGCACCACTTCCGTCGCCACCCGCATGCATACATCGCCCAGCAGGCCTACCTGCAACCGCACCCGACCGAACTCGGCCTGCGCAACGCGCTCTAGGATTTCCCGATGAACTCGCCCCACCTCGAACGCGGCGGCCTGCCGATCCGCGAAGTCACTCGTCTGACCGGCGTCCATCCGGTCACCCTGCGCGCCTGGGAGCGCCGCTACGGCCTGGTGGTGCCGCAACGCACCGGCAAGGGTCACCGGCTCTACAGCGAAGAGCAGGTCGAGCGCATCCGCCGGATACTCGTCTGGCTCGAGCGTGGCGTCGCCATCAGCCAGGTGCGCGCGCTGATGGAGCGTCCGGAGGAAACCCCAGCGGCGGATGTCGAATCCCCCTGGGAACGCCTGCACGAACAACTGCTGGACGCCATCGCCGCGCTGGCCGAGCGACGCCTCGACGATCTGTTCAACCAGGCCGCGTCGCTCTATCCGGTAGCGACCCTCTGCGAAAAGCTTCTGCAACCCTTGCTGCAGCACCTCGAACGACGCTGGCAGGGACAATTCGGCGCGCGCATGGAGCGGGCCTTCTTCTTCTCCTGGTTGCGCAGCAAGCTGGGCGCCCGCCTTTATCACCAGCAGCGGCTGCAACAGGGCGCGCCGCTGCTGCTGGTCAACCAGTCCGAGCTGTCGCTGGAACCGAACCTCTGGCTGTGCAGTTGGTTGCTCGGCAGCGGCGAGGTGCCGCTGCAGGTCTTCGACTGGCCGCTGCCACCGGCCGAACTGGCCCTGGCCTGCGAACGCCTGGAAGCTCGCGGCGTGTTGCTGTACGCCAGTCATCGCCTCAACCCGGAGCACCTGCCGCGCCTGCTGGCAGGGGTGAGCTGCCCGGTGGTGCTGGTCGGACCGGCCGTGGAGATCCAGCGCGAAGCCTTCGAAACCCTGGCGCTAACTGGCCTGCTGCTGGCGAGCACGCCCCTGGAAGCCCGCCGCCTGCTCGGCGAACGAGGCCTGTTGAACCCATGAACGGACTTCCGATGAACCTGATCTGGTTTCGCTGCGACCTGCGAACCACCGATAACAGCGCGCTCCTCGCCGCCGCCGATGGGCGCCCTTGCGTGGCCCTCTACCTGCTCAGCCCGGCGCAGTGGCGGGAACACGACGATGCGCCCTGCAAGGTCGACTTCTGGCTGCGCAACCTGGGCGAGCTGCAACGCCAGCTCGCCGCGCTGAACATCCCGCTGCTGGTGCGCGACTGCGGCCACTGGCGGCAAACCCCGGAAGTCATCAGCCGGCTCTGCCGGGAGCTGGGAATCGGCGCGGTACACGTCAACCAGGAATACGGGGTGAACGAGGAACGCCGCGACCAGGCCGTCGGCCAACGCCTGCGCGAACAGGGCGTGGCCTTCCACAGCCACCTCGACCAGCTGTTCTTCGCCCCCGGCTCGGTGCTGACCCGAACTGGCGGCTATTTCCAGGTGTTCAGCCAGTTCCGCAAGGTCTGCCACGAACGGCTCTACCAGGCCCTGCCGGGTGTCCGCCCGCGTCCGCAGCCCCAGCCACCGCATGCGCTGGCCAGCGACCCGCTGCCGGATGCCGTGCCCGCCTTCCCGCGGCCGGCCGATAGCTTGCGCCGCCTCTGGCCGGCAGGCGAAAAGGTAGCGCAGGAACGCCTGCGCGACTTCGCCGACCAGCACCTGGCCGACTACCATGAACGGCGCGACTTCCCGGCGCTTCCCGGCACCAGCCAACTGTCGCCCTACCTGGCCGCCGGCGTACTCTCGCCCAGGCAATGCCTGGACGCCGCGCTGGTCGCCAACCGCGGCGAGTTCAGCGGCGGCCAGCAAGGCGCCGCGACCTGGATCAACGAGCTGCTCTGGCGCGAGTTCTACAAGCACATCCTGGTCGGCTACCCACGGGTCTCCCGGCACCGCCCCTTCCGCGAGGAGACCGAAGCCCTGCGCTGGCGCCAGGCCCCGGCGGAACTCGAAGCCTGGCAACAGGGGCGCACCGGCATACCGATCATCGACGCGGCAATGCGCCAGTTGCTCGCCACCGGCTGGATGCACAATCGCCTGCGGATGGTGGTAGCGATGTTCCTCAGCAAGAACCTGCTGATCGACTGGCGCGAAGGCGAACGCTGGTTCATGCGCCACCTCATCGACGGCGACCTGGCGGCGAACAACGGCGGCTGGCAGTGGAGCGCATCCACCGGCACCGACGCCGTCCCCTACTTCCGCCTGTTCAATCCGCTCTCACAGTCCGAACGCTTCGATCCACGCGGCGAGTTCATCCGCCACTGGCTGCCGGAACTGGCCGGCCTGGAGCGCAAGGCGATCCACGATCCGTCCAGCCTGGGGCTGTTCGCCGGGGTCGACTATCCACGGCCGATGGTCGACCTGAAGGCCAGCCGCGAACGGGCGCTGGCGGCTTTCCGCAACCTGCCGCCGCGCGATGGTCGCGCGTAGGGCGCGTCAGCGAGCTATCGCCTCCCGCCAAATGGCTCGCTCTTTCCATGGGGCGATGCGGCGTGGCGGAAGAATCGCAGGCATGAAAAAGCCGGGATGAACCCGGCTTTTTTAGACCGTGCCGACTAGATCGGGATCTTGTAGAACAGGCTGTAGGACTCGATACCGTCGTTCGGCTGTTTCAGGCCGGCGTTGGAATAGTGGATCGCCCGAACGCCGACCGACTGGCCGTTGGCGAACTTCAGGCCGGCACCGATGCGGTCTTCGAAGTTCAGGGAGGAACCCAGGTTCTGGTCGCCGACACGGGTGCCGGAGAACGCCGCCACGCCGATACCGGCCTCGATGAATGGCTTGATCGAGTCGCCGGCGAACTCGTAGACGAATACCGGAGCGAACGACAGCGAATGCTTGCCGGCGCCTTCATCGCCACCTTCCCAATAGGTGTAGCCCGCATCCCAGTAGCCGGTCAGGCGCCCGGTGGAGGACTGCCACCAGCTCTTGTCCCAATCCCAGCTCAGGCCCAGGCGATAGGTCATGCCCGACTGGCCGGTCGCACCGACGGCGGCCGAGACGTCCGCCGCCTGGGCGGAGGCCACGTGGACGGAGGAAAGTGCGGCCAGAACGGCCAGCGGAAGTAGTTTCTTCATTGAAACGTCCTTTTCGAAAGTTGCATGAAAGCCCCCGCATTCAAGCTGCGCATTATAAGAGCGCACTTACTAAAGCAGATACTAGACCAAACGCTTTAGTTCAAAAAATCGCTGTCACGTCTGCCAGGAACGACTAAACGACTAATTTTCCTACGCTTTCCGGGCTTCCCCAGAGGATCGGCAGGATCCTTTCCATCTCCTCCGGCAGCGCGCTGGTCCAGAAACGCGGCGTCGCGGCCTGGCCAGAGGCCAGTAGCGCCCGCGCCGACAATACGCACTCCAGCTGCCGGGCGACAGCCGCTCCCGTATCGATCACCGCCATCTCCGCCGGGATCAGCTCGGCCAGCAGGGGTTTGACGAAGGGATAATGAGTACAGCCGAGGATCAGCGTATCGCAGCCCTGTTCGAGGATGGGCGCCAGCAGGCGTTCCAGCAGTGCCCGGGTTTGCGGCCCATAGAGATCGCCGGCTTCGATGCGCTCGACCAGCCCCGGGCAGGGCTGGGTGAAGACCTGTACGTCGCTGGCGAAGCGGTCGAGCAAGGCGGCGAAACGCGCGCTCTTCAGAGTTCCGGTGGTGGCCAGGACGCCGACCCGACCGTTGCGGGTGGCCGCCGCGGCCGGCTTCACCGCCGGCTCCATGGCCACCAGCGGCACCTGCGGATAACGTTCGCGCAATTCCGCCGCAGCCGCTGCCGTCGCGGTATTGCAGGCCAGTACCAGAGCCTTGGCGCCCTGCTCCAGAAGGAAATCACCGATCCGCTCGCAGCGTTCGCGGATGTACTCCGCGCTCTTCTCGCCGTAGGGCACATGGGCGTTGTCGGCGACGTAGAGCAACGATTCGGATGGCAGGCGCGCACGAATCTCACGCAATACGCTGAGCCCGCCGACCCCGGAATCGAAAACGCCGACCGCGGCCGACTCAACCGCCATGGCGTTGCCCGCAGACGGCACAGGAAGGATCGCGACGCACCCGCAATTCGCGGAAGCGCGTGCCGAGGGCGTCCACCAGCAGCAGGCGGCCCACCAGCGGTTCGCCGAAACCGGCCAGCAGCTTGAGCGCCTCCAGCGCCTGCAGGCTACCGACCAGCCCCACCAGCGGACCGATCACGCCGGCCTCGCTGCAGGTCAGCTCGGCCTCGCTGCCGTGCCCGTAGAGGCAGTGGTAGCAGGGGCTTTCGTCGCGGCGGGTATCGAATACCGAAAGCTGGCCCTCGAGACGGATCGCCGCGCCGCTGACCAGCGGCTTGCCGGCGCGCACGCAGGCGACGTTGACCGCCTCGCGGGTGGCGAAGTTGTCGGTGCAGTCGAGCACCAGGTCGACCGCCGCCACGGCGGCATCGAGGGAGTCCTCATCCAGCGCGGCGCTATGGCTGACCAGGCGGATCTGCGGATTCAGCGCGCCCAGCCGGCGCATCGCCGACTCCACCTTGCCGACACCGACGCTGGCGCCATCGTGGATGACCTGCCGTTGCAGGTTGGTCAGGTCGACCGTATCGAAATCCGCCAGGTGCAGCTCGCCGACCCCGGCCGCGGCCAGGTACAGCGCCACCGGCGAACCCAGGCCGCCAAGACCGACGATCAGTGCGCGGCTGCGCTTCAGGCGCAGCTGGCCCTCGACGTCGACCTGCGCCAGCAGGATCTGGCGACTGTAGCGCAGCAGTTCCTCGTCGCTCAGCATGCCCATTGTCCGAGTGTGATCCGCTCGTTGCCGCCGAGGTCGCGCAACGTATGTACCCCGGCGAAGCCGCGGGCGCCGAGCAGTTCGCGCACCGCCGCCCCTTGATCATAGCCGTGCTCGAGCAGCAGCCAGCCTTCGTCCAGCAAATGCCGCGGCGCCTGGGCGACGATCTGGCGGATGTCGTCGAGGCCATCGCTACCCGCGACCAGCGCGCTCTTCGGCTCGAAACGCACGTCGCCCTCGCTCAGGTGCGGGTCGCTGGCAGGGATGTACGGCGGATTGCCGACGATCATCCGGAAGCGCCGGCCATCGAGGGCGGAGAACCAGTGGCTGCGGCGCACCTCGACGTTCTCCAGGAGCAGCCGCTGGCGATTGCGCTCGGCCAGCGCCACGGCCTCTTCCACACGGTCCACCGCAGTCACTGTCCATAGCGGCCGCTCGCTGGCCAGGGCCAGGGCGATGGCGCCGGTGCCGGTGCCCAGGTCGAGCACCGTAGCGGTGTCCGCCGCGAGGGTCGCCAGCGCGGTTTCCACCAGCAGTTCGGTGTCCGGGCGCGGGATCAGGGTGTGTGGCGCGACCTCCAGGTCCAGGCTCCAGAAGCCCTGGTGGCCAAGGATGTAGGCCACCGGTTCGCCGTTGCGCCGACGGGCGATCCAGTCGTCGAACCGCTCGTTGGCCTCGCGCGGCACGATGCGCTCCGGCCAGGTACGCAGGAAGCTGCGCGGCTTGCCCATCGCCGCCGCCAGCAGCAACTCGGTGTCGAGCCGGGCGCTGGGCGAATCGGGCAGTTGGGAATCCTTGAGAAGGGTACAGATAGTGGTCATGTCAGTCGCCCAGGGCCGCCAGTTGATCGGCCTGGTATTCCTGCAGCAGCGGCTCGATCACCTGTTCCACCGCGCCCTCCATCACCTCGCCCAGGGAGTACAGGGTGAGGTTGATGCGATGGTCGGTGACCCGCCCTTGCGGGAAGTTGTAGGTACGGATGCGCTCCGAGCGGTCGCCCGAGCCCACCAGCAGCTTGCGCGTGCTGGCGATCGCCTGCTGCGCCGCGGCCTGCTGCTGGTCGTTGAGCTTGGCCGCCAGCCAGGCCATGGCCTTGGCGCGGTTCTTGTGCTGCGAGCGCTCTTCCTGGCACTCGACCACGATGCCGCTGGGAATGTGGGTGATGCGCACCGCCGAGTCGGTCTTGTTGACGTGCTGGCCGCCGGCGCCGGAGGAACGGTAGGTGTCCACCCGCAGGTCGGCCGGGTTGATCTCGATCGCTGCCTGCTCGTCCGGCTCCGGCAGCACCGCGACAGTGCAGGCGGAAGTGTGGATCCGGCCCTGGGATTCGGTTTCCGGCACCCGCTGCACGCGGTGCGCGCCGGACTCGAACTTGAGCTTGGCATAAACGTTGTCGCCCTCGACCCGGGCAATCACTTCCTTGTAGCCACCGTGCTCGCCCTCGTTCTCCGACAGCGTCTCGACCCGCCAGCCCTGGCGCTCGGCGTAGCGCGAATACATGCGGAACAGGTCGCCGGAGAAGATCGCCGCCTCGTCGCCACCGGTGCCGGCACGGATCTCCAGGAACACGTTGCGGCTGTCGTTGGGATCCTTCGGCAGCAGCATGCGCTGCAGGCTGTCGCCGAGGGCGGCGAGGCGGCCGCGCGCTTCGGCGACCTCCTCCTCGGCGAGGTCGCGCAACTCCGGGTCGCTGTCCTTGAGCAACGCCTGGGCGCCCTCGAGGTCGGCCTGCACCTTGCGGTAGTCGCGGAACGCCAGGATCACCGGTTCGACCTCGGCGTACTCGCGGGAATAGGCGCGGAAGCGGGTCTGGTCACTGATCACCTCGGCGTCGCCGAGCAGCGCCGTCAGTTCTTCGTAGCGATCGCTGAGGACATCCAGCTTTTTCAGCAGAGAAGCTTTCATGCAGGCATAGGTACCGGTCAGTGGCGCGGCGCGCCCTCGTCGAGGGCGAACAGCTCCTGGGCCAGGGCCAGCGCGTCGATGCGGCCCTCGGCGGACATTTTCTTCATCTGCACGCTGGGCGCGTGCAGCAGTTTGTTGGTCAGGCCGCGGGCCAACTGGGCCATCACCTCGGCCGGGTCGGCACCGTTGGCCAGTTGCCGCTGGGCCTTGCCCAGTTCTTCATCGCGCAGGCGCTCGGCCTGCTGCCGATAGGCGCGCAGCACGTCCACCGCAGCCAGTTCGCGCAGGCGCTGCATGAACTCGGCGACGCCGCTGCCGACCAGTTCCTCGGCGGCCTGGGCAGCGCCCTGGCGGCTCTTGAGATTCTCCGCCACTACTTCGTGGAGGTCGTCGACGCTATAGAGGTAGACGTCGTCCAGTTCGCCGACTTCCGGCTCGATGTCGCGCGGCACGGCGATGTCGACCATGAACATCGGCTTGTGCTTGCGCTGCTTCAGCGCGCGCTCCACGGCGCCCTTGCCGAGGATCGGCAACTGGCTAGCAGTGGAGCTGATGACGATATCGCTGTTGGCCAGTTCCTCGGGTATCTCCGAAAGCAGCACCGCATGGGCGCCGAACTGCTCGGCGAGCAGGCTGGCGCGCTCCAGGGTGCGGTTGGCCACCACGATGCGCTTCACGCCTTGCTCGAACAGGTGGCGCGCGACCAGGGTGATGGTCTCGCCGGCGCCGATCAGCAGCGCCTGGCTGCGGTGCAGGTCGCTGAAGATCTGCTTGGCCAGGCTCACCGCGGCGAACGCCACGGACACCGGGTTCTCGCCGATGGCGGTATCGGTGCGGACGGTCTTCGCCGTACTGAAGGTGGCCTGGAACAGGCGGCCGAGCAGCGGACCGACGGTGCCGGCCTCGCGCGCGACGGCGTAGGCCGACTTCATCTGGCCGAGGATCTGCGGCTCGCCGAGGACCATCGAGTCGAGGCCGGAGGCCACGCGCATCATGTGGCGCACCGCGTCTTCGTCCTGGTGCACATAGGCGCAGGCGCGCAACTCGTCGAGGGTCAGACGATGGTAGTCCGCCAGCCAGGCGAGCACGTCGTCCGCGGTCGGATGGTCGATCTCCAGGTAGAGTTCGCTCCGGTTGCAGGTCGACAGGATGGCCGCCTCGCGGCTGGTGGTCAGGCGGCAGAGCTGCTGCAGCGCCTCGACCATCTGTTCCGGAGTGAAAGCCACGCGCTCGCGGACAGCCACCGAGGCGGTCTTGTGATTGATGCCGAGGGCAATGAAGGCCATGCAGGATCGCTGAGCTAATCGGGGAAACGCGCAATTCTCCTACTTCGCCAAGGGCAGGACAACCATTGCCGATGTATTGACCCCATAGACAGCTTCGTCGACGCCCGTCCCGGCCCCCTTGGGCTTGCCGGACGGCTTATGTCATGATGGCGCCACCCTCGCAGGTTCAAGGCCGGCTTTCTTCCTCTATGAACAAATCCCTTGCGCTGCTGACCGTCACGCTGCTGCTCGGCGGCTGCCAGTCACTTATCCACAAGACTCCCGATGGCACCCCGCCGGTGGAAGACACCGCGGTCGAGACCAAGGCCAAGCCGGAAAAGTACGGCTCCTTCAGCGAGGACAGCCTGTATTCGCTGCTGGTGGCCGAACTGGCCGGGCAGCGCAACCGCTTCGACATCGCCCTGAGCAACTATGTGGTGCAGGCGCAGAAAACCCGCGACCCCGGAGTTTCCGAGCGCGCCTTCCGCATCGCCGAATACCTCGGCGCCGACCAGGAAGCCCTCGACACCTCCCTGCTCTGGGCGCGCAGCGCGCCGGACAACCTCGATGCCCAACGCGCCGCCGCGATCCAGTTGGCCCGCGCCGGGCGCTACGAGGAGTCCATGGTGTACATGGAGAAGGTCCTCAACGGCCAGGGCGACACGCACTTCGACTTCCTCGCCCTGTCTGCCGCGGAGACCGACCCGGATACCCGCGCCGGCCTGCTGCAGAGCTTCGACCACCTGTTGAAGAAATACCCGAACAACGGCCAGTTGCTGTTCGGCAAGGCCCTGCTGCTGCAACAGGACGGCCGCCCGGACGAAGCCCTGACCCTGCTCGAGGACAACTCCGCAAGCCGCCACGAAGTGGCCCCGCTGCTGCTCCGCTCGCGCCTGTTGCAGAGCATGAAGCGCAGCGACGAGGCCCTGCCGCTGCTCAAGGCCGGGATCAAGGAACACCCGGACGACAAGCGCGTGCGCCTCGCCTACGCGCGCCTGCTGGTGGAGCAGAACCGCCTGGACGACGCCAAGGCCGAGTTCGCCGGACTGGTCCAGCAATTCCCCGACGACGACGACCTGCGTTTCTCCCTGGCGCTGGTCTGCCTGGAAGCCCAGGCCTGGGACGAAGCCAGGATCTACCTGGAAGAACTGGTCGAGCGCGACAGCCACGTCGACGCCGCCCACTTCAACCTCGGCCGCCTCGCCGAGGAACAGAAGGACACCGCGCGCGCCCTCGACGAGTATGCCCAGGTCGGCCCGGGCAATGACTTCCTCCCGGCGCAACTGCGCCAGACCGACGTCCTGCTCAAGGCCGGTCGCGTCGACGAAGCCGCCCAGCGCCTGGACAAGGCGCGCAGCGAGCAACCCGACTACGCCATCCAGCTGTACCTGATCGAAGCCGAGGCGCTGTCCAACAACGACCAGCAGGAAAAGGCCTGGCAGGCCATCCAGGAGGGTCTGAAGCAGTACCCGGAGGACCTCAACCTGCTCTACACCCGCTCGATGCTGGCGGAGAAGCGTAACGACCTGGCGCAGATGGAAAAGGACCTGCGCTTCGTCATCGCCCGCGAGCCGGACAACGCCATGGCCCTCAACGCCCTCGGCTACACCCTGGCCGACCGCACTACCCGCTACACCGAGGCGCGCGAGCTGATCCTCAAGGCGCACAAGTTGAACCCGGACGACCCGGCGATCCTCGACAGCATGGGCTGGATCAACTATCGCCAGGGCAAGCTGGCGGACGCCGAGCGCTACCTGCGCCAGGCGCTGCAGCGCTACCCCGACCACGAGGTCGCCGCGCACCTGGGCGAAGTCCTCTGGGCCCAGGGGCGCCAGGACGACGCCCGGGCCATCTGGCGCGAATACCTCGACAAGCAGCCCGACAGCGACGTGCTGCGCCGCACCATCAAGCGCCTGACCGGCGCCGAGACTCCTTGAAATCATGCGTCTACGTCTTTTCCTCGCCGCCTCCGCGCTGGCCCTGCTCAGCGGCTGCGCCGGCCTGACCTCCCACGAAGCCCTGGAAGGCCAGGGCGATGCGCAGACCTGGAAAACCCACAAGCAGCAACTCAGCGAGCTGGATGCCTGGCAGATCGACGGCAAGGTCGGCATCCGCGCCCCGCGCGACTCCGGCAGCGGCACCCTGTTCTGGCTGCAGCGCCAGGGCTACTACGACATCCGCCTGTCCGGCCCGCTCGGCCGCGGCGCAGCACGCCTGACCGGGCGTGAAGGCGCGGTGAGCCTGGAAGTCGCCGGGCAGGGCCGCTACCAGGCGGAGTCCCCGGAAGCCCTGCTGGAAGAACAACTAGGCTGGCGCCTGCCGGTCTCGCACCTGCTCTGGTGGGTACGCGGCCTCCCGGCGCCGGACAGCAAGAGCCGCCTGACCCTCGACGCCGACAGTCGCCTGGCGCGCCTGGAACAGGACGGCTGGCAGATCGAATACACCCGCTACGCCGAACAGAACGGCTACTGGCTACCCGAGCGCCTGAAGCTGCACGGCCAGGACCTCGACGTCACCCTGGTGATCAAGGACTGGCAGCCGCGCCAGCTCGGCCGCTGACATGAGCGTGCGCCTCAGCCTGCCAGCCCCGGCCAAGCTCAATCTGTTCCTGCATATCCTCGGCCGCCGCGACGATGGCTATCACGAGTTGCAGACCCTGTTCCAATTCCTCGACCACGGCGACGAGCTGCATTTCGAAGCCCGCCAGGACGGCCAGGTACGCCTGCACACGGAAATCGCCGGGGTGCCGCACGACAGCAACCTGATCGTGCGCGCCGCGCGCGGGCTGCAGGAAGCCTCCGGCAGCCTGCAAGGCGTCGACATCTGGCTGGACAAGCGCTTGCCCATGGGGGGCGGCATCGGCGGCGGCAGCTCCGACGCCGCCACGACGCTCCTGGCCTTGAACCATCTCTGGCAACTCGGCTGGGACGAGGACCGCATCGCCGCCCTGGGCCTGCGTCTGGGCGCCGACGTGCCGGTCTTCACCCGCGGACGCGCGGCTTTCGCCGAGGGCGTGGGCGAAAAGCTCACCCCGGTGGACATCCCGGAGCCCTGGTATCTCGTCGTGGTTCCGCAAGTACTTGTCAGCACAGCAGAAATTTTTTCAGATCCACTGTTGACACGCGATTCTCCCGCCATTAAAGTGCGCACCGTTCTCGAGGGGGACAGCCGAAACGACTGTCAGCCGGTAGTCGAGAGGCGTTACCCAGAAGTTCGTAACGCTTTGATCTTGCTAAACAAATTTGTTTCAGCTAGATTAACCGGCACTGGAGGTTGTGTGTTTGGGAGCTTCCCAAACAAAGCTGAAGCTGATAAAGTCTCGGCCCTTCTTCCAGACCACCTTCAGAGGTTCGTCGCCAAAGGAAGCAATGTCTCGATGTTGCACCGGAAGCTGGAAACTCTGGTCTGAGAAAGGAATGCCGAAACGGTATTCGAGCAATACCACAGGGGCGTCGCCAAGCGGTAAGGCAGCAGGTTTTGATCCTGCCATGCGTTGGTTCGAATCCAGCCGCCCCTGCCATTTTCCTCTTCTGTATTTCATCCGGATCCCTTCGGTCGACACAGGTACCTGTAGCGTGTCCAAGATGATGGTCTTCACGGGGA
This sequence comes from Pseudomonas sp. YA1, assembly GCF_058680555.1. NCBI lineage: Bacteria > Pseudomonadati > Pseudomonadota > Gammaproteobacteria > Pseudomonadales > Pseudomonadaceae > Pseudomonas > Pseudomonas sp. YA1. The sequence goes on from NZ_JBZWBG010000030.1 coordinate 28,516, forward strand.
ACGCTAACCCCGATCTTGCACGACGCGTCGTGCGTCAGCTGCACATTCCTCTTGGCGATGTTTCAGTTGGCAAATTCTCCGATGGCGAAATCAGCGTCGAAATCAACGAAAACGTCCGCGGCAAGGACGTATTCCTGATTCAGCCGACCTGCGCGCCGACCAACGACAACCTGATGGAACTGGTGGTGATGGCCGATGCCTTCCGCCGCTCCTCGGCCACTCGTATCACCGCTGTCATCCCCTACTTCGGCTATGCCCGCCAGGATCGCCGTCCGCGCTCCGCCCGCGTGGCCATCAGCGCCAAGGTAGTGGCCGACATGCTGACCGTCGTCGGGGTCAACCGTGTCCTCACGGTCGACCTGCACGCGGACCAGATCCAGGGCTTCTTCGATATCCCGGTAGACAACATCTACGGTTCCCCCGTGCTGGTGGACGATATCGAAGACCAGCGCTTCGAGAACCTGATGATCGTCTCCCCGGACATCGGCGGCGTGGTGCGCGCGCGCGCCGTGGCCAAGTCCCTGGGCGTTGACCTTGCGATCATCGACAAGCGTCGTCCCAAGGCCAACCAGTCCGAAGTGATGCACATCATCGGTGACGTCGAAGGCCGTACCTGCGTACTGGTAGACGACATGGTCGATACCGCCGGCACCCTCGGTCACGCCGCCAAGGCACTGAAAGAGCACGGCGCCGCCAAGGTCATCGCCTACTGCACCCACCCGGTGCTGTCCGGCCGTGCCATCGAGAACATCGAGAAATCCGTACTGGACGAGCTGGTGGTGACCAACACTATCCCGCTGTCCGCCGCTGCCCAGGCCTGTGGCCGCATCCGCCAGCTGGACATCGCTCCGGTCGTTGCGGAAGCCATGCGCCGGATCAGCAACGAAGAATCGATCAGCGCGATGTTCCGCTGAGGCCCAGCCTCGGCGAACGCGCCTGAACGAAAACGCCCCGCTCCGGCGGGGCCTTTGAAATCGCCCGAACGCTGGTCGCAAGCGTTCGGGCGCATTGTTATTTTTGGAGATACACAATGGTCGACTTTATTCTGAATGCCCAAGTGCGTTCCGATCTGGGGAAAGGTGCGAGCCGCCGCCTGCGTCGTAACGCCGGTCTGGTTCCTGCTGTCGTTTACGGCGGCGACAAAGAGCCCCAGTCCGTAACCCTGGAACTGCGCGAAATCGCCAAGCTCCTGGAAAACGAGGCTGCCTTCAGCCACGTGATCGCCCTGAACGTTGGCGGCGCCAAGGAAACCGTACTGATCAAGGCCCTGCAGCGCCATCCGGCGAAAGGCTTCGTGATGCACGCCGACTTCCTGCGCGTGGTCGCCGACCACAAGCTGACCGCCCACGTACCGCTGCACTTCATCAACGAAGAAGTAGCCGTTGGCGTCAAGCAATCCGGTGGTGAGATCTCCCACACCATCTCCGAAGTCGAAGTTTCCTGCCTGCCGAAAGACCTGCCGGAATTCATCGAAGTCGACATGGCCAAGGTCGAGCTGGGCCAGATCGTTCACCTGTCGGACCTCAAGGCTCCGAAAGGCGTCGAGCTGGTACAACTGGCCCACGGCAACGACCTGGCCGTTGCCAACATCCACGCTTCCCGCGTGGTGAAGGAAGAAGGTAGCGAAGAAGGCGCCGCCGAGTAATTCATTACTCGATCGCCTTTTTATAGAGAGGGGCTCCCGTCGTGACTGCCGTACAACTGATCGTTGGCCTGGGAAACCCGGGTCCTGAATACGACCAGACCCGGCATAACGCGGGGGCCCTTTTCGTTGAGCGCCTGGCGCATGCCCAGGGCGTCAGCCTCGTGGCTGACCGCAAGTATTTCGGCCTGGTCGGCAAGTTCAGCCACCAGGGCAAGGACGTTCGTCTGTTGATCCCGACTACCTATATGAACCGCAGCGGCCAGTCCGTGGCGGCGCTGGCGGGATTCTTCCGGATCGCCCCGGACGCCATCCTGGTGGCCCACGACGAACTCGACATGCCCCCTGGCGTCGCCAAGCTCAAGACCGGCGGCGGACACGGCGGGCACAACGGGTTGCGCGACATCATCGCCCAGCTCGGCAATCAGAATTCTTTCCATCGCCTGCGGCTTGGCATCGGCCATCCGGGGCACAGCAGCCTGGTTTCCGGTTACGTGCTCGGCCGCGCCCCGCGCAGCGAGCAGGAACTGCTCGACACCAGCATCGACTTCGCCCTCGGCGTGCTGCCGGAAATGCTCGCCGGGGACTGGACCCGGGCGATGCAGAAGCTGCACAGCCAGAAGGCCTGAACCACTTTTCTAGCGCCTGTCTGAGCGCGAGGGACATAGCATGGGATTCAACTGCGGCATCGTCGGCCTGCCCAACGTCGGCAAGTCCACCCTGTTCAACGCCCTGACCAAATCCGGTATCGCGGCGGAAAACTTCCCGTTCTGCACCATCGAGCCGAACAGCGGCATCGTGCCGATGCCCGACGCGCGCCTGAACGCCCTGGCCGAGATCGTCAAGCCCGAGCGCGTACTGCCGACCACCATGGAGTTCGTCGACATCGCCGGCCTGGTGGCGGGCGCCTCCAAGGGTGAGGGCCTGGGCAACAAGTTCCTCGCCAACATCCGCGAGACCGACGCCATCGCCCACGTGGTGCGCTGCTTCGAAGACGACAACGTGATCCACGTGTCCAACAGCGTCGACCCCAAGCGCGACATCGAGATCATCGACCTCGAACTGATCTTCGCCGACCTCGACAGCTGCGAGAAGCAACTGCAGAAAGTCGCCCGCAACGCCAAGGGCGGCGACAAGGAAGCCCTGGCCCAGAAGGCCCTGCTGGAAAAGCTCATCCCCCACTTCACCGAGGGCAAGCCGGCGCGTTCGCTGCTGAAGAACCTCGGTGACGAGGAGAAGCGCCTGGTACGCAGCTTCCACCTGCTGACCAGCAAGCCGGTGATGTACATCGCCAACGTCGCCGAGGACGGCTTCGAGAACAACCCGCACCTGGATGTGGTGAAGGCCATCGCCGAGGAAGAAGGCGCGGTGGTGGTGCCGGTGTGCAACAAGATCGAAGCCGAGATCGCCGAGCTGGAAGACGGCGAAGAGAAGGACATGTTCCTCGAGTCCCTCGGTCTCGAGGAACCCGGCCTGAACCGTGTGATCCGTGCCGGCTACGGCCTGCTCAACCTGCAGACCTACTTCACCGCCGGGGTGAAGGAAGTCCGCGCCTGGACCGTCCGCGTCGGCGCCACCGCCCCGCAGGCCGCCGGCGTGATCCACACCGACTTCGAGAAAGGCTTCATCCGCGCCGAAGTGGTCGCCTACGACGACTTCATCCAGTTCAAGGGCGAACAGGGCGCCAAGGAAGCCGGTAAATGGCGCCTGGAAGGCAAGGACTACATCGTCAAGGACGGCGACGTGATGCATTTCCGCTTCAACGTGTAATCCCCTTCCCGTCCCAGGAAAGCCCCGGCCAAGCGCCGGGGCTTTTCGTTCCTGCCCCTCCCCATCGCCCTCTCTCCGGCGATCCGACCCCTTCCGTCTAAACGATTGAAAGATCAGAAAATTATCTAGGCCCAGGGGTTGACAGCCCCGCCCGAGATACGGAAAATGCGCGCCACTCGGCTACATAGCTCAGTCGGTTAGAGCGCAGCATTCATAATGCTGATGTCCCAGGTTCAAGTCCCGGTGTAGCCACCATATTTTTCAAGGGGTTAGCGCAAGCTAACCCCTTTTTGTTTTGGTCGGCAGACTACAAACCGACTACAAACCGTCTACGCCCCCCTTTACCGATTGACGGTTCGCATAAAAAAGCCCCGCATCTGCGGGGCTCTACGATCAACGTCACCGCTATCCGTGGGCAAGCAGCGGCTCAATCTCGTGTTCGATCTGCTCGCCATTCGCCGCATAAGCAGTTGCTAACGAGTACTCACTCTGGAGATTCATCCAGAACTGAGCGGACGTATCAAAGTAACGCCCCAGACGAATCGCCATATCTGCGGAGATACCACGCTGCTCACGAACGATATCGTTCACTGTCGGAGCGGAGACTTTCAAAGCGCGTGCTAGAGCAGCTGGAGAGATACCCAACTCCATCAGAAACTCATCGCGCAATATTTCCCCAGGATGGATGGGGCGCATACCATTGGTAGCCATGGTCCACCTCCTCAGTGGTAATCAACTATTTCGACTTCTTCGGGACCCGCATCCGTCCAGACGAAACAGACACGCCACTGGTCATTGATCCTGATGCTATGTTGGCCCGCCCGCTTTCCCTGCAACGGCTCCAACCGGTTTCCAGGTGGAGAGCGCAAGTCTCGAAGCTCCGTAGCCGCATGAAGCATTGCGAGCTTACGCGTAGCGACTGTGAGGATCGCTCCCCACCGCCTCGAAAGACCCGTCTCAAAAAGCTGACGAGTCTCGTCGCAGCGAAAGGTCAGAATCATTCATTAACCCTTAACGTTAAGCGTTAACTTCACTACAGATTATCACAGATCCTCATGTGGTCAATTTGTAGCCAGACTGAGTAATCGGAGAAAAGCGCATCGCCGATTCCAAGTGCCCCGGCGTTAGGTGCGCATACCGCATCGTCATCGAGGAATGCTCGAGGATCCGCTGTAGGGCCACGCCATGCGCAGCGCCCCGTGTCAGGCATTTCATCTTGCTTTGGAAGCCAGGCATGCCGCATTGAAACAGTTCGAATCATTTGATAATCATTATCGATTTGTTTAGCTTTGCCGCCCATCAAAACAACAGCAACTCGGACATCTCCTCATGCCCCGCTCCATCCCTTCGCGCCCGGCTCCCCTGGCGCTTTCCCTGTCCCTCTTCGCTTCGTTTTCCGCTCCTGCGCTGGCTGCCGATCCGGTGGAGCAGCAGATGGTGGTGATCGGCTCGCGCGCGCCGACCAGCATCAGCGAGTTGCCCGGCACGGTCTGGGTGATCGAGCGCGAGCAACTGGACCAGCAGACCCAGGCCGGCGTGCCGCTGAAGGAGGCGTTGGGACAATTGATCCCGGGCCTGGATATCGGCTCCCAGGGTCGTACCAACAACGGCCAGAACCTGCGCGGACGCAGCGTACTGGTGATGATCGACGGGGTGTCGCTGAACAGTTCGCGGGGCATCAGCCGGCAGTTCGACTCCATCGACCCATTCAACATCGAGCGCATCGAGGTGATGTCCGGCGCCAGCGCGGTGTACGGCGGCGGCGCCACCGGCGGGATCATCAACATCGTGACCAAGAAGGGCGTCGGCGGCGACACTCGCTTCAACACCGAGCTGGGCGCCCGCAGCGGCTTCCAGAGCCATGAGGACCACGACCTGCGCGCGGCGCAGTCGATCAGCGGCGGCAACGACCTGTTCAACGGCCGCCTGGCCATCGCCTACCAGAAGAACGGCGCGGCCTACGACGGCAGTGGCGACCAGGTACTGACGGACATCACCCAGACCGACCTGCAGTACAACAGGTCGGTGGACCTGATGGGCAGCCTTGGCTTCACTTTCGCCAATGGCCACAGCCTCGATCTCGGCCTGCAGTACTACGACTCCGGCTACGACGGCGACCGCGGCCTCGATCTCGGGCGCAACTTCGACGCCCTGCGTGGACGGGCACCCTATTCGATCAAGGGCGGCGTCGACCTCGACCGCGAGCCGGAGAGCAAGCGCCATCAGTTCAACGCCACCTACCACGCGCCGGAAGTGCTGGGTCACGACCTCTACCTGCAGGCCTACTACCGCAACGAGAAGATGGCCTTCAACCCCTTCCCCACCATCCGCTACAGCAATAGTGGCGCAATCAACTACGGCACCTCCTACTACTCGGCCTCGCAGCAGGACACCGACTACTACGGGATGAAACTGGCCCTGGTGAAGACCTGGGAGCGCGCCAGCCTGACCTACGGGGTGGACCTGGACCGGGAAAAATTCACGTCCGACCAGATGCTCTTCAACCTGCCGCTCGCCGCCGCCAGCGGCGGGCTGGTAGCCAGCGAACAGGCCAAGCTGGGCCGCTACCCGGACATCGATACCGACAGCCGCGCATTCTTCCTCCAGGGCAGTTGGAAGGCCACCGACGACCTGACCCTGAGCGCCGGCGTGCGGCGCCAGTCGATGAGCACCGACGTCAGCGACTTCGTGGCGGCGAACCAGCAGATCCTCATCGCCAACGGCCTCGGCAAGTCCGCCGACGCGGTTCCGGGCGGGAGCAAGGACTACGACGTCAACCTGGTCAACGTCGGCGCCATCTACAAGCTGAACCTGCAACAACAGGTCTGGGCCAACTACAGCGAAGGCTTCGAGCTGCCGGACCCGGCCAAGTACTACGGTTTCGGACGCTACGGCGCAGCCGACGGCAATGGCCACTACCCGCTGCTACAGGGGGTCAGCGTGAACGACTCGCCGCTGGACGGGATCAAGACCAAGCAGGTCGAGCTGGGCTGGCGGCATACCGACGGTGCCCTGGATACCCAGGTGGCGGCGTTCTATTCCTGGTCGGACAAGAGCATCAAGTACGACTCGAAGACCCTGGCGGTGCTGCAGCAGGACACCAAGAAGCGCAACTACGGCCTGGAGGGCCAGGCTACCTACTGGCTGGACGATCACTGGCAGGTCAGCCTCAACGGCCTGGCCATCCGCTCCCAGGAGAAGGTCGACGGCCGCTGGCTGAAGCAGGACGTGACCTCGGCCAGCCCGTCCAAGGCCGGCGCCTTCGTCGGCTGGAAGGACGATCAGCGCAGCCTGCGCCTGCAGGGCGTGCGCACCTTCAACCTGAACGACGAGTCGGGCAACAAGATCGACGGCTACGCGCTGTTCGACCTGCTCGGCACCCAGGCGCTGCCGGTGGGCACCCTCACCGCGGGCATCCAGAACCTGCTGGACAAGGACTACACCACGGTCTGGGGACAACGCGCGCAGGTCTACTACGGCGGGCTCGCACCAGCGGGACTGTTCGACTACAAGGGACGGGGACGGACCTACAGCCTGACGTATAGCGTGGAGTTCTGAAGCCCGTCCTCGACAGTTCCCCTGTCCCTCCAGGGACAGGGGAACTCGTGGGAAAGAGCTTCCGCCTCTCTCAGCAGCAACCGCCCAGCGGACTCAAGCGATACTGCGGCGGCAACTGGTCGAGGCCGCTGACGGTGACGTTGAGGTTCTTCCACAGGCCATCCTTGATCCCGTAGATGCAGCCATGCACGGACAGCGACTGGCCGCGGTGCCAGGCGTTCTGGACGATGCTGGTGTGGCTGACGTTGGCCACCTGCTGGATCACGTTGAGCTCGCAGAGGCGATCGACGCGCTCCTCCTCGGTCGGCAACTGCTCCAGGTGCTCGCGGTATTCGTAGGCGAGGTCGCGAATGCTGCGCAGCCAGCCGTCGATCAGGCCGAGCTGGTCGTTGTGCAGGGAGGCGCGCACGCCACCGCAGCCGTAGTGGCCGGTGACCAGGATGTGCTTGACCTTGAGCACGTCGACGGCGAACTGGATCACCGACAGGCAGTTGAGGTCGGTGTGCAGCACGACGTTGGCGACGTTGCGATGGACGAACAGGTCGCCGGGCAGCATGCCGACGATTTCATTGGCCGGCACCCGCGCGTCGGAGCAGCCGATCCAGAGGTACTCGGGGGTCTGCTGGCGGGCCAGCTTGGCGAAGAAGTCCGGGTCTTCCTGCTTGATCGCTTCGGCCCAGCGGACGTTGTTCTCGAACAGTTGCTGCAAGTCGCTCATGGCATGCCCCTCGTTTGACCGGTGCAGCACCTTACGGAAGGCGATGCCCGTTTGACAAGAGTCACAGCGCGGCGTGGCTACGCCACCAGCGCTGCTGCGCCAGCGGCTGCATGGCGACCTGATCATGCCAACAGGCGTGCCAGGCTGCGGCGTCCTCTGCCAGGCGCGGCCAGTCGGGCTGTTCGAGGTCGGCGAAGAGTTCCCGTTCCAGCCAATCGCGGCCGCTGCGCAGGAGCCGGCGGAAGGCGCGGTCGGTGAGCGCGCGGCGGTGCACCGCCTCGAAGCGCCACCAGGGGGACTCCTGTACCACCTCGCGCGGCTGGCTGAGCACGGCGGTGCCGGAGGCCGGATCGAAGGACAGCGGCTGGAACAGTCCCAGGCACGGCGCCGAAGTACCGGTGGCGGCCAGCAGCGGGCCGTCGTCGCGCAAGCGGGCGACCAGACTGGCGGTGGTCTGCGAAGGCCGCCAGAAGCTGCCGGCGTGCATGCATACCTGGCGGTTGTTGTGGCGGCGGAAGTGGTCCCCGCGCGGGCCATGGTGGCGCAGCGCGGCGAACAGCGCGTGCCAGTCCGGCTCGCCAGGCAGACTGTCGAGGAAGCGCTGGTTGATCCGACAGCGCCGGTGCGCACCGCCGACCCAGGGTAACAGGCGGGTGTCGAAGACCCGCGCGAAGTGGAAGTCGCCGCGACCATCCCAGCAGCCCTGGCGGCGTGCCTGGTCCTCGAGGTCGCGGCTGCACAGGTCGAATTCGTGGCCAAGGGTCAGGGCGTTGGAGATGGCCCAGCGCTCGACCTTCTTCGCCGCCCACAGGTTGCCGGCGGTTTCCAGCACCCAGGCTTCGCCGGGGTCGGCGATGAGGAAGCTGTTGTCGTAGCGGATGCGCTTGTCGCGGTAGCCGGCCGGGCCGCCCTGGCCGTAACGCTGCAACAACCCGGTGATCACCTCTAGCGCCTCGCGGGCGCTGGCGCCGCGCTCCAGTCCCAGGCGCAGCAGGTCCATGCCGAGCAGCGCGGTGCCGCGCTGACGGGTCAGCTTGGTGAACACCGCTTCGTTGCCGATGGCCACGCCGTGCTCATTGACGCCCATTTCCGCGCCCCAGATCCAGCTCGGCTGGCTGATCACCAGCGCATGTCGCTGGGCGGCCTGGGGAATGTCGAGGTAGGTGGTGCGCAAGCGCGCTTCCGGATCGTTGCGCACCGCCGGCAGGCGCAGCAGACGCTGCGGTTCGGCGGGCTCGCGGTCGCTGTTCTTGGCGAACCAGGTCTGGCCCTGGTGGCGAAGGATCAGGGTGTCGCACATGGGGGGCTCCAGTCTGCGCATCCTGCCACCGGCCGCTGTCGACCTGACTTCGCACTCCCGCGAAGGGTTACCGCATGAAGGGACCTGCCTGCGGTATGCAGGCGAGAATCGGAATGCTGGTAAGGGTACGGCGGTGCCAGAAGGCCAGCCAGCTACTCCAAGTGATAGCTAGTTGCCGGCAGGGAAGCGGAGCAAGCCTCAGTCGAACAGGGTACAGGCCATGACCAGGGCGTCTTCGCGCCCGCCGACGGCGGGGTAGTAGTCGCGACGGCGGCCGATCTCGTTGAAACCGTAGCGTTCGTAGAGGCGGTAGGCGGCCTGGTTGGAAGCGCGCACTTCGAGGAAGCATTCGCGAGCCTGGTGGCCGGCCGCCTCGCGCATCAGGTGTTCGAGCAGGCGCAGACCGAGGCCACGCCCCTGGCTTTCGGGCTTCACCGTGATATTCAGCAGGTGCGCCTCGTCGAGGATGATCTGGATGACGCCATGGCCGACCTGCTGGCTACCCTCGAACATCAGCCAGCAATGGTAGTTCTTCAGGCCTTCGCTGAAGATGCCACGGGTCCAGGGGTGACTGAAGGCGGCATATTCGATTTTCAGCACGGCATCGAGGTCCGCCTCGGTCATCGGGCGGAAGGAAATCGCATCGCTCATTGAATCTCGCTCGACCAGCGCTGACGGACACGGCGCATGGCGCGCCACAGCTCGCCCTTGAGGGCGGGTTCTTCCATGAGGGCTTCCAGGCCTGGCACGGCCCAGGTTGCGCCCAGACCGTCCACCTGCAGTTCGCGGAACAGGCTGCCCTCGTCGCCCTCGCCGGCGAAGCGGATCGCCGGCAGGCCGACCAACCACAGGCAGCGGCTACGCTCGCTCTCCTCCATGCGCGCGGCGACGAAGCTCTGGACGAACTCCAGGGCCGCCTGCGGCCCCTGGTCGAGGTTGCCGCGCGCCAGCAGCGGCCAGCGTACCGGTTCGCCGATCAGCCGCGGGCTGTCCGGCAGGCCGGCGGCGCGCAGCAGGTCGCGCAGCAGCAGGTAACCCGGATCGCGGCTGGCGAAGGGTTCGCCGGTGGGCAGTTCGACCAGCAGGGTGCAGGAGCCCGCCTGCAGCAGTTGCAAGGCGAAGCGCGGCGGCGGGGCCTGGACCGCCGGCGGCTCGGCCGGGGCCTCTTCGACCGGCGCGACCGGCTCGGCTTTCTTCGCCGCCGGGGCGCCCGGCTTCGGCAGGCTGATCGGGATCCCCCGGCCTTCCACGGGCGCGGCGGGAGCCACGCTCGGTGCGCTGGCCGGCGCCTCGGCTTGCGGGACGCGGGCCTGCGGCGCATCGATCGCGGCGCGCGCACGCACAGGCACCGCCGGCTCTTCCCGGGGCGGGGTCTCCAGCAACTCCGGCCGCGAGGGTGCGGCGAACGGCAACGGCTGGCGGGGCAGCCAACTGGTTATCTGCATCGCGCCCAGGAAGGCGCGGCGACGCTGTTCTTCGATCAAATCTCGGGCACCGGCAATTAGGCGATGCGCGGGGACGGTTTCGCCCCCGGCGTTCAGGCAGGCAATGATAGCGGTTCTTCGACCTCGGCGGAGCGGCTTTGTCCCGCCATGCGACGGTTCGCCCTCAACGCGGGGCGACGGTGAAGATGTTGACGTTGCCCTGCAGCTTGAGGGTGCCGTCGATGCGTGCGCTGACCAGGTTGGTCTGCACCAGCCCAGGATCGGTACCGCGCGCCTTGTTGGCGCCAGCGATGGTGAAGCGCAGGTCCTGGAAGCTGGTGTCCTTCAGGCCGACGCGCAGCACCGGGCGGTTGAAGGCGGCGCCGTCGCCGCCGAAGCCGTCCTTGATGGTCACCACGTCCAGGGTGACTTCGTCGAAGCTGAACTTGCCGCTGATATCGTCGATCACCAGGTAGTTGTTGCCGCTGCCGGCCGGCTGGATCGCCAGGCGCGCGCCGCAGCCGCCGGCGCAGCGCGTCTGCGAAGGATTTTCCTGGAGATTGAGCGAGGCGCTGATGCTGATCCCGGCCTGGCCGACCACGTCGTCCAGATCGCTATCGCCCAGCGAGCGCAACTCGGCCCCGGCCGAAGCGCTGAACAGCAGCGCCAGCGCCGCGAGGATGCCGATGCCGCCTGCCAGTGGATGAGTCTGCTTGGCCATGTGCTGCGTACCTCGTTTCGCGCCGCCACCTCAGAGGTTGTGCGACGTCACCTTCAGGTAGTTGAAGCTGAGCCCGGATATCTCGTTGCGGCCCATGTTGTAGCCGCCGGTCGGTACCTGCCCGTAGCCTGGCCGGGTACCGCCGATGTTGAGGTTTTCGATCACCAGGCTGGTGCGCGGCGCATTGGCGTAGAAGTCGGCGGCGTTGGCCAGGGTCAGCTTGGGCAGTTCGAAAGTGAAGTTGCCGTCGGCGGTGACCGAGAACAGCAACGGCTGCGACTTCCCGTAGCCAAGCGCGACGCTGGCATAGGCGTTGGTCAGGTAGACGGTGCGCGCGGCCTGCTCGGCGGCGCTGACGCAACTGGGCGAGCCAGCACCGCAGGACATGATCTCGAAAGTCTTGGCGTAGAGGTTCAGGCGCATCTCGCCAACCAGTTGGCTGCGCGCGTTGGCGCCCCAGAAGCGCAGGTAGGACCCGTCCATCGCCAGTTCGGAGAAGTCCAGGTTGAGCACATCGGTGCGCGTGGAAGTAACGCCGAAGTCGAAGCGGATGCCGGCGTCGACCTTTTCGCTGGCCCGACTCGAGCAGTTGCTGCCGGCACCGGCGTAACCAGCGATGCACGGCTGGCCACCGGCGCCGCTCACCAGGCTGGGGAAAGCCAGCTCGATCACGTCCGCGGTGTCCGGCAAAGTGCTGACCACCCGCCCGTCGTCGAGCTGGGTGGTCAGCACCGAACCCTTGGCCAGATTCAGCTTGAACGGGAAATTGAGACGGCCGAGAGTCACCGGCGCCAGGGTGCTGCCCTTGTTGCTGCCAGTGGCGGCGACGTACAGCTCCTTTACCGTGATCGGCACGTTCTGCCCGGTGGCGGTGTTGGTCACGCCATTGATCGCGATGGTGGCCTTGTTGCCGTCGACCATGGCGCTGTCGAGGACGAAGCCGATGCCGGCACCCTGCACGTCCGACAGTTGCTCGTCGTCGAGCGCTGTCATCTCGGCATGGGCGAAGGGGGCGGCCAGCAGGGCCGCGAGCAGGCAGGCGCGACTCATCTCAGCAGCCCTTGTTCAGGCCGCCCAGGCAGGTGTCCTGCCGTGGAATGCCATTGAAAGCCTGACCGAAGTCGACCTTGATCGGCGCCGTTCCATCGGCGTTGCGCGACATGTTGAGGAAGGCACCGGCCAGCGCGGCGACCAGCTTGGAGGGATCCTGTTGGTCGCGCCACTGGACGTTCTGGCTCTGCATCGAGATGAAGAAGCCTTTCGACGAGTCGATGAAGTTCTGCGCGTTGTTCGGATCCACGGTGCCGATCGGGAACGACTGGTACTGGGCCAGGTTGAAGCAGGTCTGGGCGCCCATCAGCTTGCAGTCATTGGAGGTGAGGAAGGGCAGCAGGACGTTCACCAGGCTGCCGATGATGGTGCTGTCGTGCATGTCCAGGGCTGTGCCGTTCTTCAGGCCGATCATGGCAGCGCGGATCGGGTCGGGGTTGCCGGAGCTGTTCACCAGTTCGGCCTGGGCGGTGTATTGGGAACTGCCGGTGAGGGTGATGGCGGTCTTCGCCGCCAGGCAGTCGAGGGCCAGCAGGCCGCAGGAAATGCTGCCGCCCAACTGGCTGCCGGTGCCGTACAGGTCCACCGGCACGTTGCCGGTGAGGGTCTTGATATCGCCCGAGAGGTAGCCCTTGGCTTCGCCGAAACCGATACGGATGCCGACCATCTTGCTGCCGTCGTAGGCGAACTCGATGTAGGGATTGCTGATGAGGAACGGGTTGATCGCGCCGGTGGCGTCGTTGACCGTGCCCAGGGCGAAGTTGTCGATGGCGATGTCGGCACTGCCGGCAAGCTCGCCGCTGCGGTTGTACTGGCCCAACTGCAGCTTCTTCATGTTCAGTTGGGTCTCGATGTCGGCGCCGAAGTTGATGCGGGTGAAGTTCAGTCCGTTGGCGGCGTCGGTGGTGAGGTTGATGAAGGCCTGGCCGACCACGTCGGAAAGCTGGTCGTCGTCCAGCGACTCCATCCTCGCCTGGGCGGTGGCAGCCAGCAGACCGGCGCCGCAGAACAGCGCACAACGCAGCAGGAAGGGCAGACGACGGGACATGGGCTCACCTCTTGTTCTTCTCGTGGCCGACGGCAGAGACACTGCGACCTGTAGTCACTATAGAAAGCCCCGGGCGAATCGGGGCCGACCCATAGTCGAGAAAAACCGCCGAACGACGCGGTCGCCGCGCTCGCTGCAGCGGATGAGCGGTCGCTCGGCCAGGATGGATGTTACCCATCGTCACACGGGGGTAACGTCAGCCCTTCACTGCTGGCGGAACAGGCCGATCAGATGGTCGGCAATGGCGCCCTTGATGGCGTTGAGGCTGAGCAGGGAGTGTGCGCTGAGGCGGGCGGGGTTGATCCGGTGCAGGTGCAGCGAGGGCATGCGCGCTTCGTACTCGCGCAGGTCGCCCTTGACCAGGATCGGCAGGAACACGTCGTCGTGAGCCTGGTAACGCTGGATCAGCAGTTTCAACCCTTCCTGGAACGGCAATTCCTTCGACGCCACCAGGCGGTGCTCGCCGGGAATCTTCAGGTAGAGCCCGCGATAGCCCATGGTCTCGCCCGGCAGGATATGGATCCCGGTGGGCTCCACCGCGGCCAGCGGGATATCGTGGAAGGTGTCGTGCCAGGCCTGCTCGCTGGGCAGGATGGTGATGCCGCCATGGTCGCTCTCGGGAATCACGAAGCTGTAGTTGCTGTAGAGCTTCTCGACATAGGCCGAGTAGATGCACAGGCGGTTCTCGAAACGTTTGAGGAAGGCGATCGCCTCGCTGCGGTTGGTGATGGCATCCAGGTCCCAGGCAAGGTCACCCTGGTTCTGCAGTTCGGCCCAGCGGGCCTCGGCGTAGGCGGCGTCGTTCAAGAGTCGGCATTCATTTGGAATAGACAGGCCAGGGGACTTCAGCAGAAAGCGTGCCAGCCCCTGGAAGCCCCATTCCCCGGACCAGGCGGGGCAGGAAAGTCCTTACGCAGTCATAAACTGCCGCTTTTCGACACCTCAGTGATAGCCAGATGCCATCCACCGATACCGGGCCCGTACCTGCGCCGCAGACGTGTCGACGGCCTGCATCGCACTCATCGGCGGCGTCTGCGTCGCCCGTGCCTTTGCAGTACAATCGGCGCTTTTTCCACGGACCGGCCCTCCCGATGATCGACCCCCGACGCGTACTGCGTGCGCTTGCCGAACACTGGGCCCTGCTCGAGCCTCTCTGCGAGCGCTTCGATGCCGGCACCCTGAGCCTGGCGGAACTGCGCAGCCAGTTGAACACCCAGTTACCGGAAAGCAACCCGGCGGAAATCACCGCCCTGCTCGACCAGTGGATCCGCCTGGATATCCTGGTCCCGGTGGCCAAGAGCCCCAACCGTTTCGAGCTGAACGCGCAGATCCACGACTTCCTCGCCTACCTGCGCCACGAGCATCGCCTTGGTCTGTGCCTGGAGATCGAGGCCTACCTGCGCCATCTGGAGCGCCTCGCCGGGTACATCCAGGACGCCTTCGAGACTCGCGACAGCCAGGACCTGGCGCGCCAGCTGCGACTGCTCGACATGCGCGTGCGCGATGTACTGAAGAAGCTCGGCAATGACGAGCAGGCACTGATCGGCGTGGCCGAGCGGGCCAAGACCAGCGACCGGCAGATTCCCCTGGCGCAGCGCTACGCGGAGGTCCTGGCGACCTGGGACGAGTACGTCGAGCCGATGATCCAGCTGGTCAGCGCCGACGGCGCCTTCGAACAGGGCGTGCGGCGGGTCGAACAGGTCCTGCTGCGCCTGCTCGGCGAACAGCAGCGCCTCGGCCACCTGGTCGACGACGACCTGGTGCTGCGCACCCACGCGCGCATCCTCGAGATGCAGACCAACGCCCAGCTGACCCTGCGCCGCGCCCGCGAATTATTGCTGCCGCTGCGCGAGGAAGCGCGCCGGCACAACGCGGTGACCCGTGGCGCCGCCCTGGCGCTGGCGGCGATCCGGCGCAAGGGCCTGGACGCCGTGCCGCAGGCGGCGATGCCGCTGTTCACCCGGCCGCAGAGCACCTTCCTCGGCACCGCCTCGCAGGTCGAGAGCTACGTCTTCGCCCTCGCCCGCTTCGAGCCGAAGCCGGCGCAGTTCCCCAAGTCCAGCGGCACGCGCAAGAGCAACGGGACGGCGCGACCACCGCGGACCGCGCGGGAAATGATCGAGCGCTGCCAGGCGGCGCTGCCGCTGCCGGACCTCATGCAATGGCTGCTGGCCCAGGAACCGGACGGCGCCACCGACGAGTTGCTCTACTGGTTCTCCCGGCTGTCGCGCGACGCGCGCTTCCAGCGCGAACGCCTGCAACGCCGCGAGTACGAAACCACCGAACATTGCGTCAGCCTCTGCTCCTTCGCCCTGAACCCCGCCGCCAAGGACAAGGGCCAGGCCAGGGACGCAGACACCCTTTCCGCGAGCGAAACCCATGCATCTTGATCTCTCCGAACTGACCCAGCTCGCGCCGATCTTCCGCGAGCTGTTCAAGGGCTACCACATCAGCCACCGCGACCCCGAGCTGTACACCCAGCTGTCCTCGCACCAGGACCAGTACCGCGGCCTGTTCCGCGCCATGGGCTTCGAGCTGGTCTGCGACACCCGCGGCTTCTACTACTTCGTCCCGGAGCAGGTCGGCGCCCAGGTGAACAAGACCGCCCAACGCCTGGCGCTGTTCACCTTCATCCTCGTCGAGCACCTCGCCGACCAGGGCCGCGACCCGCTGTCCGTGCTGGACGGCGGCAGCATCGGCCGCGAAGAGCTGCCGCCGCTGCTGGAGAAATACCGCGACCTGTTCCTCCAGGCCGAGGTGCAGACCCAGGAAGAACTGGAAGAGAAGGTCATGCGCCGCCTGACCCAGCTCGGCTTCGCCTCCGAGGACAGCGGCGTGTACCGCTTCATGCCGCCGATGCACCGTTTCCTCGACGTCTGCCTGTCGGTGCAGCAGGACCGCAACCTGTCCGCCAGCCTGCACGCCGACCTGCCGTTGCAGACGCCGGTGCTGGTCGATGACGGCGAGATCGAACCGCTGATGGCCAGCGACGAAGAACTGGCCGAAGAGAGCGAGGAAGACGCCCTCGCCCGCGCCATCGCCGAAGAACACGCGCAACAGGAGGCTGACGCATGAGCCAGACCCGCTACGGCATCCGCCGCTTCGCCCTGCTCAATACCGCCGGCTACAGCCTGGGTATCTTCCCGCTGGAAAACCCGCTGTCGATCTACGGCGCCAACAACCTGGGCAAGAGCGCCTCGATCAACGCCCTGCAGTTCCCGATCCTTGCCCGCCTGTCGGACATGAGCTTCGGCAAGTACAGCATGGAGCAGTCGCGGCGCTTCTACTTCGCCTCGGACACCAGCTACATCCTCCTCGAACTGATGCTGCCCCACGGTCCGCACGTGATCGGCGTGGCCGGGCGCGGCCCGGGCGGCGGCTTCGGCCACCAGTTCTTCGCCTACGCCGGCGAGCTGAGCCTGGACCACTACCAGAAGAACGGTACCTGCCTGCGCCAGCGCGAGCTGTTCGCCAACCTCGAGCGCGAAGGCATCAAGGCCTACGAGGTGAAGCCGGAAGAGCTGCGCCGCCTGCTGGTCGGCGGGCACACGTCGATCCCGCTCGACCTGACCATGATCCCGCTGCGCTCCACCAGCGAGCAGAGCCTGAAGACCTTCCGCTCGCTGTTCATCAACCTGCTGCACATGCGCGAGATCACCGCGGCCAAGCTCAAGCAGCTGTTCCTCGACGCCTTCGAGCACAGCCTGCGCTCGGGTAACGTCGACTACATCGCCGCCTGCGAGGAGGCCTTCCGCGACGTGCGGCGGATGGAGCAGGACTACCAGGCGCTGGTCGCCGCCGGCCCGCTGGTGGAAGCCCTGGCCAACGGCGTGACCCAGCGCGACGTACTGCGCGGCAAGATGCACCGCCTTTCGCCGCTGCTCGACAGCCTGCTCGGCACCTGGCACGACTACGCCGGGGCGCGCCGCGAGGAACTGCTGATCCAGCACGAGCAATACCGCGCCGAGCAGGACGGCCTGCAGAACGAACAGCGCGGCGGCACCCAGGAGCTGATGCGTCTGGAGCGCGAGATCGCCGGCATCCAGCGCTGGCTCGGCGAGCTGTCGGTGCTCAAGACCCGCTTCGCCCTGGTCGACGACGCCAAGGTCCTCGAACAGCAGTTGCTCGCCGCCAAGGATGCCCACGACGAACTGGCCGGCGCCCTGGCCCATTCGCGGCAGTTCTCCAGCGAAGACCTGGAAGAGCGCCTGCGCGACCTGGAAAAACGCCTGAAGAACGTCCGCCAGCAGCTCGAACACGCCGACAACAACAGCTACGCACGCCTGCGCGAGGAGTTCAGCCAGCAGGACGTGGAACGCCTGATGCGTCTGTTCAACGGCGCGCTGTTCAGCCTGCCGCTGGGCGAGAACGGGGTGAACCTGGATGACGGCGACGTCTGGGTGAAGAGCGTCGAAGCCATCCTCGACCACTTCAAGGGCGAGCATTTCGAAGCCCCTGGCCTGAGCATCGACCTGTCGCACATCGAACCGCCGGCGTTGCAGGCCCTGGCCGACCGCGCCGCCCTGCGCGACCAGAAGGAGCGCCTGGAGAAGGAGCTGAAGCAGCTCAAGACCCAGCAGAGCGTCGCCGCCGACCGCGCCGCGAGCAAGGCCCAGGCGGAGAAGCTGTACCAGGACGTGCTGGATGCGCAGAAGGCCCTGGAAGACTTCCGCCGCACCCAGACGCTGACCGCCGAGGAGCCCGAGAAGCTCGCCGAACTGGCCCAGCTGGAGGCGTCCCAGGACGAACTCAAGCGCTCCAGCGACGCCTTCGCCGAGCGCGTCCAGCAGCTCTCCGCGCGCCTGCAACTGGTGGCCCGGCAACTGGGCGACCTGGAGGCCAAGGAGCGCACCCTGGAAGATGCCCTGCGCCGCCGCCAGCTACTGCCGGCCGACCTGCCCTTCGGCACGCCGTTCATGGAGCCGGTGGACGACTCGCTGGACAACCTGCTGCCGCTGCTCAACGACTACCAGGACACCTGGCAGGCGCTGCAGCGCATCGACGGTCAGATCGAGGCGCTGTACGCCCAGGTGCGCCTGAAGGGCGTCGCCAAGTTCGATAGCGAGGACGACACCGAGCGCCGCCTGAAGCTGTTGATCAACGCCTACGCGCATCGCCAGGACGAGGCCCTGACGCTGGCCAAGGCGCGCCGCGCGGCGGTCACCGACATCGCCCGGACCCTGCGCAACATCCGCAGCGACTACGACAACCTGGAACACCAGTTGGCCCTGTTCAACCGCGAGATCAACAAGCGCCAGGTGTCCAACCTGCAGAGCTTCCGCATCGTCCTCGCGCCGAACAAGGATGCGCTCAAGCACATCGACCAGATCATCCACAGCGCCGGCCAGTACGAGGAAGGCGAGAACCTCTCGGTGTTCGACCTGACCCAGAGCGCCGAGCAGGACGCGAAGAACGAGGAGGCCAAGGAATACCTGGCCCGCCTGGTCGCCGCCAACCACAACCAGTTGGGCCTGAAGGACCTGTTCGAACTGGCCTTCGAGATCACCAAGGTCAACGGCCAGCCGATCATGCACACCGACATCGACGGCGCCGCCTCCAACGGCACCACCATGACCATCAAGGCGCTGACCAACATGTACCTGTTGCTGCACCTGATGGACCGCGAGCAGGCCGGGCGCGTGCGCCTGCCCTACTACCTGGACGAGGCGGCGGACATCGACGAGCGCAACCAGGCCGCGCTGCTGGAGACCAGCCTGCAACTGGGCTTCGTGCCGATCCTGGCGAGCGTGAAGCCGCAGGTTTCCGCACACGTGGCGATCGACCTGGAAGGCGGTAGCGGCCCGAACGGCATCTATATCGACGAAGCCGACTGGAAATACATCCGTCGCCGGGATGCCGCCGCCAGCGGCGAAACCCGCGCAGCCAGCGAGCCGGAGGAAGCCGGCGAACCGGCGTGAAGCGTCTGCCACGGCCCTGCCTGACAGGGCCGTGGACTTTTCCGATAGGCCCGAAGCTCCCGCGAAGATATAATTGGTTACATTCGCATTTGTAACCCACGGGGAGAATCCATGCCTGCTCGACTTCTCAACCGTTTCCGCCACGCCGCCCTGGCGTGCCTGCTCGGTTCGCTTTCCCTCAATGCGGCGGCCGATCCCGTCACCCTTACCCTCTACAATGGCCAGCACGCCGCCACCGGTATCGCCATCGCCAAGGCCTTCCAGGACAAGACCGGCATCCAGGTGAAGATCCGCAAGGGCGGCGATGGCCAGCTCGCCAGCCAGATCACCGAGGAAGGCGCGCGCTCGCCGGCCGACGTGCTCTACACCGAGGAATCTCCACCGTTGATCCGCCTGGCCAGCGCCGGCCTGCTAGCCAAGCTGGAGCCAGAGACCCTGGCCCTGGTCGAGCCGGAGCACGCCGGCGGCAACGGCGACTGGATCGGCATCACCGCCCGCACCCGGGTACTGGCCTACAACCCGAAGAAGATCGACGAGAAGGATCTGCCGAAGAGCCTGATGGATCTTTCCGATCCGTCCTGGTCCGGCCGTTTCGGCTTCGTGCCCACCAGTGGCGCCTTCCTCGAACAGGTCGCCGCAGTGATCAAGCTCAAGGGCCAGGAGGAAGCCGAGGATTGGCTGACCGGCCTGAAGGCCTTCGGCTCGATCTACACCAACAACGTCACCGCCATGAAAGCCGTGGAGAACGGCGAGGTCGACATGGCGCTGATCAACAACTACTACTGGTACACCCTGAAGAAGGAAAAGGGCGAGTTGAACTCGCGCCTGCACTACTTCGGCAACCAGGACCCGGGCGCGCTGGTCACCGTCTCCGGCGCCGCAGTGCTCAAGTCCAGCAAGCACCCCAAGGAAGCCCAGCAGTTCGTCGCCTTCATGCTCAGCGAGGAAGGCCAGAAGGCGATCCTCAGCCAGTCCGCCGAGTACCCGATGCGCAAGGGGATGCAGGCCGATCCGGCGCTGAAGCCGTTCGCCGAACTGGACCCACCGAAACTGACCCCGGCCGACCTGGGTGAGGCCAGCGAGGCCCTCAGCCTCGAACGCGACGTTGGCCTGAATTGATCGGCGCCGCCTCCACGCCCGTGCGCCTGCGCACGGGCTCGCGCCGGCGAACGCCATTCTGGCTGTTCCTGCCGGTCCTGCTCCTCGCCCTGCTGGCCAGCCTGCCGCTGCTCTACGTCGCGGCCAAGGCCTGGGACGCCGGCTGGCACACCGCCTGGCAACTGCTCTGGCGCCCCTACGTATTCCGCTTGCTGGGCAACACCCTGTGGCTGATGTTCGGCGTGACCCTGCTCAGCGCCCTGCTCGGCCTGGCCCTGGCCTGGTGCGTGGAGCGCAGCGACCTGCCGGCACCGCGCTTCTGGAACGTGGTGCTGTGCCTGCCGTTCGCCATCCCCGCCTTCGTCAGCAGTTTCACCTGGGTTTCGCTGAGCCCGATGTACGAAGGCCTCGGCGGCGCCATCCTGGTCATGACCATGTCCAAGTATCCGCTGGTCTACCTGCCGGTAGCGGCGACCCTGCGCGGCATCGATCCTTCCCTGGAGGAGTCGGCGCGGATGCTCGGTCTGTCACGGCGCCAGGTGTTCCTGCGGGTCACCCTGCCGCTGCTGCGCCCGACCCTGGCCGCCACCGGGCTACTGGTGGCGCTGCACATGCTGGTGGAGTTCGGCGCGCTGTCGATCCTGCGCTACCAGACCTTCACCACAGCCATCTACCAGGAATTCGAACTGGAGTTCAGCAACGCCACCGCGGCGATGCTCTCCTCGGTACTCCTGGCGCTGTGCTTCCTGCTGCTCTGGCTGGAGTTGCGCCTGCGCGGCCGCAGCCGCCTGGTCCGCACCGGCCAGGGCAGCGCGCGGCGGGCCGAACGGGTCCGCCTGGGGTTCGGCAAGTGGCCGCTCCAGGCGCTGCTGGCGACGCTGGTGCTGGTCGGTACCGGTATCCCCCTGGTGATGCTCGGTTATTGGCTGTACGAAGGTTCCTCGGCCAGCTTCCCGCTGATGGAAATCACCTCGACCCTGCTTTCCTCCCTGTCGCTGGCCTTCGGCGGGGCCCTGCTCAGTTGCTTGCTGGCGCTGCCGGTAAGCATCCTGGTGGTGCGCTACCCCGGCGCCCTGGCGCGCTGGACCCAGCGCCTGCCGTACCTGCTGCAAGCGTTGCCGGGACTGGTGATCGCCCTCTCGCTGGTGTACTTCTCGCTGCACTACCTGCCAGCCACCTACCAGACCACCGGCTTGCTGCTGGTCGCCTATGCCCTGCTGTTCATGCCGCTGACCCAGGCACCGATCCGCGTGGCCCTGGAAAAGGCCTCGCCGCAGTTGGAGGAAGCCGCCCGCACCCTCGGCCAGACGCCCTTGATGGCCTTCCTGCGGATCACCCTGCCGATCATCTCGCCAGCCATCGGCGCCGGCTTCGTGCTGGTGTTCCTCGACACCATGAAGGAACTGACCGCCACCCTGGTGCTAGGCCCCACCGGGCTGTCGACCCTGGCCACCTCGGTCTGGGTGCACACCGCCAACCTGGAGTACGCTGCCGCCGCACCCTACGCCGCGCTGCTGATCCTGATCTCCGGCTTGCCGGTGTACCTGCTGACCACCCGGGCGCATCTCAGCACTCACTGACACCCACTCCCCACCAGCAGGCATGCGTGCATGAACGAAAACGCCGCTTACCCAGGTAAGCGGCGTTTCTTTTTGCCGGTCCGACAATCAGCGGCGGGCGGTTTCCTTCAGAGGAATCTTCGGCGCCCACTCCAACCATTCGTCATTGGCCGAATCGAACAGGGCGAAGGTCTGCCCCGGCTTGGCGGGCTCGCCCATCTGCGCATTGTTCGGGGTGGCAAAGGCAATGCCGCCCTCCATCAGCGCCTCCATCGACTCGGTGCGTAGCGACAGGCCCTTGAACAGGCTGGCGTCGACGCCGAAGCCGCTAGCATTCCAGAAACGGCTGCCGGTACGCACCAGCGGTACATAGCGCGGTTCGATGAGGATGCCGATCAGCACCCGGTCGGCCTGTTCGCCCAAGGCCAGGTCGACGACCTTGCCCACCGGGATCTGCCGGTAGGTCACCAGGTTGCCCGGCTTGATCGAGCCCTTGCGCGGCGCACTGAGGGTCAGCCGCAGGCCGTTTTCCCGACCCAGCAGGTTGGGCGCTTCGGCGAGAGTCTGGAAGCGTGCCTGGCGCTCGCCCGGCGTGCTCGACGGCAGCGCCTCGATGTAGGGGCCGCTGACCAGGGTTCCGAGGTTCTCGGTACGCAGCAGGCCGAGCGCCGGACGCACCACCCAGAAGCGGGTTCCGCTGCGGGCGACGCGCTCGCCGGCGGAAGTCAGGCGGGCCTTCATCAGTACCCCGGAGAGGTCCGGGTTCAGCTCGACGCTTTCGATCTTGCCGATGTCCAGGCCCTTGAAGCGGATCGGCGTGCCTTCGCGCAGGCCGTCGGCATTGTCGATGCTCAGCTGGATTTCCACGCCACGGGCCATCGCCGCCTCCTCGCTGTCGAAGAGGGTGAAGCGACGCACCTTGGTCACGGTCGGCGCCTTCGGATCGAGGGTGTCGAAGGAAATCCCGCCGGTGATCAGGGTCTGTAGCGACTCGCTCTTCACCTGCACGCCGCTGAGGTTGCCGGTCAGGGTGATCCCGCTGGAGTTCCAGAAGCGCGTCGAGGTATTCACCAGGTGCGCGTACTCCGGCTCGATGTGCACACCCACCACCACTCGCTGGCGGTCGCGCGATAGCTGGTAGCTCTGCACGCTGCCGACGCGGACCTGGCGGTAGAGGATCGGCGCGCCGATATCGATCGAGCCGAGCTTGTCGCTGGTCAGCACCAGGTGCAGGCCGGGCGCGTCGGTGTTCAGCGGCGGCGCTTTCGGGCGGATGGTGAACTCGCGACTCGGCGCGCCGCTCTTGGCGAAGCGCACGTCGATATAGTTACCTTTCACCAGGGCCTCGAGGCCGGTGATGCCGGCCAGGGAGATGCTTGGCTTGACGGTCCAGAATTCGGTGCCTTCCAGCAGCATGTCCTCGACCCGCGGATCCATCGCCAGGTCGGCAGTGGCGCTGCTGTAGTCCTTGCCCATGTCGATCGACTTGACCAGGCCGACCTGCACGCCGTTGAACATCACCGGGGTGCGGCCCGGATCGATACCACTGACGTCGTTCATCTTCAGCTTCACGCGCAGACCGGCCTGGGCCGCGTCGTAGTCGTCGTACAGGCGGAACGGCTTGCTCGGATCGGTCGGCGGGCTGTCGGTGCGGTTCTCCGGGGTGGAGAAGGCGATACCGCCGGCGACCAGGGTCAGCAGCGACTCGCTGTGCACCTTGAAGCCGGACAGGCCGCCGGAAATGGAGATGCCGCTGGCGTTCCAGAATCGCGTGTGCTTGCGCACCAGGTCGGCGTAGGCCGGCTCGATGTGCACCTTGATCTCGATGGTCCTCTGGTCATCGCCCAGCTGGAAGCTCTTCACCTGGCCGACCTGGATCTGCCGGTAGAACACCGGGCTGCCCTGCTCCAGGGAGCCCAGGCGATCGGCCTTGAGGGTCAGGTGCAGGCCGGGCAGCTTGTCGGAAAGGGGTGGCGGCTCCTTCAACGCGGTGAAGTAGCGCTCTTCCTTCTCGCCCTTCACCGGATCGACCGCGATGTAGACGCCGGAGACCAGGGTTTCCAGGCCGGTGACGCCAGCCAGGGAAACGCGCGGCTTGACCAGCCAGAAGCGGGTGTCCTTGCTCAGGTACTCCTGGGCTTCCTTCTTGATCTCGATGGTCGCGACCACGCCCTTGATGTCCTTGCTGACATGCAGGTCGGTCACCTTGCCCACCGAGATGCCCTTGTACAGCACCTCGGTCTTGTTGGCCTGGATCCCGTCGCCGCTCTCGAAGCGAACCTGGATGTCCACGCCGGCCTGGTCGAAGGCACGCCACGCCAGCCAGGCACCGATGGCCAGGGCCACCAGCGGCAGCACCCAGATCGCCGACCAGTTCGAGGTCTTGTGTTTCTTCGGACTTGGCAGATCACTCATTCTCGTCATCCAGATTGGTGTTGTCCCAGATCAGCCGGGGGTCGAACGTCACGGCGGCGAGCATGGTGAGCACCACCACGCTGGCGAAGGCGGCGGCGCCGAGGTTGGCCTCGATGCTCGCGAGGTTGCCGAAATTCACCAGCGCCACGAGGATGGCGATGACGAAGATATCGAGCATCGACCAGCGCCCGATCCATTCGATGAAGCGATACATCAGGATACGCTGGCGGGCCGACATCGGCTGGTGCCGCTGTACCGAATAGAGCAGCAGGGCGATGCCCACCAGCTTGAAAGTAGGAACCAGGATACTGGCGACGAACACCACCATGGCGATGGGGAACATGTCGGCATGCACCAGTTCGACCACGCCCTCCATGATGGTGGCGGGCATTCCGCTGCCGAAGAGGTTGACCGTCATGATCGGCAGCAGGTTGGCGGGTATGTAGAGGATCGCCGCGGTGATCAGCAACGCCCAGGTGCGCGTGAGGCTGTTTGGGCGCCGGGCGTGCAGAACCGCACCGCAGCGACTGCAACGCGGATGCTCGTCCCCGTCGGCGCGATTCAACTGGTGGCACTCGCCGCACACCAGAATTCCGGCATCAAGCGCGCGCATCGTCGTCCTCGCCGCCCAGCGCTTCCCATACCTGGTGCGGCGACATGGTGACCTCCAGCCAGACCTGGGTGAACAGCAGCGCCACGAAACAGGCCAGGCCGACGCCCAGGCTGAGGTCGGCCATGTCGATCAGCTTGACGATGGAAACCAGGATACCCATGAGGTAGACCTCGAGCATCCCCCACTCGCGCAGATGGTGATAGCCGCGGTAGAGCAGCATGCCGATGTGACGGGCGATGCCGAAACGCACGCTGATCATCACCAGCAACTGGCAGAGCAACTTGACCAACGGGATCACCATGCTGCACAGGAATACCAGGATGGCGACGCCCTGCATACCACTGTCGTAAAGACCGAGCACTCCCGTCCAGACCGTATCGCTGCGGGTCTGGCCGAGCAGGCTGAGATTCATGATCGGCAGGAAATTGGCTGGGATATAGAGGAAGAGCGCCGTCAGAACCAGCGCGAAGCAACGGCGTTTCCATTGATGGCGATGCGCGGCCAACTCGAAACCGCAGCGCGGACAATTGGCTTTCTCGCCCGGTCCCAGGGGTTCCCGGCGCATCAACAGGTCACACTCATGGCAAGCAACCAGTTCTTCCAGGGGAAGATCCTGCAGGCCACGGACATCGGTATCGGACATGAATGAGCTCGGCTGGATTTGTCGGCTATTGTAGACGAGCGCACAGTGCAAATCGCGTCTCCCATACCCTCGGAAGTACGCCGCCCGGCAGCTCTCGAAGTTTTTCGATTATCGTCCGCAGCGCTGCTGGCTTGCCACTTTTCCGCGCGCAAAAGCAAAACCCCTGGTCATCGCTGACCAGGGGTTTTGGGATAGGAGCTTGACGATGACCTACTCTCACATGGGGAGACCCCACACTACCATCGGCGATGCGTCGT
>NZ_JBZWBG010000031.1:0-48893 GCF_058680555.1 Pseudomonas sp. YA1
AGTCATTACTTGATGCACCGCTACAACTGGATCAGGCCGCATCAATTCAACGACGGGTTACCACCTGCGGTGGCCGAAGAAAAACTCAACCCACTGTCCGGGATGGGTTGACCACTACATTCAACAACCATCCCCCTTTAATAGATTCGCGACTCGAAACCCCAAACTCAAACTCAAAACCTGTCTTCTTTACACCTTACTAAACCTTCTTCAAACCCATAAGACCATCTCCATTGGCGTCATTTACTTCTTATCGGTGATATCTAAAATACCTTTAAATTGGAAACAGCTCTAAGGCTTTGAAGTCGAAGAACTGTCGTAACGAATAGCCTTAGGCGCCCACCTCTTCGATATCCGCGAAGTTGCTGATTTTCACCGCGCCATCCGGGAAGCGTGCAATCACTTCCAGCTGGCCGCCCATGGCTTCGATGTGGCTGCGCAAGGTGGAGATGTACATATCCGTACGCCGCTCCATCTTGGCAATTGCCGGCTGCTGCACGTGCAGCACTTCAGACAGCATCTTCTGCGACAAGCCTCTAGCCTGACGCAACTCATTCAGGGGCATTTCAGCCAACAGTTCCTGGGCCTTGGCCTCGACGCGGGCCTGTGCCTCAGGCGACATTTGCGCCCGAAGGTCGGAGAATTTCTTAACCATCGATCAGTCCCTCCTCACGGAGCTGGTGCAAGTGTTCGTCATAGAGGCGGTCGGCAATGGGCACGTTCAATTCGTACCAACGATCATCGCCAGTCTTGTCGCCACCGATCAGCAGTATCGCGGAGCGTCTGGGATCAAACGCGTAAAGCGTTCGGAAAGGTCGCCCGCCGTGTTGAGTCCGTAGCTCTCTCATATGGCCATGGCGGGAGCCATTGATGCCGCTGCTGTGGGGGTGCCCCAAGGATGGCCCCCGCTCCTCAAGCAAGCGAACCGTCACAGCTAGCGACTCCTGCTCATCCTCGGACAGAGAACCCCACCAATCACCGAACTCGTCGGTGTACTCGATATCCCACGCCACAAAATATAACCCCCAGGGAATATTCCATCAAAGGAATCCTACTCAAAGAGAGCGCTTCCCGACAACGGACCGAGCGCACGGAGTCCTGAAGACGATCCGGTCCCAGATGGACGCACCAAGACCCGCGAGGCAGCCTCATTCCGTGTGTCGAAAAAGTGTCGAAATTACTCACCCATACAGGCCGGCATAGCACAGAGCTTGGCCCGTCCCCTCCTCTCCAGCCCCAGTCCTGCCCAGCCTTGGCCATTTACCGCCTCCGTCGGTTATCGGTGTCTGCGTGCGTATTCCGCCTCGAACAGCGACAGCAAGGAGCCGGTGATGCGGCGGTGCTTTCGCCGCTCTTCGGTTTCGTCGAGCAGGTCGAGGACGCTCAGCGTTCCGATCGCCGACTCCAGACGGCGGCGGGCGGTGTCGAACAGGTCTTCGCTGGCTGCGCTGCAGTCCAGGTAGAGGGTGGCGCAGCCGGGATGCTGGTTGCATTGCGAGGTGCGTCGCAGGGGGATGAAGGTGGAAGGGGACTGTGCGGTGACGGTTTTACCCGGCCAAGGCGCCGCTCGGGCAAGGTGTGAAGCGCTTCACAAAATGCCAAACAGAGAGCGAGCGCATCCCAGCGCCAACACGCAATCGCCTTGAATGGCCGCTTCGATTCCTCGTCATGCGGGGATGCCGTGCCCGGCTCCAGCACATCGCCACCCACACCGGAAACCCCATGCCCTACCGCGTTCTCCTGCTCATCCTGGCCCTGACGCCCGCCCTCGCCTCCTCCGCCACCCTGGACGAACGCCTGGGCGACCTTGAACACGCCTTCAAGCCCGACCTCGACGGGACGACAAGCGCAAAGCCGGCCAGCCCGCCGCCGGAGCGGTTCAAGCTGGCGCCGCTGGGCAGCGTGGTGCGCAAGAAAGAGTGCGCGACGTCGAGCCTGCCGGACGAGCAGTCCAGCTGCGCGGCGCTGGAGTTCTGCACGGACTGCGCGCAGTAAGCGCAGCCTCCAGGCGGAGCGCCGGTAATCTCACTTGGCGAACAACTGGTCCATGTCGCGGAAGCTCTTGAACTCCAGCGCGTTGCCACAGGGGTCGAAGAGGAACAGCGTGGCCTGCTCGCCGACCTGGCCCTTGAAGCGGATGTACGGCTCGATCACGAAGCGGGTGCCGCGCTGCTTCAGGCGTTCGGCCAGGGCGTGCCAGTCGTCCCAGGCGAGGACCACACCGAAATGTGGCACCGGCACGTCGTGGCCGTCCACCGGGTTGCTGCCGGCGTGGCGCTGGGAGTCGCTCTGCGGGTGCTGGTGGATGACCAACTGGTGGCCGAAGAAGTCGAAGTCGACCCAGTGCTCGGCGGAGCGGCCTTCGCTCAGGCCGAAGACTTCGCCGTAGAAGCGCCGGGCGGCCGGCAGGTCGTGGACAGGGATGGCGAGGTGGAAGGGCATCAGGCTCATGGCGTGGTTCCTCTGTGGGTGTGCCGGAATTATTTGCCGTGCCGATTTCGATGGAAAGCGCATAATATTTCGCCTGAGCAACACTTTTTTCGAGGCTTGGATGATCCGCGAACTCCGCACCCTGGTCGCCGTGGCACGCCGGGGCTCCTTCGCCGCGGCGGGGGAACAGGTGGGGCTGACGCAGTCGGCGGTGAGCGCGCAGATCCGCGCGCTGGAACGCAGCGTCGGCGTCGAGTTGTTCCAGCGCACGCCGCGCGCGGCGCACCTGAACGAGGCCGGGCGGCAGGCGGTGCGTACGGCCGAGCAGATCCTCGCGCTGTTCGACGGCATCGGCCAGGGCGACAGCCCGCGCGGACGCCTGCGCATCGGTGCGGTGAACACGGCGCAGACCGGGCTGCTGCCGGAGGTGCTCAAGCGCCTCGCCGAACAGGCGCCGCACATCGAGCCGCAGGTGGTGCCGGGCGTCTCGCTGCACCTGCTGGACCAGGTGGACGCCGCCGAACTGGACCTGGCGATCCTCATCCGCCCGCCGTTCAACCTGCCGCGCGGGCTCTCCGCGCAACGGGTCGAGCGCCAGCCGTTCGTGCTGATCGCGCCGCCGCAATGCACCGCGACGGATGCGCTGGAATTGCTGCGCACGCAACCGTTCATCCGCTACGACCATGTGTCCTTCGGCGGTCGCCTGGTGGGCGATTTCCTCGAGGCGCAGCAGCTCAGGCCGCGCCAGGTGATGGAGCTGGACGAGATCGACGCGATCGCGCGGATGGTGGAGAACGGTCTCGGCGTGGCGCTGCTGCCCCGGGCCGGGCTGTGGCTACGCGAGCCGGCGCGGGTACGGGTGATCGAACTGGGCGCGCTGGAATTCCAGCGCGAGCTGGTGATGGTCAGCCGCAGCGGTTCGGCGCAGGACGACCTGGTCGGTGAATTCCGCCGCGCCCTGCTGGCCGAGACGGCGGCTCAGGAGGCCGCGCCGACCACCGCGTAGCGCGGCGCCGGGCGCGCCAGCTCGCCGAGGAAGGTCCACAGGCGTTCGGCCTCGCCGGGTAGCGGCAGGCGGCGACGGATCAGGGTGTAGCGCAGCGGTACGTCGAAGCGCTGGCCGCCGGCGCGCACCAGGCGACGGCTGGCGAGGTCCTCGCGGACCAGGGTATGCGGCAGCCAGGCGACGCCCAGGCGCGATTGGGCGAAGAAGCGCAGCCCCTCGGTCTGGCTGGAGCTGTGATGGCGCTGGAGGAACAGGCCGCTGTCGCGCAGCAGCGGTTCCAGGGCCCAGCCCAGGTGGCATTCCTCGGAGTAGCCGAGGAACGACAGCGCTTCGGTCTGCAGGCGGTCGAGGTTGAACAGCGGCTGGCCGGCGGCGTCCGGCGCGCAGACCGCCACCAGTTGTTCGTGACCAAGCTCCAGGCGCTGGAACTCGGCTTCGCTGTCGATGCCCAGGCGGCGCGACACCGCCTCGCCTTCGTCGAGCAACGCCACCACGTAGTCCACCGAGCCGTCGCGCAGGCGCGACAGGCATTGCGGCAGGTAATCGCAGTCGACGCTGAACTTGGCGCTGCGGAAGTCCGCCTGCAGACGCGGAATCCAGTGCGGGAAAAACACCGAGGAGAGGATGTGCGGGGCGCAGAAACGGATGCGCCGCTGGGCGTCTTCGTCGCGCTCGCGGATCGACTGGCGCAGGTTGTCCAGGGCGCGCACCGCGTCCTGCGCCACGCCTTGCAACTGGCGGCCGGCCTCGGTCAGTTCGAGGGCGTGCTTGTGGCGCTCGAACACCGGCGCGCCGAGCCACTGTTCCAGGGTCTGGATACGCCGGCTGAGCCCGGACACGGAGACATGGCACTCCTGCGCCGCACGGCTGAAGCTCTTGATCCGACAGAGGACGAGGAAGTCCTTGAGCATCACCAGGTCGATCATCGTTGCGCGTTCCTCAACGGTCGGGCGTTTTCAGTCTACTTCGCGCGGCGGTGCCTGTTGCAAGGCTAAAGTTCGGTTTGTTTTGCCGATTTGGCAAGCAGCTCGTCGACTCCCGCAAAACAGACCGGGAAAACCGGCCCACAGTAGTGAGGTCGCGCTTTTCCAGCCATCGACCCGCCCGAGCATCGTGGCCGGGCGGGTCCGCCACGAGGACAGGACCATGCAGACATCCCCCGCTCCGGCCATCGTCGCCGGCGGCGCCTACCAGCCGGTGGTGCTCCACGCCGGCATCGCCTACGTCAGCGGCCAGTTGCCGCGCCAGCACGGCGAGCTGCGCTGGACCGGCAAGGTCGGCAGCGAACTCGACCTGGAACAGGCCCGCCAGGCCGCCCGGCTCTGCGCGGCGCGCTGCCTGCTGGCGCTGGAGGAGGCGCTGGGCGGCCTGCAACGGGTCGAGCGGCTGCTCAAGGTGACCGGCTACGTCGCCAGCGCGGCGGGTTTCGTCCAGCAGCCGGCGGTGATCGATGCTGCCAGCGAATATTTCGACGAGGTGCTCGGCGCGCGCGGCGGCCACGCCCGCGCCGCCGTCGGCGTGGCCGAGCTGCCGCGCGGCGCCGCGGTGGAGGTGGAACTGATCGCGGCGGTGCGACCATGAGCGCGCTCTTCCCCGCCGCCCCCGACGCCTTCGGTGCCGACGAACTGCTGCGCCTGCGCCGCGAGACCCCGGCCTGGGGCAGCTACGCGCACTTCGCCCATGGCTCCGCCAGCCTGCCGCCGCAGGTGCTCTACGACGCCCTCGACAGCTGGCTGGAAGCCGAGCGGCGCTGGGGCGTGCAGCGCGCCGCCGAGCATTTCGCCGAGCCCTTGCTGGCGGTCCGCGACAGCGTCGCGCGAGTGCTCGGCACCCAGCCACGGCACATCGCCCTGCTCGACTGCGCCAGCCGCGCATGGTCGGTGGCCTTTGCCGCGGCCCTGGCCGCCCATCCACGGATACGGGCGATCAGCAGCTTCGACGAATACGGTTCCAACAGCCTGTGCCTGCTCGCCGCGCGCCAGCAGCGCGGGCTGGAGCTGCGCCTGATCGACGCACGCGGCGACGCCGCACAGCTGTTGCAACGGCTCGACGAGCAGTTGCACAACCTCGCCCCCGGCCAGACGCCGCTGCTGTCGCTCAGCGCGGTGCCCACCGGGCATGGCGCGGCTACCGCGCTGGAGGGCGTGGCCGAGCGCATCCGCACCCATGACGGGCTGTTCTTCCTCGATGCCAGCCATGCGGTCGGCCAGTTGCCCCTGGCGGTGGAGGCGACCGGCTGCGACGTGCTGGTGTTCCCGCCACGCAAGTGGCTGCGCGGGCCAAAGGGACTCGGCGTGCTCTATCTCGGCGAACGCGCCCTGGAGCGCCTGGCCCTGCCCGACGGGCTGGACGTCGGCGGCGCGCAATGGAGCGACGCCTTCGCCCTGCAGGCACGGGATGACGCGCGGCGCTTCGAATGCTCGGAGTTCAACCCGGGGCTGCGCCTGGCGCTCAAGGCCAGTTGCGACTACCTGTTGCAGACCGATGTCCGGCGCATCGCCCGACGCAACCGCCAGTTGCGCGAACGCATCGCCCAGCAGCTCTACCGCCGGCTCGGCTGGACGCCACTGGAACAAGGGCCGCACGCCAGCGCGTTGATGACCTACGCGGCCCCCGAACTGAGCGGCGAGCAATGGCTGAAGCGCCTCCACGCGCGCGGCGTGAACGCCTCCTACATCGGCCCGCAGTATGCCCGCTGGGCGCTGCGCGAGCAGGCGCTGCCGGGGGTACTGCGCCTGACTCCGCACTACCTGACCGACGACGGCGAGATCGAGCGCCTCGGCGAGGCCCTGGAGGATTGCCTGCGACAGCGCGCCGCCAGTTGAGCGACCTTGCGCGAATGGCAACGTTGCGCCGCCGTGCCGGCGGTTGGCGCAACGCCGGGCGATTTGCGCAAGGTCTTTGTGCCGGCGGCAACGAGCGTTGCCGAATGCGCCGCGCACGGCCGCCGCCATGCGGTTTAAATCCCTCTCGTAGAACAACGCATAACGATCCCGCCAGCGACATCTTTCACCTGCCTGAGACACCGACGACTTTCGACGCCCTGGGCAGCCTTTCGGTCCGCCGCGGACCGCTCCGCCCTCAATGGAATGATGAATGGAGGAAAGACGACCATGACCGGATCCCGGAAAACCCTGATTCTCGGATGCGCCTCCACCGGCGCCAAGTTCACCCCGCGCAACCACGCCGCCACCGGCGACCGCCTGCTCGACAGCATCTGCACCGGCGCCACCATCCGCACCGCCCCCGGCGAACTGCTGGACGAAGCGCGCCAGCTCTACGAGATGGGTTGCCGCTACTACCACTATCATGCGCGCAACCCGCTGACCCAGGAACAGACCACCGACAACGACATCTACCAGGCGGTCAGCCGCGCCCTGCAGAACCGCTTCCCCGACCTGATGCTGAGCTTCGGCGCCAGCCGCAACGGCAGCGAGGTGCAGGAGAACATCCGCCGCTTCGGCGAGTGGGAGCGGGTCAGCCACTGCGCCATCCCGCTGCACCTGGGCGGTGCGCACTTCGTGACGATCCAGGCGGCCATCGAACTGCAGGTGATCTGCGAGCTGGAGAAGCAAAGGCGCAAGCTCGACCTCGACTATGCCTCCAGCCCGGCTTTCCTCGCCGACCTGCGCGACTACCAGCCGTCGACGGCGCTGGAAAGGGCCGAGTTGCAGACCCACTCCACCAGCAAGGGCGCCGACTACGGGGTGACCTCGCCGATGACCCAGTTCCAGGTCTACCGCAACGCCATCCAGGCGCGCCAGAAGCTCGGCCTGTTCCACGAGGTGGAGTGGGTGCAGCATGTGCGCAGCTACGCCATGACCCGTTTCGCCGTGGAGCACCCGCGCCTGCGCCTGGGCGGTTCCGGCCAGTTGAACGTGATCCTGCTGTTCGGCTTCTCGCCACGCCTGCCGTTCCCGGAGACCTACCAGCAGTTCCGCGCGGTGATCGAGAGCGCCAAGAGCCTGGAGTACGACATCGGCGAACCCGGCGTGCGCAAGCGCAAGGTCAGCATCACGGTCGGCGCGGCGGTGATGCCGCAGCATGCCGCGCAGCACTTCCGGCCGCTCGACGTCGGTCCTCGCGCCGGCACCCCGCTCTGCGCGGTGCGCCGGCTGGCCGCCTATGCCGCGCAGGCGGACAGCCAGGTCGATGTGCTGCGGGTCGGCATGGAGGACACGCCCTACGCGGTGGACGATGACGGCCGGGTGACGCTCAGCGACAACTGCCAACTGCTGCGCCAGGCCCTCGACGAACTGCGCGCCAACGGCGCCGAGGCCGAGCTCGACGGCGAACGGATCTTCCAGCGCATGGGCATGGAACGCACCCTCGGCGAATACCTGTCGCTGCAGCGCCTGCATCCGCTCGGCGAAGCCAACTTCACCCTCGCACGGGAGTTCGTCCAGTGACCGCCGCCCTCGCCGCGAACCCGACCCAGCGCTACCGCTGGGTCATCCTGCTGATCGCCACCTTCGCCCAGGCCTGCGCCTGCTTCTTCGTCCAGGGCATCGGCGCGATCGCCGTGTTCATCCAGAACGACCTGCAACTCTCGTCGCTGCAGATCGGCCTGCTGGTGTCGGCGGCGCAGCTGGTGCCGATCGTCGGCCTGCTGGTGGCCGGCGAGCTGCTCGACCGCTACTCCGAACGGCTGGTGGTCGGCCTCGGCACGCTGATCGTCGCGCTGGCCCTCTGCGCCTCGCTGTGGGCCACCGACTACCTGACCATCCTGCTGTTCCTGGTGGTCGTCGGCGCCGGCTACAGCACGGCGCAGCCGGGCGGCAGCAAGTCGGTGTCACGCTGGTTCGCCAAGACCCAGTTGGGCTTCGCCATGGGCATCCGCCAGGCCGGGCTGCCGCTGGGCGGCGCGCTGTCCGCCGCGCTGCTGCCGTACCTGGCGGGGATCTACGGCTGGCGCAGTGCATTCCTCGCCGGCGGCCTGGTGGCGTTCCTCGGCGCGCTGGCCTTCATGCTCTTCTACCGCACCCCGCCGGACGCCCCGGCGCCCGGCGCGAACCCCGCCGAACGCGACCTGGGCGCAGTGGTGAAGTCGCGGCTGGCGATGATCACCGACCCGGCGATGAAGAACATCGTCTGTTCCGGGGTGGCGCTGATCTCGGTGCAGTACGGCATCCTGGTGTTCACCGTGCTCTACCTGCACGAGACCCTGGAGATCGGCATCGGCATGGCCGCGACCCTGCTGTTCGTCGCCCAGGGCAGCGGCGTCGCCGGGCGCATCCTGCTGGCCGCCTGGAGCGACCGCTGCCGCGCCGGGCGCTACTTCCCGGTGATGGTCTGCCTCGGCGCGGTGATCCTCGGCCTGCTGGCGCTGGTCCTGCTGCCCCTGCAATCGCCGTTGGGGATGGGCCTGGTAGTGGCCTGGCTGGGCTTCTTCGGCTTCGGCTGGTACGGTCCCTGGGTGGCCTATGTGGCGGATACCGCGCCGGTCGGCAAGACCGGCTTCGCCCTCGGCCTGGCGATGGCCATCAACCAGCTGGCGATCGTTCTCGCGCCGCCGGCGCTGGGGCTGCTCAAGGACTTCAGCCACAGCTTCGTCCCCGGCTGGCTGGCGCTCTGCCTGATGGCGGCGGTAGCCCTTGTGGTCACCGCCTGGAGCGGCCGCGGCCTGCCCACCGCGCTGCCACAGAAGCACTGAAGCGATGACGGCCACGGCCGAGGAGGCACGATGCGCGCGATCCTGTTCGATGTGTTCGGTACCCTGGTGGACTGGCGTTCCAGCCTGATCGAGCAGTTCCAGGCGTTGGAGCGCGAACTCGGCGGGACCCTGCCCTGCGTGGAACTGACCGACCGCTGGCGCCAGCAATACAAGCCGGCGATGGACCGGGTACGCAACGGCCAGGCGCCCTGGCAGCACCTCGACCAGTTGCACCGGCAGAGTCTCGAGGCCCTGGCCGGAGAGTTCGGCCTGGCGCTGGACGAGGCCCTGCTGCAACGCATCACTGGCTTCTGGCACCGCCTGCGGCCGTGGCCGGACACGCTCGCCGGGATGCACGCGCTGAAGGCCGACTACTGGCTCGCCGCGCTGAGCAACGGCAACACCGCGCTTATGCTCGACGTCGCGCGGCACGCCGGGCTGCCCTGGGACATGCTGCTGTGCGCCGACCTGTTCGGCCACTACAAGCCCGACCCGCAGGTCTACCTCGGCGCCTGCCGCCTGCTCGACCTGCCGCCGCAGGAGGTGATGCTCTGCGCGGCGCACAACTACGACCTCAAGGCCGCGCGCGCCCTCGGCCTGAAGACCGCGTTCATCGCCCGGCCGCTGGAATACGGCCCCGGCCAGACCCAGGACCTCGCCGCCGAGCAGGACTGGGACCTGATCGCCAGCGACCTGCCGGACCTGCACCGGCAACTGGCGGCCTCGGCCTGACCGACTTCCTCCTTCCTGCCCCCTGAACCGCTCGCCCAACCTGCGCGCCACGGCGCGCCGGGAAAGGCGCGCGCAGCGCCGGCACGCGTCCGGCAGGAGCTTCGTCATGTCCGCGAAGGATACCCCGGCCCCCCAGGCCGCCGAGCCCGGTCGCGCCCAGCCGGTCGAAGTCCCCGGTGGCGGCCACTGGTGGCGCCGCCTGCTGGCCTTCGCCGGCCCCGGCTACCTGGTCGCGGTGGGCTACATGGACCCGGGCAACTGGGCCACCGACGTCGCCGGCGGCGCGCAGCTGGGCTACCTGCTGCTCTCGGTGATCCTGCTCTCCAGCCTGATGGCGATGCTGCTGCAGGCGCTGTCCGCGCGCCTGGGCATCGCCAGCGGCCTGGACCTGGCCCAGGCCTGCCGCGAACGCTACTCGCCGAGCACCTGCCGCCTGCTGTGGCTGGCCTGCGAGACGGCGATCATCGCCTGCGACCTGGCCGAGGTGATCGGCACCGCCATCGCCCTGAAGCTGCTGTTCGGCCTGCCGCTGGCCTGGGGCGCGTTGCTCTGCGTGGGCGACGCGCTGCTGGTGCTGGTGCTGATCGGACGTGGCCAGCGGCCGCTGGAGGCCTTCGTGGTGGCGTTGCTGACACTGATCTTCGCCTGCTTCGCGGTACAGTTGCTGCTCTCGCGTCCCGAACTCGGCGAGGTGCTCCAAGGGTTCTTGCCGAGCCCGCGGGTGCTCAGCGATCCGGCTGCCCTGTACCTGGCGATCGGCATCGTCGGCGCGACCGTCATGCCGCACAACCTCTACCTGCATTCCTCACTGGTGCAGAGCCGCGCCTACCCGCGCAGCCTCGCCGGCAAGCGCCAGGCGCTGCGCTGGGCGGTGGCCGACAGCAGCCTGGCGCTGACCCTGGCGCTGCTGGTCAACGCGGCGATCCTGATCGTCGCCGCCAGCGTGTTCCACCGCAACGGGCACACCGAAGTGGTCGATATCGAGCAGGCCCACGCGCTGCTCTCGCCATTGCTCGGCCTGGAACTCGCCTCGCTGCTGTTCGCCGTGGCGCTGCTCGCGTCCGGCCTCAACTCGACGGTCACCACCACCCTGGCCGGGCAGATCGTCATGGAGGGCTTCCTCCGCCTGCGCCTGGCGCCCTGGGCGCGGCGCCTGCTGACCCGTGGCGTCGCGGTGCTGCCGGTGCTGCTGGTGACCCTGCTCTACGGCGAGGACAGCACCACGCGGCTGCTGATCTTCAGCCAGGTGATCCTGTCGATGCAGTTGCCGCTGGCGGTGATCCCGCTGCTACAGTTCGTTTCCGACCGGCGCCTGATGGGCCCGCTGGCGATCGGCGCCGGGACCCGGTGGCTGGCCTGGGCGGTAGCGCTGGCGATCGTCGGCCTGAACCTGCAACTGCTGGCCGACTTCGCGTTCGGCTGAGCATTGCCTGAGGGCACGCTGCGCGGTGCGGGACGCGCACTCAGGCAATGCTCAGCCATCGAGACCGCGGGGAAAACGGGCGGCCACCAGGTTCAAGGCGATACCGTGCTCCAGGCAGGCCTTGAGCCCGGCCAGCACCAGGGTGAAACCTTCGGTGGCATCTACCACCCGCGGGATGACCTCTTCCGGGGTGCCTACGAAACCGCTGTTGCGGATGCTGACGAAGGTCCCGGCGCCGGGCAGTTCCTCGAACAGCCACTCCACCTGGGAAGGGTTGCTGTCGCCATTCGGCCATTCGATGAGGATGCGGCGGTTCGTTTGCAGGTCTTTCACTTCGATTTCCTGGGAAACCCCGTACATGTCCCAGTGCCAGCGCAGCCGTTTCCCGGCTTCGAGGCGGGCATCGCCGCGGCTGAACCAGAACCTGGCGGTGATGGCCGGATCGACGAAGGCTTCGAAGACCTCGGCGATGGGGCGGCGGATCAGCATTTCCGCCTTGGCGACGACCTGTGCGACGGCAGTCATGGCAAGTCCTCCATGGGGGTGGGCAAGGGAGCGGCCGCCGCATCGGGCGGCCGCTCGCGGTGAATGGCTCAGGCCGGGTATTTCTCGTTCAGAGCGTAGAGGATCGCCGCCGTCTCCACATCCAGCGCGCCGTCGTAGTTCTCCGGGCGGAAATGCATCTGGAAGGCGCGCAGCAGGCTGGCGAAGTAGGCGTCGTCGACCGTCGCCGGCAGCGCATAGCCGTACAGGCGGAACGCCTCCAGCAGGTCGGCGCGCGGCGGCAGGCCGTCGCGCTCGAAGCCTTCGCGATAGCGATCGCGGGTGGCATCGTCGTACCAGGCGCCGATACCGGCCTCGTAGAGTTCCTTCCAGGGCAGCTTCGGACCCGGGTCGGACTTGCGCCCGACGGCGATGTCGGAGTGGCCGACCACGTTCTTCGGGGTCATGTCCGGGTAGCGCTGCAGGATGTTCTTCGCCAGTTGCTTGAGTGCGTTGATCTGCGAGCGCTCGTAGTCGGGGAAGGTGAACACGCCGTCGTCGTCGCGGGCGAGGTTGACGATCTCGATGCCGATGGAGGTGTCGTTGAGGTTGTCGCGGCGCGCCCAGCCGCTGACGCCGGCGTGCCAGGCGCGGTCT
Source organism: Pseudomonas sp. YA1 (assembly GCF_058680555.1). Lineage (NCBI taxonomy): Bacteria > Pseudomonadati > Pseudomonadota > Gammaproteobacteria > Pseudomonadales > Pseudomonadaceae > Pseudomonas > Pseudomonas sp. YA1. The sequence continues at coordinate 12,385 of NZ_JBZWBG010000031.1, forward strand.
TCCTCGGCGACCAGGTTGAAGATGCGCTGGCCCTTGAAGCCGGCGGCCTTGTAGCTGGGGTCGTGCGGCGCCGGGATCAGGTAGTGGGCGCTGGCGGCGCCGGTGGTCAGCGCCTTGACCGAGGCGGCGAAGTCGAGCGCGGTGTAGTGCAGCACCAGGAAGCGCACGCGTTTGCCGTAGGGGGTAGTGGTGCGATAGCTGTTGTAGTCGATGGTCAGCATGGTTTTCACCTTTTTGCGGATGATGGAAAGCCTCCGGCCACAGGCTCGCCTGTAGCTAGGGACGTCGATGCAGCGATGAGGTTCAGGGGCCGGCCGAGGAAACGCGGGCCCCGGCTAAACCGGAAGGAAGAAGACCGGGCATAAAAAAGCCCGGCACGCGGCCGGGCAAAAGGGATACACCAAAGGCAAGCCCCAGCGAACTGGGGGTACGGGGGCTCACCGAGGCCACTGAACGATGGCGTTATGACAGCAGTCGGCACAACCGAACTTTAAGTTGGCCGGACGCCGTGCGGGCGCACCCCAGAGCCTTTCGCACCGGTCGCCGCCCGCTGCGTCCGGTTGCGCGGCGGGCGGAAACGACGAAGCCCGGCGCTGGGGCCGGGCTTCGAGGGCGACCACGGGAAACGTGATCATGGGAAAAAACTACCGCGAGCGTCCCGCCGCGTGCAACACCGTTCGTCCGTTGGCCGCTCTACTTTGCACTTCTTCACAAAGTTCACCAATAGCCATACAGACCCTCGACAGAGCGGCTACTACTCTATCCACGCCAGGTCCGATTGCTCCTCCATCTCCTGGCATTCCCGGCCACTGTCCACCCCCGCACAGTGGCTTTTTTTCGCCTGCGCCTAGCGTCGTGCCAGCGGCGCCTCGTCCCGCGCCAGCATCAGCGCCAGGATGCAGCCGAGGAGGAACGCCTGCAACGCCAGGCGAGCGGCCAGCAGCGTCGGCGGGAAGGATGGGAACAGGTCGGGGTGCTGCCACATGTAGAGGTTGGCCGGGGTCACACAGAGGGTCAGGATGAACAGCCCGCACGCCGCCAGCCGGCGCCATGCCGGCACCAGCAGGGCGGCGGCGCCGAGCAGTTCGAAGACCCCGCTGACCCACACCGCCGCCAGCGGCCAGGGCACGTAGGGCGGGACGATGCCGACGAAGAAATCGGTGAAGACGAAATGGCCCAGCCCACCCAGCAGGAACCAGGCGGACACGAAGGCCAGGAGCAGCGTGCGAGCGGGCGACGGCATGGATAACCTCGGCGCGGCGATGGAACGGCAATCCTGCCACGCGCCGCCGACGCCAGGCCCATAACCTTTGCCCGGTTGGCAGGCGTCCGCCGAAACAAATGCTCAAACATTCCCGCCGCCGGGGCGACATCTGTTCAAAAAATGTCCTGGCCTTTCTTCGTCGAAAGACATAGAATCCGGGACTGCGTACCAAACTGAAAGTCAATCAGGCTTTACCCCACGACCGGGCCCACAGATGAAAAGGGCTCTACCATCAGGGTTACAGCCTTCCGATGGTTCTTCGGTCGCCACTCTTCTGAAGCAATCCCCTGCCACGCAGGGCCGATGGGAAGACCGGCGTCCCGCAATACCACCCGCAGATTGATCAGGATCCTGGCCTGGAAACTTTCCTGCCAATCGATCCTCTGATTAGTACCTGAACTGCCAGCTTGCTCTTTTCGAAAAAAGCCGGCATAACCAGTACGTTCCCCCGACACAAAGCTTTCTTGGCACTGTCACGGAGCGGGAACATTTGCAATATACGCTGCTCCATAAGCGTGAAAGTAAAGGAACATAAGAATATGTCTATTCAACATCGTACTCAGGATGCAATTCGCACCCTAACCGCCGCATTTGCGCCGTTCGACTGCCTGATCCAGGCAACTCGTAAAGGAAACTTCAGTTTCACCATCGTTGACCAGCATGGCGTGGCCTGCCACAGCGAGCGCCTGTATCCGGAGCAGTACGACGACTCCGGCAAAATGGAAGAAGTGATCAATCGAGTTCGCAAGAAAACACTGGCTGCCTGAATCATGCAAGCATCAGCGCGAATGCAAGGAAAAGCCCCGTCCCCGACGGGGCTTTTTTGTGGGACAGCGAAAAGTACAGGTTAAGTTGAAGAAAGTTCCCACACAGGAAATAAATATTTACTTATTCCTTTTTAAATATTTCCTCGCCAACTTCGTCATATTCCCGCGGCCAGGGGAAACAAGCGCAGGCCGTTTCTCCTGTACTCCACTCAGACGATCGCCAGGTTTCGCTTGCGGGTAGGCGGCGGGAACGCCTGGTCGAGCGCCCGCAGGTCGTCGGCGCTCAGTTCCAGGTCGGCCGCCGCCGCATTCTGGCGGATGTGAGCGGACGTCACCGCCTTCGGGATCGCGATCACCCCCTGCCCCAGTAGCCAGGCCAGGGCGACCTGGGCGCTGCTGGCGTCGTGGCGCGCGGCGATCTCGCCGAGCGCCGGGTGCCGTAGCAGCCTGCCGCCCTGCCCCACCGGACAGTAGGCCATCACCGGCATGCCGCGCTCCTGGCACCAGGGCAGCAGGTCGTATTCGATACCGCGTTCCTCCAGGTTGTACATCACCTGGTTGGCGGCACAGGCGCTGCCGTCCAGTTCGTACATGTCGCCCAGGTCGAAGTTGGACACGCCCCAGCGCAGGATCTTGCCCTGGTCGCGCAACCGCTCGAAGGCTTCGATGGTTTCCTCCAGCGGATACCGGCCCTGCCAGTGCAGCAGGTAGAGGTCGATGGTTTCGCAACCGAGCCGGCGCAGGCTGCGCTCGCAGGCCGCCGGCAGCCCCTTGCGGCTGGCGTTGTGCGGGTAGACCTTGCTGACCAGGAAGACCTCTTCGCGGCGTCCCGCGATAGCCGCGCCGACCACGTCCTCGGCGCCGCCCTCGGCGTACATCTCGGCGGTATCGATCAGCGTCATCCCCAGCTCGATGCCTTCGCGCAGCGCCGCGACCTCGCGCTTGCGTTCGCCGGGCTGCTCGCCGATATGCCAGGTACCCTGGCCGATGGCGGCGACCTCCTGGCCATCGATCAGCGTGAGCGTTTTCATGCAGCGTCTCCTGTGGTGAATGGACGGGGCCTCATGCCCAGGGATCATAGCTGCCGAGGCTCCAGACGTGGCCCTCCGGATCGCGGCAAGTGAAGCCGCGACCGCCGTAGTCCTCGTCCTTGATGTCGATGACGATCTCGGCGCCGGCGACCTGGGCGCTGCGGAACAGGGCGTCGGGATCGGCGACCACCAGGTAGAGGCTCTGGGTATTGCCGCCGGCTTCGTCGACGTGCCGCATCAGCCGACCGTAGGCGTTGTCGCGGACGCTCGAGCCGAGCATCAGCATGCCGTTGGCGCCGTTCGGGCTGGCGTAGGTCAACTCGGCGTGGAGCACCTGTCCGTCCTCGCCGGGCACCACCAGCTTGCGCTGGAAGCCAAAGGTCCGGCACAGCCAGTCGATGGCGGCCGGCGCATCGCGGTAACGCAGGCAGGGAATGACGCTGGCGACGGTGTTGCTGGCGGGCGTGTGCATGGCGCATACCTCCGGGGGAAAGCACGACCACCAGCATAGACGCTGGACCGGGCCGCCCCCGAGGCACGGATGGGCGGCGCGCCCTTCAGCGCAGCAGCGCCAGCACCCCGCCGAGCAACGGCACTCCGGCGGCGCAAGGCAATGCCCAGCGTGGCCGCCAGGCGAGCAGCAGGACCAGCGTGCCGGCCGCCAGCATCAGCAGGCAGGACCAGAAGACGATGCCGATCTCCACGCCCTGCCGGTGGATCGAGAAGGCCAGCGCCAGGCCCAGGTCGAGCAGCGCCACGCCGCGTAGCAGAAGCACCCGGGAAGCCGACGGCTGGTGGCCGAGGAGGTTCTTGTGGTGGCGGTTCATGGCCAGGCAGAGAGCGGTGAAGGCCAGCAGGTTGAGGCCGAAGACCAGCAGCATCAGGCCACCTCCTGGACGTTCAGGCGTCGCCGGGCGGGCTTGCTCGACGCTTGCCGACGTCGCCAGCCGAGCCAGGCGCAGAGCAGGCCGAAGCCCAGCAGGCTGAGGTCGACGCCGGCCAGCACCCAGTCACCGCGCTGCAGGCTGGCCAACAGGTTGCCTTCCGGACTACGCAGCAGGCCGAGCAGCGGCAGGCCCAGCGCCAGCACGGCGGCGAGGCGCAGTTGCGTGCGACCGAGGGTCCCGCTGTTGCGGCGGACGATGGCCCACAGCGCGACCAGCACCCAACTGGCGCAAAACACGCGGATCTCCCAGGTGTCGCGGCCGGCCAGTGGCGTCGGCAGCAGGCGGTTGCCCCACAGCAGCGCCAGGCTGGCCAGCGGCAGGCCGCCGCAGACCGCCAGGTTCAGCGCCCGCACCAGACCAACGCCGCGACTGCCGCGGGCCTCGCGCTTGGCCAGCCAGACCTGCAACCCGCCGAAGATCATCATCGCCCCGGACAGCCCGAGCAACAGGTACATCCAGCGCACCAACTGGCCGCCCCACTGGATCATGTGCAGGCCGGTCAGCCAGCCGTAGGTGGCGTAGCCGGGCGCATAGGACGGCTGGGCATGCAGCAGTTCGCCGCTGGAGGCATCGAAGTTGACCGTGCGCTGGTCGTCGAGGATGCGCGAGGCGTCGCGCCGGCGGATGTCCACGGTGGCCGCCTCGTCATAGGGATGGTGGACGCTGATCCAGCCCGGCGCGCCGCCGTCGCCCCAGACCTTGCCGGCCTCGACGATCAGGCCATCGATGGACGCCGGCGGCCCCGCCGGGCGGCCGACTTCCTCGCGTTCGTAGGAGCCCTGCACTTCATGGAAGAAGCGCTCGCCATCGTTCTGGTAGACCACCTGCAGGCCCGCCTGCATGTAGTAGACGATGAAGATCACCAGGCCGGTGTAGGCGATCATCAGGTGGAACGGCAGGCCGATCACCCCCAGCACGTTATGCGCGTCGAGCCAGGCGCGCTGCCGCGCCGCCTGCGGGCGCAGGGTGAAGAAGTCCTTGAAGATCCGCCGGTGCACGATGGTCCCGCTGACCAGCGCCACCAGCATCAGCATCCCGGCGATGCCGACGATGTACAGGCCGACCATGCCGGCGTGCAGGTCGTAGTGCAGGGTGAAGAAGAACTCGCCGCCGACCGTCTTCGGCAGCGGCTGGCCGCTCACCGCGTCCAGCTGGAAGACCTTGAACTCGCTACCGTCGCGCGGCTCCCAGCCGGCGTTCCAGTAGGGCGCCCGCTCGCTCGGCGGCAGCATCCACCAGGCATGGGCATCGGGCGCGCGCTGGCGCAACCAGTCGCGCACCTGGTCGGCGCCCAGCGACTGCGCGCCGGGCAGGTGCAGGTCCGGCTGCATCCAGCGGGTCAGCTCCTTGTCGAAGCTGGCCAGGCTGCCGGCGAAGACGATGACGAACAGCAGCCAGCTGACCAGCAGCCCCGACCAGGTATGCAGGCCGGACATCGATTGACGCAGGTTCATGGACGCGCTCCGTAGTCGAGGCCGAGCCAGGCCAGGCCGCCCAGCGCCAGGCTGGCCAGCGCCAGCACCCAGCAGGCGCGCCAGGCGCTGCGCGCGGCGAAGGCGTAGACGATGGCCGCGACCCACACGGCGAAGCAGCCGAGGCTGCCGAACGAGACCCGGTCGGGACGCGGCAGCGGCAGGTAGATGCTCAGGCAGGCGGTGACCGCATAGGCCAGCGCGTAGCCAAGCAGGACCGCGACGAGGATGCGGCCGGTGACGGATAGTCCGCCGGCCAGGGCCTGGCTGGTCATGGGGCGGCGTCCCGGGTGGAAACAGGGCCTTGCATCGTCGCTACCTCGTCTGGCTGGCACGGCGACGCCGCGCTCGCGGGTGGCGAGGCGGTCGTCGATTCGGAAGGTTTGCGACTGTATCTCAATTACGTTCGCATTTGTACTTGCTCCGGACGACCGCCAGGTCGCGGCACGCCTGGGATTGCCGGGGTCCGACGAGAGCGGGTCGTATCCCGCCGTCCCCGCCCGCCTCGCCATACGTCCATCTCCGCTCTGCGCAAGCGCGTCGAGCTTGGTAATATCGGCTGTTTGCGGTTTCGGCTGGTTCCGCCGAAGGACATACCGGATGACTTCACCCTCCGCCCCAGACACCCAGCTCAGCCTGGCCATCGACCCGGCCCGGCCGTATGCGCGGCTGACCCTCGGCAGCCACGTGCACAGCGGCTACGACCTGCGCAGCGGACGCATGCAGAGCATTTCCCGGCACCGCGCGGCGCTGGCCTTCATCTATGCCGGCGAGGCGGTTTCCGGGCGTCCCGGCAGCGAGCCACGGGAGGCCCAGCGGCGTATCGAACGGCGTCCGGCGCACGAGCAGGAATACCGCGAGACCCTGCGCCGCCTCGGCTTCAAGCCGGCGACCCGGCGCAGCGACGCGCTCGAGGAAAGCGCCGGCGAGATGTTCGAACTGCCCGGCGACAACGCCTGGCTGCACTTCATGCAGGACGACCTGCCGCGCCTGCGCCAGCAGGGCTGGTTCATCGACATCCGCGCTGACTTCGCCTACGACCTGACGCCCATCGACGCCTGGTACGCCGAGGTCGAGGAAGCCGACGACCGCCAGTGGTTCGAGCTGGAACTGGGCATCCAGGTCGCCGGACAGCGGGTCAGCCTGCTGCCGGCTCTGACCGAGCTGATCCGCCGCAGTCCGGCCCTGCTCGATCCGCGCGCCCTCGCCCGGCACGCCGACGAAGAGCAACTGGTGCTGCGCCTGGAACTCAACCCGCCGCTGCGCGTGGCGCTGCCCTTCGGCCGCCTGAAGCCGGTGCTGGCGACGCTTTCCGACTTCTACCTGGGCGACCCCGAACCGCAGCGCAAGCTGCGCCTGGGCGCACCGGACGCGGCGCGCCTGGCCGATCTCGACGAGTTGCCGCTGGCCTGGGAGGGCGGCGACAACCTGCGCGACTTCGCCCGCCGCCTGCGCAGTTTCCAGGCTCGTCCGGCGACCCCGCCGCAAGGCCTGCGCGCCGAACTGCGGCCCTACCAGCTCGAAGGCCTGAGCTGGATGCAGACCCTGCGCGAACTCGACAGCGGCGGCGTGCTGGCCGACGACATGGGGCTGGGCAAGACCTTGCAGTCGCTGGCCCACGTGCTCCTGGAAAAGCAGGCCGGGCGGCTCGACACGCCGGCGCTGGTGGTGATGCCCACCAGCCTGATCCCCAACTGGCTGGACGAGGCCGAGCGCTTCGCTCCCGATCTGCGCGTGCTGGCCCTGCACGGCGCCGGCCGGCGCCGCGACTTCGCCCGTATCGACGAGCACGACCTGGTGCTGACCACCTATGCCCTGCTGCCACGCGACGCCGCTGAGCTGGGCAAGCGGCGGTTCCACCTGCTGATCCTCGACGAGGCGCAGAACATCAAGAACGCCACCACCAAGGCCGCCGTCGCCGCCCGCGAGCTGGCGGCACGGCATCGCCTGTGCCTGACCGGCACGCCGCTGGAGAACCACCTCGGCGAACTCTGGTCGCTGTTCCATTTCCTGATGCCCGGCTGGCTCGGCGACGCCCGCCAGTTCGCCCAGGACTACCGCACGCCGATCGAGAAGCACGGCGACGAGGCACGCCTCAGCCACCTGGCCGCGCGCCTGCGGCCGTTCCTGCTGCGACGGACCAAGGAACAGGTGGCCTCGGAACTGCCGCCGAAGAGCGAGTTCACCCAGTTCGTCGAACTCAGCGAGGCGCAACGCGAACTCTACGAGACCGTGCGCCTGGCGCTGGACCGCAAGGTCCGCGAGGAGATCGCCCGGCGCGGCCTGGCGCGCAGCCGCATCGTGATCCTCGAGGCGCTGCTCAAGCTGCGCCAGGTCTGCTGCGACACGCGCCTGCTGCAACGCCAGGAAGACGGCGCGCGCAGCGGCCGGGCGCTCAGCTCGGGCAAGCTGGCCTACCTGCTCGACATGCTCGACGAACTGATCGCCGAGGGTCGCCGGGTCCTGCTGTTCTCGCAGTTCACCTCGATGCTCGCGCTGATCGAGGACGCCCTGCGCCAGCGCGGCGTCGACTACGTCCTGCTGACCGGCGAGACCCGCGACCGCCGCGCCCCGGTACAGCGCTTCCAGAGCGGCAAGGTGCCGGTGTTCCTGATCAGCCTGAAGGCAGGCGGGGTCGGCCTCAACCTGACCGCGGCGGACACCGTGATCCACTACGATCCCTGGTGGAACCCGGCGGTGGAGAATCAGGCCAGCGACCGCGCCTACCGCATCGGCCAGGACAAGCCGGTGTTCGTCTACCGGCTGATCGCCCGCGGCACGGTGGAAGAGAAGATCCAGCACCTGCAGCAGGAAAAGGCCGCCCTCGCCGACGGCCTGTTCAGCGAAGGCAACGGCGACGGCTGGAAGCTCGACGAGGCCGATATCGACGCGCTGTTCGCGCCCTTGCCCAAGGCGCTCTGAGCGCCGCCCGGATTCAGCGCGCGACGCCGCGGTAGACGTAGGTCATCGGCCGCGGCCCGGGCAGGTAGCCCTGTTCCAGCTCGTCGATGCGAAAGCCGGCCTCGCGCAGCAAGGCCGGCATGTCGCGGTCCAGGTGACAACCGCCGGCCAGCGGTTTCCACCAGGGCGTCAGGCGCCGTTGCCAGGCCAGCACCGAGGCGTCCGGCGCGCGCCCGTGCTCGCAGAACAGCAATTCGCCGCCACGCTTCAGCACCCGACGCATCTCGCCCAGCGCCGGCAGCGGCGCGGCGATGGAACAAAGGGTGAAAGTGCAGACGATGGTGTCGAAGCTTTCCGCCTCGGCGCGGATCTCGCCAAGCTCGAGGGCGACCATTTCCACCGGGATGCCGATTTGCGCCGCGCGCTCGCGGGCCAGCGCCTGCATTTGCGCGGCCGGGTCGACGCCGACGATCGCCGACACCTTCGCCGCGTCGTAGAAGCCCAGGTTGAGCCCGGTGCCCAGACCGATCTCCAGCACCCGCCCATGGGCGCGCGGCACCAGCAGCGAACGCTGCTTCATCACGTCGCCCATGCCGCAGGCGAAGTCGATCAGGCGCGGCAACACGTAACGGTCATAGATGCCCACGAAACTCTCTCCTGGCACAGCGGCTGGAGGGGAAAGCATAGACCAGCGATGCATTAGACGATTGTCGACAATCAAGCGACGAATGATTGACCCCACGCAATCCAGGCGGTAGCTTTCGCAAACATTGTCGACACATCGACCCAGACAGCCAGTACCATGACCCAGAACCCGCCCCCTCTCGAAATTGCCCATGACGACGGCGAGACCTTGTCGGAACACGTCTTCCGCAAGATCCAGAGCGCCATCGTCAGCGGCGAGATCGCGCCGGGCAGCAAGATCTCCGAGCCGGAGCTGGCGCGCACCTACGGCATCAGCCGCGGCCCGCTGCGCGAGGCGATCCACCGCCTGGAAGGCCTGCGCCTGCTGGTGCGGGTGCCGCATGTCGGGGCGCGGGTGGTGTCGCTGAGCCACGCCGAGCTGATCGAACTCTACGAGATCCGCGAGTCCCTGGAAGGCATGGCCTGCCGACTGGCCGCCGAGCGCATGAGCCAGGCCGAGATCGACGAACTGCGCCGGGTGCTCGACACCCACGAGCGCGACGAGGCGTTCCAGGCCGGGCGCGGCTATTACCAGCAGGAAGGCGACTACGACTTCCACTACCGGATCATCCAGGGCAGCGGCAACGCCACCCTCACCCGCATGCTCTGCGGCGAGCTCTACCAACTGGTGCGGATGTACCGCATCCAGTACTCGACCACACCGAACCGGCCGCGCCAGGCCTTCGCCGAACACCACCGCATTCTCGACGCCATCGCCGACCGTGACGGCGAACTGGCCGAGCTGCTGATGCGCCGCCACATCAGTGCGTCGCGCCGCAATATCGAGCGCCAGCTGGAACCCCAGCCGGCGAAGCTCGCCTCCGCTTCCTCCACCGTCTAAGAGGTCCGTGATGAGCCAGACGTCCCTTACCCCCGGCCAGCGCTTCCGCGAAGCCGTGGCCACCGAGCACCCGCTGCAGGTGGTCGGCACCATCAACGCCAACCACGCCCTGCTGGCCAAGCGCGCCGGCTTCAAGGCCATCTACCTGTCCGGCGGCGGCGTCGCTGCCGGTTCCCTGGGCCTGCCGGACCTGGGCATCAGCGGCCTCGACGACGTGCTCACCGACGTGCGCCGGATCACCGACGTCTGCGACCTGCCGCTGCTGGTGGACGTCGACACCGGCTTCGGCTCCTCGGCGTTCAACGTCGCCCGCACGGTGAAGTCGATGATCAAGTTCGGCGCCGCCGCGATGCATATCGAGGACCAGGTCGGCGCCAAGCGCTGCGGCCATCGGCCGAACAAGGAGATCGTCTCGCAGCAGGAGATGGTCGACCGCATCAAGGCCGCCGTCGATGCCCGCAGCGACGACTCCTTCGTGATCATGGCGCGCACCGACGCGCTGGCCGTGGAAGGCCTGCAGGCCGCCATCGACCGCGCCTGCGCCTGCGTCGAGGCCGGCGCCGACATGATCTTCCCGGAAGCCATGACCGAACTGGCCATGTACAAGGAGTTCGCCGCCGCGGTGAAGGTGCCGGTGCTGGCCAACATCACCGAGTTCGGCGCCACCCCGCTGTTCACCACCGACGAACTGGCCTCCGCCGACGTGTCCCTGGTGCTCTACCCGCTGTCGGCCTTCCGCGCCATGAACAAGGCGGCGGAGAACGTCTACACCGCGATCCGTCGCGACGGCACCCAGAAGAACGTGATCGATACCATGCAGACCCGCATGGAGCTGTACGATCGCATCGATTACCACAGCTTCGAGCAGAAGCTCGACGCGCTCTTCGCGCAGAAGAAGAACGCCTGAGCATCGAGCCCGGCGTGCGCCTGAGCGCCGGTCCGCGAACCCCGTGAAACCGAGTTGCAGCATCCAGAAAAAATTCAAGAAAGGAGAGAGCAATGGCTGAAGCAAAAGTACTGAGTGGCGCCGGCCTGCGTGGCCAGGTGGCCGGCCAGACAGCCCTGTCCACCGTCGGCCAGGAAGGCGCCGGCCTGACCTACCGTGGCTACGACGTCCGCGACCTGGCGGCGGCGGCGATCTTCGAGGAAGTCGCCTACCTGCTGCTCTACGGCGAACTGCCGAACAAGCAACAGCTCGACGCCTACCTGAAGAAGCTCCAGGGCCAGCGCGACCTGCCGCAGGCGCTGAAGGAAGTTCTCGAACGGATTCCGAAGGACGCCCACCCGATGGACGTGATGCGCACCGGCGCCTCGGTCCTCGGCACCCTGGAACCGGAGCTGAGCTTCGACCAGCAGCGCGACGTCGCCGACCGCCTGCTCGCCGCCTTCCCGGCGATCATGACCTACTGGTACCGCTTCACCCACGAAGGCCAGCGCATCGACTGCAACAGCGACGAGCCGACCATCGGCGGGCACTTCCTCGCCCTGCTCCACGGCAGGAAGCCCAGCGAGCTGCACGTGAAGGTGATGAACGTCTCGCTGATCCTCTACGCCGAGCATGAGTTCAACGCATCCACCTTCACCGCGCGGGTCTGCGCCTCGACCCTGTCCGACCTGTACTCCTGCGTCACCGGCGCCATCGGCTCGCTGCGCGGCCCGCTGCACGGCGGCGCCAACGAGGCGGCGATGGAACTGATCGAACGCTTCTCTTCGCCGCAGGAAGCCACCGCCGAGCTGCTGAAGATGCTCGAGCGCAAGGACAAGATCATGGGCTTCGGGCATGCCATCTACAAGGATTCCGACCCGCGCAACGAAGTGATCAAGGGTTGGTCGAAGCAGCTCGCCGACGAGGTCGGCGACAAGGTCCTGTTCGCGGTTTCCGAAGCCATCGACAAGACCATGTGGGAGCAGAAGAAGCTGTTCCCCAACGCCGACTTCTACCACGCCTCGGCGTATCACTTCATGGGCATCCCGACCAAGCTGTTCACGCCGATCTTCGTCTGCTCGCGGACCAGCGGCTGGACCGCCCACGTCTTCGAACAGCGCGCCAACAACCGCATCATCCGCCCGAGCGCCGAGTACACCGGCGTCGAGCAGCGCGCGTTCGTGCCGCTGGAGCAACGCTGATCCACGCCGTCCGGCGCGCCGAACACGAGCGCGCCGGACGGTTGCCGCACCCAGAATTCGAAAGGCCGGCGTGGGCTGCGCCACGGCGCGAGCGACACGCTTCCGAACACCCCGTGATTGAGTCCGAGCCATGAACAGCGCACACCGCAAACCGCTCCCCGGCACCCGCCTGGACTACTTCGACGCCCGCGAGGCGGTCGAGGCGATCCAGCCCGGCGCCTACGCCAAGCTGCCCTATACCTCCCGCGTGCTCGCCGAGAACCTGGTGCGCCGCTGCGACCCGGCGACCCTGGAGGCTTCGCTGCGCCAACTGGTCGAGCGCAAGCGCGACCTCGACTTCCCCTGGTACCCGGCGCGGGTGGTCTGCCATGACATCCTCGGGCAGACCGCGCTGGTCGACCTCGCCGGCCTGCGCGACGCCATCGCCGACAAGGGCGGCGACCCGGCCCAGGTCAACCCGGTGGTGCCGGTGCAACTGATCGTCGACCATTCGCTGGCGGTGGAATGCGGCGGCTACGACCCCGAGGCCTTCGCCAAGAACCGCGCCATCGAGGACCGCCGCAACGAGGACCGCTTCCACTTCATCGACTGGACCAAGCAGGCCTTCCGCAACGTCGACGTGATCCCGCCGGGCAACGGCATCATGCACCAGATCAACCTGGAGAAAATGTCGCCGGTGATCCAGGCGCGCGACGGCGTGGCCTTCCCCGATACCTGCGTGGGCACCGACAGCCATACCCCGCACGTCGACGCCCTGGGCGTGATCGCCATCGGCGTCGGCGGCCTGGAAGCGGAGAACGTGATGCTCGGCCGCGCCTCCTGGATGCGCCTGCCGGACATCGTCGGCGTCGAGCTGAGCGGCCGTCGCCAGCCGGGCATCACCGCCACCGACGTGGTGCTGGCCCTGACCGAGTTCCTGCGCAAGCAGAAGGTGGTCGGCGCCTACCTGGAGTTCTACGGCGAAGGCGCCTCCAGCCTGACCCTCGGCGACCGCGCGACCATCTCCAACATGGCTCCGGAATACGGCGCCACCGCGGCGATGTTCGCCATCGACCAGCAGACCATCGACTACCTACGCCTCACCGGCCGCGACGACGAGCAGGTCGCCCTGGTGGAGGCCTATGCGCGCACCGCCGGACTCTGGTCCGACAGCCTGGTAGACGCCGAGTACGAGCGGGTACTGAAGTTCGACCTGTCCAGCGTGGTGCGCAACATGGCCGGCCCGTCCAATCCGCACGCCAGGGTCGCCACCAGCGAACTGGCGGCGAAAGGCATCGCCGGCAACCTCGAGCGGGCCCGCGCCGAGGAAGCCGAGGGCCTGATGCCGGACGGCGCGGTGATCATCGCCGCGATCACCAGTTGCACCAACACCAGCAACCCGCGCAACGTTATCGCCGCCGGCCTGCTGGCGCGCAACGCCGACTGCCTCGGCCTGGTCCGCAAGCCATGGGTGAAGACCTCGCTGGCACCCGGCTCCAAGGTGGTCACCGAATACCTGCGCGAAGCCGGCCTGCTGCCGCACCTGGAAGCCCTCGGCTTCGGCGTGGTGGCCTACGCCTGCACGTCTTGCAACGGCATGTCCGGCGCCCTCGACCCGGCGATCCAGCGGGAGATCGTCGAGCGCGACCTATACGCCACCGCGGTGCTCTCCGGCAACCGCAACTTCGACGGGCGCATCCACCCCTACGCCAAGCAGGCCTTCCTCGCCTCGCCGCCGCTGGTGGTGGCCTACGCCATCGCCGGGACCATCCGCTTCGACATCGAGCGCGACGTGCTCGGCGTGGTGGACGGCAAGGAGATCCGCCTGAAGGACCTCTGGCCGAGCGACGAGGAGATCGACGCGGTGGTCAGGGCGGCGGTGAAGCCCGAGCAGTTCCGCCAGGTCTACATCCCGATGTTCGACATCACCCACGGCGAGCGCGAGAAGGTCGACCCGCTCTACGCCTGGCGCCCGACGAGCACCTACATCCGCCGCCCGCCGTACTGGGAAGGCGCCCTCGCCGGCGAACGCACCCTGCGCGGCATGCGCCCGCTGGCGGTGCTGCCGGACAACATCACCACCGACCACCTGTCGCCGTCCAACGCGATCCTCGCCGACAGCGCGGCAGGCGAATACCTGGCGAAAATGGGCCTGCCCGAGGAGGACTTCAACTCCTACGCCACCCACCGCGGCGACCACCTCACCGCGCAACGCGCGACCTTCGCCAACCCGAAGCTGTTCAACGAGATGGTGCGCAACGCCGACGGCAGCGTGAAGCAGGGTTCGCTGGCGCGGGTCGAGCCGGAAGGCAAGGTGATGCGCATGTGGGAAGCCATCGAGACCTACATGGAGCGCAAGCAGCCGCTGATCATCGTCGCCGGCGCCGACTACGGGCAGGGTTCTTCGCGCGACTGGGCGGCCAAGGGCGTGCGCCTGGCCGGGGTGGAGGCGATCGTCGCCGAGGGCTTCGAGCGCATCCACCGCACCAACCTGATCGGCATGGGCGTGCTGCCGCTGGAGTTCAAGCCGGGTACCACCCGCCTGACCCTGGGGATCGACGGCAGCGAGACCTTCGACGTGCTCGGCGCTCGCCGGCCGCGCGCCGACCTGACCCTGGTCATCCACCGGCGCGACGGGGAGCGGCTCGAAGTGCCGGTGACCTGCCGCCTGGACAGCGACGAGGAAGTCTCCATCTACGAAGCCGGCGGCGTACTGCAACGCTTCGCCCAGGACTTCCTGGAGGCGGCCGGCGCCTGATGGCGCCGGCGAAACACCCTGGTAGGACGGACGACGCGTAGCGTCATCCGCCGACGACCGGCAGCGGCTGTCGAACGCATCCGCTGCCCCTGAATTCGATTGCCGAGGACGACGACGCATGGCCCACCCACCCCAGATCCGCATCCCCGCCACCTACCTGCGCGGCGGCACCAGCAAGGGCGTGTTCTTCCGCCTGGAAGACCTGCCGGAATCCTGCCGGGTCCCCGGCGAGGCGCGCGACCGGCTGTTCATGCGGGTGATCGGCAGTCCCGACCCCTATGCCGCGCACATCGACGGGATGGGCGGCGCCACCTCCAGCACCAGCAAGTGCGTGATCCTCTCGAAGAGCAGCCAGCCGGGCCATGACGTCGACTACCTCTACGGCCAGGTCTCCATCGACAAGCCCTTCGTCGACTGGAGCGGCAACTGCGGCAACCTCTCCACCGGGGCCGGCGCCTTCGCCCTGCACGCCGGGCTGGTGGATCCGGCGCGGATACCGGAAGACGGCATCTGCGAGGTACGCATCTGGCAGGCCAATATCGGCAAGACCATCATCGCCCACGTGCCGGTGAGCGGCGGCCAAGTCCAGGAAACCGGCGACTTCGAGCTGGACGGAGTGACCTTCCCGGCGGCCGAGATCGTGCTGGAATTCCTCGACCCGTCCGACGACGGCGAGGACGGCGGCGCCATGTTCCCCACCGGCAACCTGGTGGACGACCTGGAGGTGCCGGGGGTCGGCACCTTCAAGGCGACCATGATCAACGCCGGGATTCCCACGGTGTTCGTCAATGCCGAGGAGATCGGCTACCGCGGCACCGAGCTGCGCGAAGAGATCAACGGCGACCCGCAGCAACTGGCGCGCTTCGAACGGATCCGCGTCGCCGGCGCCCTGCGCATGGGCCTGATCAAGACCCCCGAGGAAGCCGCGACCCGCCAGCACACGCCGAAGATCGCCTTCGTCGCCCCGCCCCGCGACTACCGCACCGCCAGCGGCAAGCTGGTGGCGGCCGGCGATATCGACCTGCTGGTCCGCGCGCTGTCCATGGGCAAGCTGCACCACGCGATGATGGGTACCGCGGCGGTGGCCATCGGCACCGCCGCGGCCATTCCCGGCACCCTGGTGAACCTCGCCGCCGGCGGCGGCGAACGCAGCGCGGTACGCTTCGGCCATCCCTCCGGCACCCTGCGAGTGGGCGCCGAGGCCAGCCAGGCGAACGGCGAATGGACGGTGACCAAGGCGATCATGAGCCGCAGCGCGCGAATCCTCATGGAAGGCTGGGTGCGCGTACCCGGCGAGGCCTTCTGAACCGACCTATCCTTGCTCCGGCCTTCCGCCACCGCGAAAGGCCGGGGCGTCTTGCAGCCACGACAAGAAAAACCATCCCCGAACCAGCCTGACCCGAGAGGAAACCCACCACTTACGAACCACTGGAGTACGCGATGAGTGCCAACGTCGATCTCAACCAACGTCCCGACTACGACGCCGTCCTGCAGGACATCGCCGACTACGTGCTGGACTACCGCATCGATTCCGCGGAGGCCCTGGACACCGCCCGCAACTGCCTGATGGATACCCTCGGCTGCGGCCTGCTGGCGCTGCGCTTCCCGGAATGCACCAAGCACCTCGGCCCGCTGGTCGAGGGCACCCTGGTCCCGCACGGCGCGCGGGTGCCGGGCACCTCCTTCCGGCTCGACCCGGTCAAGGCCGCCTGGGACATCGGCTGCATCGTCCGCTGGCTGGACTACAACGACACCTGGCTGGCCGCCGAGTGGGGCCATCCCTCGGACAACCTCGGCGGCATCCTCGCCGTCGCCGACCACCTCTCGCAGAAACGCCTGGCCAACGGCGAAGCGCCGCTGAGCATGCGCCAGGTACTGGAAGCGATGATCATGGCCCACGAGATCCAGGGCGTGATCGCCCTGGAGAACTCGTTCAATCGCGTCGGCCTCGACCATGTGCTGCTGGTCAAGGTCGCGTCCACCGCCGTCTGCGCCAAGCTGATGGGGGCCGACCGCGAGCAACTGCTGGCCGCCCTCTCCCACGCCTTCGTCGACGGCCAGGCCCTGCGCACCTACCGTCACGCACCGAACGCCGGCTCGCGCAAGTCCTGGGCTGCTGGCGACGCGACGAGCCGCGGCGTACGCCTGGCGGACATCGCCTTGCGCGGCGAGATGGGCATCCCCGGCGTGCTCAGCGCGCCGCAGTGGGGTTTCTACGATGTCCTGTTCAGCCACACCAGCAAGGACCTGGCGACCAAGCCCGAGGACAAGCGGCGCTTCAGCTTCCCCCAGGGCTACGGCAGCTACGTGATGGAAAACGTACTGTTCAAGATCAGCTTCCCCGCCGAATTCCACGCGCAGACCGCCGCCGAGGCCGCCGTGCGCCTGCATCCGCTGGTGAAGGACCGCCTGCAACGGATCAGCCGCATCGTCATCACCACCCACGAGTCGGCGATCCGCATCATTTCCAAGGTCGGCCCGCTGGCCAACCCCGCCGACCGCGACCATTGCCTGCAGTACATGACCGCCGTGCCGCTGATCTTCGGCGACCTGGTGGCCGAGCACTACGAGGACGCCTTCCACGCCGCCCACCCGCTGATCGACCGCTTGCGCGAGAAAATGGAGATCGTCGAGGAGCCGCGCTACAGCCGTGAATACCTGGAGGCGGACAAGCGCTCCATCGCCAACGCCGTGGAAGTGTTCTTCGACGACGGCAGCAGCACCGGCCAGGTCGCCGTGGAGTACCCGCTCGGCCATCGCCGCCGGCGCGCCGAAGGCATTCCGCTGCTGCAGGAGAAGTTCAAGGCCAACCTGGCCACGCGCTTCCCGCCGCAGCGCTGCCAGAGGATCTTCGACCTGTGCAGCCACCAGGCGTCACTGGAAGCCACGCCGGTGAACCGCTTCATGGACCTCCTGGCGATCTGAGCGTGCCCGCCTGGAAGGCGCTGGGCGGCTGGCCGAGGACCCGGCGGAACATGGTCGAGAAGGCTGCCGGGCTCTGGTAGCCGCAGTCCAGGGCGATGGCGGTGACCGTTTCGCCGCCGGCCAGCCGCGCCAGTGCCTGCACCACGCAGGCGCGTTGCTTCCAGGCCCCGAAGCTGAGGCCGGTGTAGCGACGGAAGGTGCGGTTGAAACTGCGCAGGCTGGTATGCAGCAGCCCGGCCCAGCGCTCGGCGCTGGCGCGGATGTCGGGCTCGACGAGGAACGCCTCGCAAAGCGCCAGCCAGCGCGGCTCGGGCGGCAAGGGCACGTGCAGCGGCAGCGTCTCGGCCGCCGCCAGCTCATGGAGCAACAGCGTCGCCAGCGCGCCGTCACGACCTTCGGTGTCGTATTCCAGGGGCATGTCCACCGCCGCCAGCAACAGTTGCCGCAGCAACGGCGACACCGCCAGCACCTGGCAGTGCGCCGGCATCGCCGTGGCGCTGCCGGGCTCGATGTACAGGCTGCGGGTGCTCACCCCGAGCATTCGCACCTCGTGCTCGACGCCCGGCGGAATCCACACCGCGCGCTGTGGCGGCACCACCCAGCCGGCGTCGCCGGTACGCACCTGCATCACTCCGCTGGCACCGTACAGCAATTGCGCGCGACGGTGCCGATGGCGCGGCAGCAGGTAGCCGTCGGGATAGTCGGTACCCATGGCCACCACGGCCCGGGGCGTGGCGTCGTACTGCTCGATGGAAGCGTTGCGCATGGTCGAAGCACCTGGCCGAAACACGAATAGTATTGGCCAACCTCGCGAAGCGGGCCAACCCCGGGACACCTAAGCTGGCCTTCCGCTCTCGCTCCGGAAACCCGCCATGTTCTATCTCCTGCTCTTTCTCTGCGGCTGCCTCACCGGGGTCAGCGCCGTGTTGTTCGGCTTTGGCGGCGGCTTCGTGGTGGTGCCGCTGCTCTATCACCTGCTGCAACTCGGTCGCGCCGCCGACGACCCGCTGGCCCAGGCGGCCATGCAGGTCGCGGTGGCCACCTCGACCTGCGTGATGATCGTCAACGCCGCCCTCGCCACCTATCGCCACCGGCGCGCCGGCAGTCTGCTGCGCGCCTATGTCTGGCCGCTGGGCGCGTACATCGGTGTCGGCGCGGTGCTCGGCGCGGCGCTGGTCGGCCTGGCCAGCGGCGACTTCATCCGCCTGGCCTTCGTCGCCTACCTCGCCATCACCATCCTCGACTGCCTGTTGCGCCGCGGCTTCCTCAGCCGCGCCGAGGAGCGCCAGGCGCGGCCGCTGGGTGTCGGCGAGACGCGCCTGGGCGGAACGCTGATCGGTGCGATCGCCACCTTCCTCGGCGTCGGAGGCAGCGTGATGACCGTACCGCTGCTGCGCCGCTGCGGGCTGAGCATGACCCAGGCGACCTCCATGGCCAACCCGCTGAGCCTGCCGGTGGCCCTTGGCGGCACCCTTACCTACCTGGTCCTGGCCGGCTACCAGGAGCAAGGCCTGGGCCGAGGCTTCGTCGGCTACATCGACTTGCTGGCCTTCGCCGCTCTGGCCGGCGGCGGCTGGCTCGGCATCCGCCTGGCGACCCCGCTGATCGGGCGGATTCCCGATGCGCTGCATGCGCGGGTGTACGTCGGCCTGCTGGCGGCGGTGATGCTGAGCATGCTGGCGGGCTGATGCCCCAGCCTGGGTAGGGCGAATAACGCCAACGGCGTTATCCGCCGCACCGGGCCGGATATCGGCGCAACGAAAAAAGGGCCTCGTCCGAGGCCCTCTTTCTTTTCCGGCGCTACACCGCTCAGGACGCCGCGCGGCTTACCGCGCCGGCGCCGGCAGGCTCCTTCGGCGCCAGGTTGAAGGCGTAGTACAGGACGGTCAGCAGCAGGATGAACGGCGGGCCGATGTAGAGGGCGATGCGGGTGTCCTCGAAGAAGGCCATCAGCACCACCACCATCACCAGGAACGCCAGCGCCAGGTAGGAACTGAGCGGGTACAGCCACATGCGGTATTGCAGCTTGTCGCACTCGGCCGGGCTGAGCGTCTTGCGGAAGCGCAACTGGGCCAGCAGGATCATCGCCCAGGTCCAGATCGCGCCGAAGGTGGCGATGGAGGTCACCCAGACGAACACCTTCTCCGGCACCAGGTAGTTCAGCAACACGCCCAGCAGCAGCGCCAGGATCGACAGGATCAGCGCCCGGCGCGGTACGCCGCTGCGCGAGGCCTTGCCGAAGAAGGCCGGGGCCTGGCGATGCTGGGCCAGGCTGTAGAGCATGCGCCCGGTGCTGAAGATGCCGCCGTTGCAGGACGACAGCGCGGCGGTGATCACCACGAAGTTGATGATCCCGGCGGCGGTCTTGATGCCCATGCGCTCGAAGGTCATCACGAAGGGGCTGCCCTGGGTGCCGATCTCGTTCCACGGATAGAGCGACATGATCACGAACAGCGAGCCGACATAGAACAGCAGGATGCGCCAGAACACCGAGTTGATCGCGCTGGGAATGGTCTTGGTCGGGTTACGCGCTTCGCCGGCGGTGAGGCCGATCATTTCCACCCCGAGGTAGGCGAACATCACCATCTGCAGCGACATCAGCACGCCCTGGATGCCATTGGGCATGAAGCCGCCGTGGGCCCAGAGGTTGGAGATGCCGGTGGCGATGCCGTCGTTGCCGAAGCCGAAGGCGATCATGCCGATGCCGACCACCACCATCGCCAGGATGGTGACGATCTTGATCAGGGCGAACCAGAACTCGAACTCGCCGAAGGCACGCACCGCGATGAGGTTGATCGTGCCCATGCTCGCCAGGGCCGCCAGGGCCCAGATCCAGCGCGGCACGTCGGGGAACCAGATACCCATGTAGACGGCGACGGCGGTGATTTCGGCGACACAGGTCACCAGCCAGAGGAACCAGTAGTTCCAGCCGGTGATGAAGCCCGCCAGCGGGCCCAGGTAGTCCTTGGCGTACTGGCTGAAGGAACCGGCCACCGGATTGTGCACCGCCATCTCACCGAGGGCGCGCATGATCACCAGGATCGCCAGGCCGCCGAGGATGTAGGAGATCATGATGGCCGGGCCGGCCATCTGGATGGCCTTCGCCGAGCCCAGGAACAGGCCGACGCCGATACAGGCGCCGAGCGCCATCAGGCGGATGTGTCGCTCACCGAGCTCGCGCTTCAGGGAGCCGTCTTGAACCTTCTGTTCGCCGACAGACGACATGGGAACAACCTCATTTTGTTATTGAGATAGATCAGTTGCGGACTCGCTCGTGCGGTCGGGGTAGGGAAGCGGATTTCGCCAACGGCGCGGCCCCTGCGCGATACCGCACAGCAGGCGACGACGGGGCGTCATAGGTTCCAGGACTGCACACCGGAAGAGGCTGTCCGCTCTCGTGGAGCGAACGTGGGCATTGCGGGAGTCGACTACAACTGAGGTCGGGCCGGAGTTTTACACAAGATTTCGAGGCCGTCATGCCCCGCGACAGGGCAACTGGACCAAAGGCGTAAGCGCTCTGCAACGCCCATTGCGGGGCTGAAAGGTTTCACTCGGCGAGTCCCGCCCGCAGCAACAGGGACAGCGGCCTGCCGAGCCGGGGATGGACGGTTTCGCTCAGGCCCCGCAGGCGCCAGCCGCTGCCGTCGAGCAGCGCCAGCCAGGACTCCAGGGTGCGGAAATACCAGGGCATGCTGTCGCGGAAGCCTTCGCCGAAACCGTCGAAGCGCTCCTCGCGCCAGCCGTCGCGGTAGTCCTCGTCGCCGGCAGCCCAGGGATGCAGGGTCTGGATCAGCAACTCGCCGCCGCTTTCCAGCAGCGCCGGCCAGGCCGCCAGGCAACCGGCAAGGTCTTCGTCGAGCAGGGAGAAATTGCACACCAGGGCGTCGAAACGACCGAGCCCCGAGGCCGCATCCAGCTCGCGGTAGGCCAGGCGCCGGAAGCGGCCGCCGCCCGCCGCGCGGGCGAGTTCGATCAGTTCCGGCGAGGCGTCGATGCCGACGCATTCACCGACCTCGCCGGCCAGCGCCCGGCACAGCCAGCCCTCGCCGCAGCCGATATCCAGCAGGCGCCGCGGCGCGCGCTGGCGCAGCGCCTGGAGAATCGCGTCGTCGGTGGCCAGGCGGCGGCTTTCCAGGCGTCCCTCGCGCACGGCGCGGGCCCAGGCCTCGGCATTGCCGCGCCAGCTGCGCTCGAGCCGTCGGCTGCGCTCCATGGGGTCAGCGCAGAGGCTCGCGGCAGCGGAGATCGCGGTAGGGGCCGTCGAGCCTGACCCAGCCGTCTCCCGGCGAGGTCTGCATGCAGGCGACCTGGCCGTCGAGCTTGCTCTGCCATTTGTAGAAGGGTGCCGGCGCGGCCTGCGCCGCGAGGCCGGAGAAACCCGCCAGGACGACACCGACGAGAAGGGGGAAAAGTGTGCGCATCGACATTCCGGACCCGAAACACAAGGAACTCAGACAGACACTCTAACCCCTGCGCCACGCCGCTCCAATCCTCGGTCGTCCGATTGCCGTCGGGGAGATTTTCCTTGCACGAATGACAGCAGGGTTGCAGCGGGACAACTAGACTTCCCCCCAGGTGCGGATGAATTGCGCAGCTACAGGCGGTGCGAGCATGGGTGCATCAGAACGATCCACGAACGACCCTTCCGAGCTGCAACCCTGCAGTCTCCCTGCCTCCGCTTCTCCTCGAAAAAGCCGTCTCCGCCAACGCCTGATGCTGATCGGCTTCGCCTTGCCGATCCTCGCCGCGGTAGGCATCGTGGTCCTTCACGAAGCGCACACCTCGCGGTTGCAGGCACGCGAGCTGGCACGCTACGCCGCGACCCTGGACTACGAGGTGCGCCAGGGTCCCAGCGAGGCCATCCTGTTCCCGGCGGACGGCCCCTTCGACCGCCGCCTCGGCTACCAGTTGCTGCCTTCGTTCATGCAGCGCCTGTACGACCGCGACTACGCCATCACCCGCCAGGCGCACTTCTCCCCGGCGCTGATGCGCTACGCCGAACACCGGCTGTTCCCGCCCTACGCGGAAAAGGCCCAGGCCGGGCTGGACATCGCCGATTGCCGCGGCGTGCCGATCTACGACTTCCGCTATCCGCAACGGCGCTACGCGAACTTCGCCAGCCTGCCGCCGCTGGCGGTGCAGAGCCTGCTGTTCATCGAGAACCGCGACCTGCTCGATCACGAACGCCCCTACCTCAACCCGGCCGTGGACTGGGGTCGCTTCACCCAGGCGGCGCTGTCGCAGGTCGGCAAGATGCTCGGCTTCAGCGCGCATTCCTCCGGCGGCAGCACCCTGGCGACCCAGATCGAGAAATACCGCCACTCTGCCGAAGGGCGCACCGGCAGCATCGGCGACAAGCTGCGGCAGATGCTCTCGGCCAGCGTACGCAGCTATCGCGAAGGCCCGGCCAACTTCGCCGCGCGCCAGGACATCGTGCTCACCTACCTCAACTCGGTGCCGCTGTCGGCGGCGCCGGGCTACGGCGAGGTCACCGGCCTGGCCGATGGCCTGTGGGTCTGGTACGGCGCCGACTACCGGCAGGTCGGCGAGGCCCTCGACGGCAAGGCCGGACTCACCGCCCAGGGCCTGGCCCTGCGCCAGGTGCTGGCGCTGATGATCGCCCACCGCCGGCCTTCCTTCTATCTGGCGCCACGCGGCCGCGACGAGCTGGACCGGATGACCGACAGCCACCTGCGGGTCCTGACCCAGGCCGGCGTCATCGAGGCGCCGTTACGCGATGCGGCGCTGGCGCAGAAGCTGGCGTTCCGCGACCCACGCAGCCAGCCGACGGTGCAACCGCTGCCGACCAACAAGGGCGTGACCCTGGCTCGCACCCGCCTGGCCGGGATGCTCGGCGTGCCACTGTACGACCTCGACCGTCTCGACCTGCGGGCCAATACCACCCTCCAGCACGAGTTGCAGGAAAGCGTCACCGCCTACTTGCAGAAACTCGCCGACCCGGACTACGCCGCCCAGCTCGGGCTGATCGGCGAACGCCTGCTGACCCCGACCTCGACCCGCTCGGTACGCTACAGCTTCACCCTGTTCGAACGTACGCCGAGCGGCAACCAAGTGCGGGTGCAGACCGACAACACCGACCAGCCCTTCGACATCAACGAAGGCAGCAAGCTGGAGCTGGGCTCCACCGCCAAGCTACGGGTGCTGGCCAGCTACCTGGAGACCGTCGCGCAGATCCACCGCGACTATGGCGGCATGAGCGTCGCCGAGCTGCGCAAGGTGGAAGTGGAGCCGCTCGATTTCATCCTCCGCTGGGGCATCGACCACCTGGTGGCCAGCCGCGACCGCGATCTTTCCGCGATGCTCCAGGCGGCCATGGAACGGCGCTATTCGGCCAGCCCCTACGAGAGCTTCTTCACCGGCGGCGGGCTGCACACCTTCAACAACTTCCGCAAGGAAGACAACGGCCGCCGGCCAATGCTGCTGGAAGCCCTGCGCGAATCGATCAACCTGCCCTTCGTGCGCCTGCTGCGCGACCTGATCCGCCACGACATCTACCAGAACGCCGGGAGCAAGGTGCAGTTGCTGGCCGACGACAAGGACCCGCGCCGCGCCGACTATCTCGACCGTTTCGTCGACAAGGAAAGCCAGGTCTACCTGCGCCGCTTCTGGGTCAAGTACCGCGACAAGGACGCCAACCAGCGCCTGGAGACCTTCCTCGACGGCCTGCGTCCCTGGCCGGTGCGGCTGGCTGCGATCCATCGCTACCTGCAGCCACAGGCCGACCTGGCGAGCTTCAGCGCCTTCCTCCGCGAACGCCTGCCCCGCGGCAGCCTGACCGACAAGCGCGCCGCCGAGCTGTACGAGCGCTACGGCCCGGGCAAGTTCAACCTCAACGACCAGGGCTACGTCGCCCGCGTGCACCCGCTGGAGCTATGGCTGCTCGGCTATCTGCAGAAGCAGCCGCAGGCGACCTTCGGCGAGGCGGTGGCGGCCAGCGGCGCCGAGCGCAAGGAGGTCTACGGCTGGCTGTTCAAGTCGCGGCACAAGAACGCCCGCGACAAGCGCATCCGCATCCTGCTGGAGGTGGAGGCCTTCCTCGATCTGCACCAGCAATGGAAGAAACTCGGCTATCCCTTCGATCACCTGGTGCCCTCCTACGCCACCGCCCTGGGCAGCTCCGGCGACCGCCCGGCGGCGCTGGCCGAACTGATGGGGATCATCGTCAACGATGGCGTGCGCATGCCGACCCTGCGCCTGGAGCACCTCGACTTCGCCCTGGGTACGCCCTACGAGACGCGCTTCGCCCCGGAAGCCACCCTCGGCCAGCGGGTGATGACCTCGGAGGTCGCCACCACCCTGCGCAACGCGCTGTCCCAGGTGGTCGACGCCGGCACCGCGCGGCGCCTGCAAGGCACCTTCAGCCGTCCGGACGGCGCGCCGCTGGTGATGGGCGGCAAGACCGGCACCGGCGACAACCGCCTGCAGACCTTCAGCGCCGGCGGCCATGTGCGCAGTTCGAAGGCACTGAACCGCACCGCCACTTTCGTCTTCTACATCGGCCCGCGGCACTTCGGTACCCTCACCGCCTACGTCGACGGCAGCGAGTCGAGCCAGTTCAAGTTCACCTCGGCCCTGCCGGTGCAGGTACTCAAGGGCATGGCACCGCTCCTCAGGGACTACCTCGACCCACGCACCGCCACCCGCTGCCAGGTACCGTTGTCGCCGCAACAGATCGGCCGCCTGTAGCGGTTCAGCGCACCGGCCAGTACCAGGCCGGCCGGTCCAGCTCGCGCAGCCCCTGGATGCGGGTCTCGCCGAAGTCCTTCTCCAGCCCCAGCGAATGGCATTCCGGGTGTTCTTCGAGCGTCGCGACAAGCCGCGCGGCGTGCGACACCACCAGCACCTGGGAGTACTGCGCGGCCTGGCCGACCAGGCGCCCGAGGGCCGGCAGCAGGTCGGGATGCAGGCTGGTTTCCGGTTCGTTGAGCACCAGCAGCGCCGGCGGCCGCGGCGACAACAGGGCGGCGATCCACAGCAGGTAGCGCAGGGTGCCGTCCGACAGCTCCGCGGTGCGCAGCGGCCGCAGCAGGCCGGGCTGCTCGATCAGCACGTCGAAGCGCCCTCCCGGGTTGTCGATGTGCAGGCGGCTGCCGGGAAAGGCATCGTCCACCGCTTCGTCCAGCGCCGCAGCATCGCCGATCTCGCGGATGGTCTGCAGGGCCGCGGCCAGGTCGGCGCCGTCGGCGCCCAGCACCGGCGTATGGGTGCCGATCTGCGGCCGCCGCGCCGGTGCCTCGGCGTCGCTGCGGAAATGGTCGTAGAAGCGCCAGGAGCGGATCCGCTCGCGCAGGCCGAGCAGTTCCGGCACCTGTCGCGGGTCCACCGCCGCGCCCAGCATGCTGTCGAAGGTGGCGAGGTGCTGCGCCGCCACTTCCCAGCGACCGCCGCCGCCGCGTGCGCGCAACAACGGCCCGCGACGGTCGACCAGGACATTGGCCGGGCGCAGGAACGGGCCGGCCCAGATGCATTCGCGCTTGATCACCGGGTCGAGACCGAACTTGCTCTTGCTTGGCTCCGGCAGGCCGAGGTCGATGCAATAACCGAAATCCTCCCCGGCGAAGCCCAGGCGCAGATTCACCGACTGCCGGCGCACGCTGCCTTCGATCGGCTGGGCGCCACTGCGCATGGCCCGGCTGATGTCCTCCGGTCCCGCCCACAGGGTCGACGGCAGGCCGCCCTCGCGCGCCAGCGACGGGATCACTTCGCCGCGCGCGCTGTCCGCCAGCAGGCGCAAGGCCCGGTAGACGTTGGACTTGCCGGCGCCGTTGGCGCCGGTGATCAGGTTCAGGCGCCGCAGCGGCATCACCAGGTCGCGCAGGGTGCGGTAGTTGGACACCGCCAGGGTGGTCAGCATGGCTGCTCTCGAAGGAACGGAAACGCGGCCGATTGTAGGCCAAATGCCGCATCGCTTACTTGAGCCCGGCCACCCCGGCGACGATCAACCCGACAGAAATCAGCTTCACCGCCGTCAGGCTCTCGCCAAGCAGCAGGACGCCGAGGAACACCGTGCCCAGCGAACCGATCGCGGTCCAGATCGGATAGGCGACGCTGACCGGCAACTCGCGCAGCGCCAGGGTCAGGAAATAGATCCCGCCGATCGCCGCGACCACCGTCAGCAGCGATGGCCAGAGCCTGCCGAAGCCGTTGGAGAACTTCATGCCCATGGCGAAGGCGACCTCGAAGGCCGCCGCCACCAGCAGATGGAACCAGGCCATGGCGGCTCCTCAGGCCGACCGCGCCAGCGCCAGCAGGCGCTGTTCCGCCTCGGCGCAGGAGTCCTCGAAGGACCTGCCGCCGGATTCCTCGCCTTCCGCCGCGACCACCGTGACCTCGTCGATGCCGATGAAACCCAGCGCGGTGCGCAACCAGGGATCGGCGTGGTTCATCGCCTGGTTCTCGCCGCCCGGGCCGAAGCCATGGCCACCGCGACTAGTGACGATCAGCGCACGCTTGCCGCGCAGCAGCGGCCGGTACTGGGCGACGCCATTGTCGAGGACGAAATCGAAGGTCACCCCGAGGCGCACGATCTGGTCGATCCAGGCCTTCAGGCCGCTGGGCACGCTGAAGTTGTACATCGGCGTGGAGATCACCAGCAGGTCGCTGTCGAACAGTTCACCGACCAGTTGGTCGCTCAGCGCCAGGTCGGCCTGCATCGCCAGCGAACGCTGTTCCGGCTGGGGATGGAAGGCGGCGGCGACGAAGGCCTCGGTGACCGCCGGAAGCGGTACCCGGCCGACTTCGCGGCGAGCCACGCGGGCCTGCGGATGGGCTTCGCGATAGGCCGCCAGGAAAACCTCGGCGAGACGCCGGGACTGCGAGCGCTCGCCTCGCGGACTGGCATGCACTGCAAGAATTCTACTCATCTGTATCTCCTTGGATTCGGCTAGACTCGAATGACCTAAAGCCCCTTCGCCTTGAGCCAGAAATTATTGGCAGCGGGGGTTCCCGACAAATGAGCAATAGTTGTTCAGGATGAATTCAGTTCATCCATGGAGATTCCAATGTTCGCTTCCCTGCCGCTGACCGCGTTGCGCACCTTCGAATCGGCGGCCCGTCAGTCGAGCTTCAAGGCCGCCGCCGAGGAGCTTGCGGTAACGCCAACCGCGGTTTCCCACCAGATCCGTTCGCTGGAAGCCTGGCTCGGCGTTCCGCTGTTCCAGCGCCTGCCACGGCAAGTGCGCCTGACCGACTGCGGCGAACGGCTGTTCCGCAGCCTGCACGGAGCCCTGCTGGAAATTTCGCAGAGCGTCGACACGCTGCGGCCGCAGCGCAGCGGCGGCAACCTGACGGTCTCCACCACCCCGGCCTTCGCCGCCCTCTGGCTGGTGCCGCGTCTCGGCCGCTTCTACGCCGCGCACCCACAGATCAACCTGCGCCTGGACACCAACTGCGAAGTCCTCGACCTGCACCAGGACGCCAGCATCGACCTGGTGATCCGCTACAGCCTCGACGACTACCCGAACTTCTACGGTCTCTGCCTGTTCGACGAATGCTTCGCGGTCTATGGCTCGCCGGCCCAGGTCGCCCTGGCCGGAGAACGGCAGCCGACCCTGATCAGCGTGCGCTGGCACAACTCCAGGCTCTACGCCCACGGCTGGGAGGCCTGGTGCGCGCAGGCCGGCGAAAACTGGATGGAGGGCCAGCCGGTGATCCGCCAGTACGACGAGGAGCACTATGCCCTGCAGGCGGCCATCGCCGGCCAGGGACTGGTGCTGGCCAGTTCGATCCTGGTTTCGGAAAGCGTCGCCAGCGGCCTGCTGCAACCCTACAGAGCGGATATCAGTGTCGACGGCGCCGGCTACAGCGCGCTATGCGTGCCCGGACGGGAACGTCATCCGCCGGTGAAGGCATTCTTCGAATGGCTGAGGCTGGAGGCACGACAGTCGGGGCACGCTTGCCGGCTGGAGCGGGACGCCTGAGCGGCGCGGCGGGACAGAGACAACGCGGCTGCCGTTATCCGTCCTGCGCGGAGAGGCGCAGCAGCCGCCGGAAAAAACGACGGCCCGCACCTTGCGGGGCGGGCCGTCTCCATGCGCGGGCGCTTCACCCGCCCGCAGGCTCGATCAGCGCTGGGTTACCGGAGCGGCGGAACCCTGGTGCGCCTCGCGGTACTCCTGCTCCGCATCGTCGAAGCGTTTGAGCATGCTCGTCGAAGGCGCCTTGCCGAGCAGGCTGAAGACGACGATGGCGACGCTGGCGAAGAGGAAGCCGGGGATGATCTCGTACAGGCCGGTCCAGCCCAGCAGGTTCTTCCACAGGATCACTGTCGCCGCGCCGACGATCATGCCGGCCAGCGCGCCGTTGCGGGTCATCCGCTTCCACAGCAGGGAGAACAGCACCAGCGGGCCGAAGGCGGCGCCGAAGCCGGCCCAGGCATAGGACACCAGGCCGAGCACGCGGTTTTCCGGGTTGGCGGCCAGCCAGATGGCGATCACCGCCACCAGCAGCACCATGGCGCGACCGACCCAGACCAGTTCCAGCTGGCTGGCGCCCTTGCGCAGGAAGGCCTTGTAGAAGTCCTCGGTGAGCGCCGAGGAGCAGACCAGCAGTTGGCAGCTCAGGGTGCTCATGACCGCGGCGAGGATGGCGGACAGCAGCACGCCGGCGACCCACGGGTTGAACAGGATCTTGGCCAGCTCGATGAACACCCGCTCGGGGTTGTCGCTGACCGCGCCGGCCTGCTCCGGATGCGCCTGGAAGTAGGCGATGCCGAAGAAGCCCACGGCCACGGCGCCGCCGAGGCAGAGGATCATCCAGGTCATGGAGATGCGGCGCGCGGCCGGGATCGATTTCACCGAATCGGCGGCCATGAAGCGCGCCAGGATGTGCGGCTGGCCGAAGTAGCCCAGGCCCCAGGCCATCAGCGAGATCACGCCGATGAAGGAGGCGCCCTTGAGCATGTCGAAGCTGGTCGCGTCCTTCAGCTCGATGGCGGTGAAGGTCGGCTCGACGCCGCCGGTGGCGAGCATCACGATCACCGGGGTGAGGATCAGCGCGAAGATCATCAGCGAGGCCTGCACGGTGTCGGTCCAGCTCACCGCGAGGAAGCCGCCGATGAAGGTGTAGGCGATGGTCGCCGCGGCGCCGGCCCACAGCGCGGTCTCGTAGGAGAGGCCGAAGGTGCTCTCGAACAGGCGCGCACCGGCGACGATGCCGGAAGCGCAGTAGATGGTGAAGAACACCAGGATCACCAGGGCCGAGAAGATCCGCAGCAGGCGGCTGTTGTCCTCGAAGCGGTTGGTGAAGTAGTCGGGCAGGGTCAGCGCGTTGCCGTTGTGCTCGGTCTGCACCCGCAGGCGGCCGGCGACGAACAGCCAGTTGAGGTAGGCGCCGACGATCAGGCCGATGGCGATCCAGCTTTCGGACAGGCCGGACAGGTACACCGCGCCGGGCAGGCCCATCAGCAGCCAGCCGCTCATGTCGGAGGCGCCGGCGGACAGCGCCGTGACGAAGCTGCCGAGGCTGCGGCCGCCGAGGATGTAGTCGGAGAAGTTGTTGGTGGAGCGATATGCCGCCAGGCCGATCAGGACCATGGCCGCGATGTAGATCACGAAGGTGATCAGCGTGGGCGTATTGACACTCATAGGGACTCCCCTATTGCTTGTTTTTATCCGGGCCCTTGCGTGTGCAAGCAACGGGTAGCGGGCCCTTGGTTGGCAGAATGGCGCTTGTGGCGTCACTCCGTGAGCGCTTGCCGGAGCAAGCCGGAAACGTGGGTGGCCTCAAACGAGTCCGAACAGGCCCACGCCTCACGATCCCTCCCCTGTCGGGCAGGGAAAATCGTCCTTTATGGTCCGCTCCGGGCACGCACCGGAACGGCGGTCATTTCCCTCGGCGTCCGCCACGGCGAACCCCGGAAACCGACCCGGGCGCCAAGGCGCCCGGGAACGGAGTATCACTCGGCGTCGGCCAGCGACAGCAGCGACGCGTTGCCGCCCACCGCGGTGGTGTTCACCGACGTGGTGCGCTCGCTGACGAAACGCAGCAGGTAGTTCGGCCCGCCGGCCTTGGGACCGGTGCCGGACAGCCCGTGGCCGCCGAACGGTTGCACGCCCACCACCGCGCCGATCTGGTTGCGGTTGATGTAGAGGTTGCCGACCCGCGCCAGCTCTTCGATGCGACGGGCGGTTTCCTCGTTGCGGCTATGGACCCCCATGGTCAGGCCGAAACCGGTGGCGTTGATCGCCTGCACGACCTTTTCCAGGTCCTGCGCGGCATAACGCACCACGTGCAGCACCGGGCCGAAGTTCTCTTTCTTCAGCTCGTCGATGCCGCTGATCTCGAACGCGACGGGAGCGACGAAGTGACCGTTCAGGTTGCCCGGCACCTTGGTCTCGGCGATCAGCTTGCCGGCGGCCTTCAGCGCGGCGATGTGCTGCTCCAGGCCGGCCTTGGCCTCGGCGTCGATCACCGGGCCGACGTCGCTGACGCGCACGTCGGTCGGGCCGACCTTCAGCTCGGCCATGGCGCCCTTGAGCAACTCGATCACCCGCTCGGCGATGTCCTGCTGCACGTACATCACGCGCAGCGCGGAGCAGCGCTGGCCGGCGCTGGTGAACGCGGATTGTACCGCATCCTTGATCACCTGTTCCGGCAAAGCGGTGGAATCGACGATCATCGCGTTCTGCCCGCCGGTCTCTGCGATCAGGGTGGCGATGGCGCCGGGCTTCTCGGCCAGTTGGCGGTTGATGATGCGGGCGGTGTCGGTGGAGCCGGTGAAGGCCACCCCGGCGACCCGCGCGTCACGGCAGAACACGCCGCCGAGGGTGGCGCCGTCGCCCGGCAGCAGGGCGATAACGTCCTTCGGCAGGCCGGCTTCGAACATCAGTTCGACGGTGCGCGCGGCGATCAGGCTGGTCTGCTCGGCCGGCTTGGCCAGCACGGTGTTGCCGGCCACCAGCGCGGCGCTGATCTGGCCGAGGAAGATCGCCAGCGGGAAGTTCCACGGGCTGACGCAGGCGAAGATGCCGCGGCCTTCGTAGAACAGTTCGTTGCGCTCGCCGGTCGGGCCGCGCAATTCCTCGCGGACCAGGCGCTGGCGGGCCTGCTGGGCGTAGTAACGGCAGAAGTCGACCGCCTCGCGGATCTCGTCGATACCGTCCTGCAACGACTTGCCGGCTTCCAGGGTGCACAGCGCCATCAGCTCGCCGCGCTGGGCTTCCAGCAGGTCGGCGAGACGCTCGAGGATGCCGGCACGCTCGTCCACCGGGGTGGCGCTCCAGCGCGGCCAGGCCGCCTGCAACACGTCGAGGGCCTTGCCGGCCTGCTCGGCGGACGCGTACTGGACGCTGCCGACCAGCCTCTCCAGGTCGTACGGGCAACGCACTTCGTGGGCCGGGCCGGAAAGTTTCTCGCCGTTGACGATCGGCGCGGCTTGCCACTGGCGGGTCAGGTGCGGCTTGTAGGCGAGCTCCAGCTCGTTCCACTGGTTCTGGATGTTCATGTTGATGCCCTGGGAGTTTTTCCGCCCGGCGCCGAAGATCGCCTGGGGCAGAGGGATACGGTCGTTGGCCAGCGTCTTGAACTGGCGCAGTTGGGTAACCGGGTGCTGGATCAGCGTCTCCACCGGCACGCGCGGGTCCACCAGCTTGTGCACGAAGGAAGAGTTGGCGCCGTTCTCCAGCAGGCGGCGGACCAGGTACGGCAGCAGGTCCTTGTGCGCGCCGACCGGGGCGTAGATGCGCACGTTGCGGCGGTACTTCTCGATCACCGTGTCGTACAGCGCGTCGCCCATGCCGTGCAGGCGCTGGAACTCGAAGTCGCGCTCCTCGCCGCCGGCGGCCCTGGCTTCGTCGGCCAGGGCGAGGATGGCGGTCACGGTGTGGGCGTTGTGGCTGGCGAACTGCGGGTAGATCACCCCGCGGGTGTGCTCGCTGAGCAGGTAGCGGGCGCAGGCCAGGTAGGAAGTGTCGGTGCCTTCCTTGCGGGTGTAGACGGGGTAGCCGTCGGCGCCCTGCACCTGGCATTGCTTGATCTCGCTGTCCCAGTAGGCGCCCTTCACCAGGCGCAGCGGGATGCGTGCGCCAAGCTCGCGGCCGAGCAGGGTCAGCCATACCAGCACCGGCAGGCAGCGCTTGGAGTAGGCCTGGATGACCAGGCCGAACTCGCCCCAGCCGGCGATGGCCGGGTCGCGCATCAGCTTCTCGTAGAGTTCGAGGGACAGCTCCAGGCGATCGGCTTCCTCGGCGTCGATGGTGATGCCGACGTTCAGCTTGCGCGCGCGCACCGCCAGTTCCAGGACGTTGGCGAACAGCTCGCTGAGCACCCGCTCGCGCTGCGCCACTTCGTAGCGCGGATGCAGCGCCGAGAGCTTGATCGAGATCGACGGCCGCGGCCCCGGACCGACCTGCGGCTCGGCGCCGACGGTGTCGATGGCCTGGCGGTAGTCGGCCATGTATTTCTCGGCGTCGGCGGCGGTCAGCGCGGCCTCGCCGAGCATGTCGAAGGAATAGGTGTAGCCCTGCTCGCGGCATGGACGACCGTTCTTCAGCGCTTCGGAGATGGTCCGGCCAAGCACGAACTGCTTGCCCATCAGCTTCATCGCCTGATTCATCGCGGCGCGGATCACCGGTTCGCCAGAGCGCTGCACCAGCCGGCTGATGACGCTCGGGGCGCGGCCGTCGGTGCGTTCGTCGATGTTCACCACCTTGCCGGTCATCACCAGGCCCCAGGCGGCGAAATTGACCAGAACGTTGTCGCTCTGGCCGAGATGGCGCTGCCAGTCGGCGGCGGACAGCTTGTCGCGGATCAGCGCGTCGGCGGTCGCCGCGTCAGGCACACGCAACAGCGCCTCGGCCAGACACATCAGCATCAGGCCTTCCTGGGTGTCCAGGCTGTATTGGCGCAGGAGTGCGTCGAGGGTATCGACGGCGTTGTCCCGGCTGCGCACGGTTTCGATCAGTGCGCGGGCGTTGCGGCGGATAGCCTCGATGCCGTCGGGACCGGGGTCGGCGAGCTGCAGCAGTTCGCCCAGGTAGGCTTCCTCGTCGACCGCGTAGTTGGCGCTGATGACAGGGAAGAATTCGGCTGCGGACCGGGTCTGGTCCTCGCCCTGCAAGACGTGACTGGCTTTGAACATCACGCCCTCCTCTTGTGGAGCCATTGTTATTGAAAGAAGTCCGGCCAGGCGTCCATTGCCCGGGGCACCGCCGCCGACGGGTTGTGCCGGCGGCGCGGCACGTCCTGTGGCGCGGGAATACGGATCAGTATGGGTCAGGCCCATTCCGCCGGCGCGAGGCACCAGCGGATAGCGGAATGTAGTGGCTGCGAGAGGGGCGATTCTTGCGAAAGACTCTGGAGTTTTTGCGGAAAACTCCTGGCCGCGGAACTTTCCCGTTCCTCTTCGCCGGCAGGCATGCGGACATTGCCGCTGCTCGTCGGCACGACGCCATGCAGAGTGGCTACGCGGGTCTATCGACACAAAAAGAAATAATATAACATCCCAATAAATACGCCGATCCGACCCCGTCGCCCCTCCTCCGGGAAGGGCCTGGGTTCGCTTTGGCCTGAAAAAAGTTCGACCCATGACCATGGAGCCCGCAATGTCCTCTTCCGGCCTTTTCCCTTCCCGTCCGCTCTGGCCTCTCACGCCACTGGCGCTGGCCTGCCTGATCGTTTCGGGGGAAACGCTCGGCGCCGACGGCCGCCCCAGCGAATTGCCCTCCCAGGTGATCACCGCCAACCCACTGGGCAACGAATCTCCCGCCACGCCCAGCAGCGTGCTCGAAGGCGACGAGCTGACCCTGCGTCAGAAAGGCAGCCTCGGCGAAACCCTCAACGGCCTGCCCGGGGTGTCCTCCACCTACTTCGGACCGGGCGCCAGCCGACCGGTGATCCGCGGCATGGACGGCGACCGCATCCGCCTGCTGCGCAACGGCGTCGGCGCGCTCGACGCCTCGTCGCTGTCCTACGACCACGCGGTGCCGGAAGACCCCAACAGTGTCGAACGCCTGGAAGTGGTACGCGGCCCGGCCGCCCTGCTCTACGGCGGCAATGCCATCGGCGGGGTGGTGAACAGCTTCGACAACCGCATCCCCAGCGAACCCGTCGACGGCATCCACGGCAGCGGCGAACTGCGCTATGGCGGCGCCGACACCACCCGTAGCCGCTCCGGCGCACTGGAGGCCGGCGACGGCAACTTCGCCCTGCACGTGGACGCCGCCAGCCGCGAGTTCAACGACGTCAGGATTCCCGGCTACGCCCATTCCAGCCGCCAGCGGCAGATCGACGGCGACACCGGCAAGCATCGGGTGCAGAACAGCGACGGCCGCCAGGACGGCGGCGCCGTCGGTGGCTCCTATCACTGGGAGCACGGTTACGCCGGCCTCTCCTACAGCGGCTACGACAGCAACTATGGCTCGCCGGCCGAGGACGACGTGCGCCTGAAGATGCAGCAGGACCGCTACGCCTTCGCCTCCGAGATCCGCGACCTCGAAGGCCCGTTCACCTCGCTGAAGCTGGACGCCGCCTATACCAAGTACGAGCACAAGGAAATCGAGGACGGCGAGACCGGCACCACCTTCAAGAACGAAGGCTACGAAGGCCGCATCGAGGCCCGCCACCGCCCGCTCGGCCCGCTGAACGGGGTGGTCGGCGCGCAGTTCGCCAACAGCCGCTTCTCCGCCCTCGGCGAGGAAGCCTTCGTGCCGCACACGGAAACCGACAGCGCCGCGCTGTTCGCCCTGGAGGAATGGAAGCTCAGCGACCGCCTCGACCTCAGCTTCGGCGCCCGCCTGGAGCACACCCGCGTGGACCCCGACGCCAAGGGCAACGAGCGCTTCGCCGAGAACGACGGTTCGCAGAGCTTCACCACCGGCAGCCTGTCCACCGGCGCGGTGTACAAGCTCACGCCGATCTGGTCGCTGGCCGCCACCCTCAGCTACACCGAGCGCGCACCGACCTTCTACGAGCTGTACGCCAACGGTCCGCACGCCGCCACCGGCACCTACGAGGTAGGCGATGCCGACGCGGACAAGGAAAAGGCGGTCTCCACCGACCTCGCCCTGCGCTTCGACAACGGCGTGCACAAGGGCAGCGTCGGGGTGTTCTACAGCCGCTTCTCCAACTACATCGGCCTGCTCGCCAGCGGTCGCCATCGCAACGAGGAAGGCGAAGTGGTCGCCGCCGGCGACGACGAGGCGCTACCGGAATACCTCTACAGCGGCGTTCGCGCGGACTTCTACGGCGTCGAGGCGCAGGACCGCATCCACCTGCTGGAAAGCCCGTACGGCAACTTCGACCTGGAACTCTCCGGGGACTACACCCGCGCCAAGAACAAGGACACCGGCGAACCGCTGCCACGCATCGCCCCGCTGCGCCTGAACACCGCGCTGATCTGGGAGTTGCAGCAGTGGCAGGCGCGGGTCGACGTCGAACACGCCGCCTCGCAGCACCGCGTGCCGGAGGAAGAACTCTCCACCGACGGCTACACCACCCTCGGCGCCAGCCTCGGCTACAACTTCGACCTCGGCGAGAGCCGCTGGCTGGCCTTCGTCAAGGGCACCAACCTGACCAACCAGACCGTGCGCTACGCCAGTTCGATCCTGCGCGACCGGGTGCCGGCGGCGGGACGCGGCATCGAGGCGGGGGTGAAGGTGGCGTTCTGAGACAGGCCGTGCGGGACGAATCCGCTCGGCGGATGACGTCCGCGCCGTTATCCACCCTACACCACTCCCGGTAGGGCAATGAAATGGACTCCTCCCTCCTACGGCGTCAAGCGCCAGACTAATGGTGCAGCCACAAGTCCCGGAGGGGGAGTCAGCATGAACCTTAGTCGCATTGGTCTGGATCTGG
>NZ_JBZWBG010000032.1:0-48622 GCF_058680555.1 Pseudomonas sp. YA1
GCCCAGTGGCTGAGCCGCCCGTACCAGACCCACCCGATGTCGATCGCCTCGCGGCAGAGCGAAACCCTCGCCGACATCCACGCCCTGCGCGCCGAAGCCCGGCGCCTGGCGGAAACCGATGGCCCGCTGCCGCGCCCGCCGGGCTACTGCCTGTTCGAACTGTGCCTGGAGTCGGTGGAGTTCTGGGGCAACGGCACCGAGCGGCTGCACGAGCGCCTGCGCTACGACCGCGACGAAGGAGGCTGGAAGCACCGCTACCTGCAACCGTGACGACACCGCTGCGCCGGCGTTTCATGGCGGATAACCGCACGCGGTTATTCGCCCTACGCGGCCTCGGAGCCCACCCGTTTCATGGTGGGTAACCGCACGCGGTTATTCATCCCACACGGCCCCGGAGTCGGGCCGTAGGGCGAATAACGCCACCGGCGTTATCCGCCGCTGCGCCGACGTTTCATCGCGGTAAACGGTCATCCGTCCCAGCCGAACACCCATCGATTCGAACACTCGAGAAAAGGAAGCACCCATGAGCGAACCCATCGATATCCTCATCGCCGGCGCCGGCATCGGCGGCCTCAGTTGCGCCCTGGCCCTGCACCAGGCTGGCATCGGCAAGGTCACGCTGCTGGAAAGCAGCAGCGAGATACGCCCCCTTGGCGTCGGCATCAATATCCAGCCGGCGGCGGTCGAGGCCCTTGCCGAACTGGGCCTCGGCCCGGCGCTGGCGGCCACCGCCATCCCCACCCACGAGCTGCGCTACATCGA
Source organism: Pseudomonas sp. YA1 (assembly GCF_058680555.1). Taxonomy (NCBI): domain Bacteria; kingdom Pseudomonadati; phylum Pseudomonadota; class Gammaproteobacteria; order Pseudomonadales; family Pseudomonadaceae; genus Pseudomonas; species Pseudomonas sp. YA1. Next base: position 763 of record NZ_JBZWBG010000032.1, read on the forward strand.
CCAGAGCGGCGCCACGGTATGGTCCGAGCCGCGCGGGGTGGAAGCCGGCAACGCCTATCCGCAGTACTCGATCCATCGCGGCGAACTGCAGATGATCCTGCTCGCCGCGGTGCGCGAGCGTCTCGGCCAACAGGCGGTACGCACCGGTCTCGGCGTGGAGCGCATCGAAGAGCGCGACGGCCGCGTACTGATCGGCGCCCGCGACGGACACGGCAAGCCCCTGGCGCTCGGTGCCGATGTGCTGGTCGGCGCCGACGGCATCCACTCGGCGGTCCGCGCGCACCTGCATCCCGACCAGGGGCCGCTGTCCCACGGTGGGATCACCATGTGGCGCGGCGTCACCGAGTTCGACCGCTTCCTCGACGGCAAGACCATGATCGTCGCCAACGACGAGCACTGGTCGCGCCTGGTCGCCTATCCGATCTCGGCGCGCCACGCGGCCGAAGGCAAGTCGCTGGTGAACTGGGTGTGCATGGTGCCGAGCGCCGCCGTCGGCCAGCTCGACAACGAGGCCGACTGGAACCGCAACGGACGCCTGGAAGACGTGTTGCCGTTCTTCGCCGACTGGGACCTGGGCTGGTTCGACATCCGCGACCTGCTGACCCGCAACCAGTTGATCCTGCAGTACCCGATGGTCGACCGCGATCCGCTGCCGCACTGGGGCCGGGGACGCATCACGCTGCTCGGCGACGCCGCCCACCTGATGTATCCGATGGGCGCCAACGGCGCTTCGCAGGCGATCCTCGACGGCATCGAGCTGGCCGCCGCGCTGGCGCGCAACGCCGACGTGGCCGCAGCCCTGCGCGAATACGAAGAAGCGCGGCGGCCGACCGCCAACAAGATCATCCTGGCCAACCGCGAACGGGAAAAAGAGGAATGGGCCGCGGCTTCGCGACCGAAGACCGAGAAGAGCGCGGCGCTGGAAGCGATCACCGGCAGCTACCGCAACCAGGTGGAACGGCCACGCTAGCAACACCGGGCAGGCCACCGCGCCTGCCCTCTCCCGCCTCTCCCGTCCGCGGGAGAGGCGGCATCCGTGCGGGTGCCGGGCGCTGCGCGCCTATCGGCAGCGCCTCAGGCCTCTTCCACCCGCCCCTTCCACTCCCCGCGCCCCTCGCCGGCCTGCAGGCGCAGGGCGAGCAGCAGGGCCAGCACCGCCAGGGCGCTGCCGGTGAGGAAACCGCCGGCATAGCCGATCTGCGCGGTGAGGCTGACCAGGAACGAAGACGCCAGCATCTCGCCGAGGTCTCGGGTGCTCTGCACCGCGGTGACATCGGTGCCGGCCTGGCCGCCCTGGCCGGCGAAGCGCATCGCCGCGGTGAGGATCGCCACCGAGGTGATGCCGGTAGCCAGCGAGCCGATCAGCACGCAGGTCCACGCCAATCCTTCACTCAGTGCCAACCAGCGACCGGCCTGCAGATACCAGAGCAGCGCCGAACAACCGGCGAGCACCACGCCAAGGGCGAAACCGCGCCACAGGCCGATCCGCCTGACCAGCCAGGCGCCGCCGCCGCAGCCGAGGAATACCGTGACCAGGCCACCGCTCATGCCCAGCCGGCCGATGTCCTGCAAGGCCCAGCCGGCATCGCTGAGGTACAGCTTGGACAGGCCGAAGCCGGATACCGCGGTCATCGCCGACAGCAGTGCCAGCGCCAGCAGCGAAGGCGCCAGCGGCCGACGCAGGAAGCGCAGCAGGCTGGCCTTGGCGGCCGGTGCCGGGGGGAGTTCGTGGGGGTCGCCGCGCCCCAGGGCGAGCACGCAGCACAGGCTTGCCAGCGGCACGCAGGCCATGACCAGGAACGCCGTGCGCTGGCCGAAATGCCCGGCGAGGATCAGGCTGCCGGCGCCGCCGCCGAAGAAGCCGATCATCACCCCGGCGATCTGTACCGCGTTGACCTTGGCCAGCAGCTCGCCGCTGAAGTGCTCCGCCGCCATGCCGTCGGTGGCGATGTCCTGGGTCGCGCTGGCCAGCGAAGCCAGCGCCAGCAGGCCGACCGCCCAACCGGCGCTGGCCACGCCGAGGCCGAGCGTCGCCAGGCCGAGCAGGCAGGCGAGGACGATGCATTGCATCGGCAGGATCCAGCTACGCCGCCGGCCGAGACGGCGCGACCAATGGTTGTCAACCCAGGGCGCCCAGAGGAACTTGACCACCCAGGGCAGCCCCACCAGGGGCAGGAACGCCAGCGCCTGCAATGGCGCGCCATCCTGGCGCAGTAGGGTGGGCAGGGCGTCCATGGCCAGGCCGATGGGAATGCCCTGGGACAGGTAGAGCAACGCCAGGGTGATGACCAGGCGGCGGTGGCGATACAGCTCAAGCATGGTGGTCTCCGGTGACACGGGGGTGGGCGGGTGGCGCGGCGGCGCGCGCCTGCATCCAGGCGTGCCGGATGAGCAGCGCGCCGCAGAGGATCAAGGTGAGGTCGGAGCCCAGGGCCGGCAGCCGGCCGCGCATGAGCCAGGGCGCCAGGTGCGCGACGGCGGCCGCCAGGCAGGCCAACCCGGCGACGCCGAGCAACCCGCGCGCCAGCGGCCAGTCGCCCGGCAGCAGCAACGCCGCCAGGCCAGCGGCGGCCCACAGGACAAGGAACAGCCGCCCCGGCCAGGGTCCGGCGAGTAGCTCCGAGGGGGCGAGTTGCAGCCCCAGCAGGAGCAACGCGGCCGCCGCCACCAGGCCGGCACAGAAACCCTGGCTCAGGCGCTGCAAGAGCCGTACGCGGGCGTCCGGCGCCGAGGCGCGTCGTTGCAGCCACAGGTACAGGCCGCTGGCGCAGAGCAGGCAGGCGCCGAGGCCCATCGCCAGGTGCAGGCCGCGCAACGCGGCGGACCAGCCCGGCCCGAGCCACTGGTACTGGGCGAAATGCAACGGCTGCACGGCGATGAAGGCACGCAGCCAGAACCCGCGCTGCGCCGAGCTGCGCTCGCCGAGCAGGGCGCCGTCGGCCAGCCGATAGCGGTGCCGCTCGAAGTTCGCGGTACTCGGCAGGCCACGCTGGATACCGGCGATCTCCACGCTGCCGGCGACATCCCCGGCATGGCTGAGGCTCAAACGCTGGGCGACGAAGCCGGGCGCCCGCACGGCATCGCCGGCAAGCAGGCGGTCGAGATCGATGCGGGACGCCAATGGCCGCCCCTCGGCGGCGGGCGGCGGCGGTCCCATCAACTCGACGAACACCCGGTTCGGTTCCTGCGGGTAGGCCACCGGCGCCAGCAGCAGGGTCCCGAGAGCGCCCAGCCCGCTGAGCGCGCCGGTGAAACCGAACAACAGCAGCCAGGGCAGTCCCCAGATGCCGATCAGGCCATGCAGGTCGAACAGCGCCAGGCGCAGCCCGCGATCCCGCCGCCAACGCCGCAGGTCGCGCCAGCGGCGGCTGTGCAGCAGCACGCCGGCCAGGCACAGCAGCAACAGCGATACGCCGAACAGGCTGACCAGCACCCGCCCGGGGAAGCCGACGAACAGGCTCTTGTGCAGGTTCAGCAGGAGGTCCAGCGCCGGCGTCGGTGGCAGCACCCGGCCGCTGGCCGGGTCGAGGTCCAGCCGGCAGTCCAGGCGCGCATCGCAGACGCTGAAGGCGGCATGGCCGGGAGCGGGCAGCAGCAGGGTCGCATCGCCGATGTCGACGCCTTCCTCGCCCGCCCGTTCGAGCAGGCGCTCCAGCGCAAGGGCTTCTCCTCCCGCCTGCGCCGGGGCCCGCAGCCACTCGCGCAGGTCGTCGTGGCCAAGACTCCAGGCGCCACTGAACAGCACCACGAACAGCAGCACGCCGAACAGCGCGCCGGCGCCACCGTGCAGCGAGAGCAGGAGAGGACGCGCCGCCACTTCAACCGCGCCCCGCCAGCAGCCACAACGCCAGGCCCAGTGCCAGCAGGCTACCGCCCAGGCGCCAGGCGAAGTTGCCCGGATCACGCGCCAGCAACCCGCCGACAAGCAGCAACAAGCCCACCCCGAGCGCGCCGAAGAGCCCGGCGTAGAGACGCTCGAGCGGGTCGTCCAGGGGCAGCCCGCGAGTCAACAGATAGCCGCTGGCGGTCGCCGCCGCCAGGCTGCCGGCGAGTGCCAGCGGAACCCGCCAGGCCCAGCCGAAGCCCGGCCGGCGCGGCATCAGAACGCGCCCCGCAGGCTGACGTTGAAGCTGCGCGGTTCGCCGTAGCGGTTGTTCCAGTTGGGGTTGGACAGGCTCTGGTAGTAGGTCCGGTCGAACAGGTTGTTGACGTTGACCGCCGCCGTCCAGTGCTCGTCGATCTTGTAGCCCAGGCGCATGTTGACCAGTGCGTAGCCGCCCTGGCGCATGCTCACGCCACGGTAGTCGACGCTGTAGTCGCTCTGCGCCTGGAGTCCGCCGCCGACGCTCCAGCGCCGATCCTGCCAGGGCAGGTCGTAGTTGCTCCACAGGCGCAGCAGGTGCCTCGGGGTGAAGGTGGAGTAGCGCGTCCCCGAGTCGTTCTGGCTGTCCTTGAGGTACTCGGTGCTGGTGTAGGTGTAGCCGGCCGAGAGACTCCAGTAGGGCGTCAGGTAGCCGGTGCCTTCCAGCTCGAAGCCCTGGCTGCGCACCTTGCCGCCGCTGATGTAGAACGGATTGTTGGGCGGCCCCGGATGGTCCGGGTCTTCCTGCGGATTGTTCTCCAGGTCGATGCGGAACGCCGCCAGCGACAGGTTCAGGCGGCCGTCGGCCAGTTCGCCCTTGATCCCGGTTTCGTAGGTCTTGCCTTCCACCGGGCTCAACGGCTCGCTGTTCCAGGTCTGGCGATCCGCCTGCGGCTGGTAGACCTCGGCGTAGCTGACATACCACGACCAGTCCCTGGCGAAGTCCCAGATCAGCCCGCCGTAGGGCGTGAACTGGCGACCGGGCTTGAAGCGAGTGGCCGGGGTGTCCTGGTCCCACCAGCTTTCGCGGCCGCCGACCACCAGGGTCAGCGGCTCGGCGAGCTTGATCCGACCCAGGGCATAGAGGCCTTTCTGGGTGGTGGTGGTGGTGCCCGGCGAAGTGTACTGGCCGATCTGCGGGCGCGGCACGCCGTGCGGGTCCCAGCGGTAGACATTGACCGGGGTGTTCGGCAGGTTGAGGAAGCGTGCGGTGTCCTGGCGGGTCTCGCCCTGGGCGTAGGTGACCCCACCGAGCAGTTCGTGGGTCAGGCCGAACAGTCGCACCGGCCCATTGAGGTTGGCGTCGAGGCTGCGCTGGATGCTCTTGAACTTGTAGGCGGCGCCCATCAGCTGGCCACCGTCGCCGGTCTGCGGGTCGATGGCGCCGAAGGAGCCGGCGTAACGCAGGCGCGAATCGGCTTCCTGGTATTCGGCGCTGACCTTGCCTTTCCAGCCGCCGCCCAGTTGCTGTTCGAGGGAGCCGAAGGCGCGGTAGGTGTCCCACTTGAAGCGGTCCCAGTCGACATCGAGGTAGGTGTCGCGGGACAGTCCGAGATTGGACCCATCCTTGGCCATCGGTACCCCGGCCATGTTGGTGATCGAGTCGATGTGCTGGTATTGCGCACCGACGGTGAGCAGGGTGTCGGGGCTCAGGTCGAACTCGGTCACCCCGTAGAGCAGGCGGGTGCCCTGGTCGGCCACGTCGTAGAAGTAGTCGCGGTCCTCGTAGGCGGCCACCGCTCGGCCGCGCACGTTGCCGCTGGCACTCAGCGGGCCGCCGACGTCGACCTCGGCGCGGTAGCGGTCCCAGCGCCCGGCGCTGAGGGTGGTGCTGGCGGCGAACTCGCGCTGCGGCCGCTTGCGCACCAGGTTGACGGTGGCCGCCGGGTTGCCGGTGCCATGCAGCAGTCCGTTGGAGCCGCGGAGGATCTCGACCCGCTCGTAGATCGCCATGTCCTGCGGCGAACTGGCGGTATTGCCGAGCAGTGCCGGCACCCCGTCCAGCTCGAAGGAGTCGACCTTGAAGCCGCGCACGTAGTAGGCGGTGGTCAGCAGCTGGAACGGCTGCACGGTGACCCCGGTGGCCTGCTGCATGGCTTCGTCGAGGCTGAACAGGTTCTGCTGTTCGAGGCGCTCATGGTCGATGACACTGGCGGACTGCGGCAGCTCGCGCGGCTTGAGCGGCACCTTGCCCAGGGTAGTCACCCCCGGCGGCTGGGTGGCAGACGTGCTTTCTCCGCTGATCACCATGTCCGGCAGTTCCGTCTCGCCGTCCTTGCGCGCGTCGGCCACGGCCGCGGCCAGCGGACTCAGCGCCAGCAGCAGGCCCAGGCACAACGGGGTGTGCCGATTGCGGGCGATGCCCTGGCGTCCCTTGATCACCTTCGTCTCCGTTTTCATCGTTCGAACAGCCTCGGGGGATATACGATTTGATAATGCTTATCATTATGAAGAAATCATCTCCGGGGCTTTTTCGATTGCCGGTCTTTCTTTATCGATCCACGGCCGTCGCGGAACTTTCCTCGCCCGCCAGCCCGACGAAGCCGGCATACCAGTCGTCCCGGACGAGCAGATCGGCGTGACGTCCGCTGAGGCGCAGGCGCCCCTCCTCCAGCAGCAGTACCTGGTCGGCCTGACGCGCCAGCGCCGGGCGGTGGGTCACTACCAGCAGGGTGCGCTGGCCGCGCAACCCGAGCAGGCTGCGCAGCACCTGCGCCTCGCTGGCGGCATCGAGGCTGGCGGTGGGCTCGTCGAGCAGCAGCAACGGCGCCGTCGAGAGCAGCCCGCGAGCCAGGCACAGGCGTTGCCGCTGGCCGCCGGAAAGCAGCGCGCCGCCGGGGCCGACGTCGCTGTCCCAGCCCTGCGGCCAGGCCTCGATCTCTTCCAGCAGGCCAACCGCCCGCGCCGCCTCGCGCAGCGCTTCGAGATCGGCGTCCGCTCGCGCCATGCGCAGGTTCCAGGCAACGCTGCCGCGGAACAGGCCGTTGTCCTGGAACACCAGGTTGCGACTGGCGGCGAGGGTCGTTTCGCTCAACCGGCGGATATCCACGCCACCCAGCAGGACACGCCCGGCATCGACGTCGTAGAGCCGCCCGAGCAGCGCCAGCAGGCTGCTCTTGCCGGCCCCGGAGGGTCCGACGAGGACGTTCAGCGAACCCGGCTCCAGCCTCAGGGAAATGTCCTCGAGCAAGGCGCGGCCATCTTCCAGGCGCAATTCCACGGCCTCGGCCGCCAGGCTGGCGTCGTGCGGCCGCTCGCCCGGCTCGGGGCTGTGCAACGGAGCCAGGGCGAAAACCCGCAGCAGGGTGTCCAGCGCCTGCCAGGCGCCGCGCAACGCCTGGTCGAGATGGGTGAGCTGGGCCAGCGGCTCGATGAAGCGCACCAGCAGCACCAGCACGGCCACCAGCCGCGCGCCGTCCAGCCATTGCCGCTCCACCGCCCAGGCGCCGCCGAGCAGGGCGAAGGCGAACGCCGCCTGCACCGCCAGGGCGAAGCCGAGGCCGCTGGGCAGGCTGCGCCGCAACAGTTCCAGGGTGCTGCGGTGGAGACTGCGCAAGGCCTCTTCCAGCCCCTGGCGGGCGACGCTTTCGCGCTGCGCCGCGCGCAGCAGCGGCTGGCGTTCGGCGAACGCCTGCAACTGCCGTGCAGCGTCGCGCTCGGCGGCCAGCCGGGCATCCTCCGCCGCCAGATTGCGCCGCCCGCTCCAGCGCAACAGCGCAGCAAGGACGGCACCGGCAAGGAGCAGGCCGAGGGCGATGGACGGGTCGATCAGGAACAGCCCGAGGATCACCCCGAGCGGCGTCACCAATGCGGCGATCAGCGGCCCCAGCAGGTGCGCCGGAATGCCCATCGCCTGCATCACCGGGCCGCGCAGCAGGCCTTCGGCCGGCGCGACCCGGCGCAGCGCCGGCGGCGCCAGGCGCGGCAAGCGCGCCACCAGGCTGCGCACCAGTCCAGCCGCCAGCGAGCCGCCGGCGGCGAAACCGCGACGCAGGGCCAGGTACTGCAACAGCGCCTGCGCCAGGCTCAAGCCGAGCAACGCGGCGACCCAGCGCCAGGGCAACGCGCCTTCGGCGAACCAGGCCTCGACCAGCGGCACCAGCAATACGCCGCAAGCGGCGTCCAGCAGCGCCGCCAGGACCGCCCAGGCGCTCGCCCGGCGCAACGCGGCACGGCAGTCTTCGGGCAGCGCACGCACTCGTTCGAACAGGGTCATGCCGCCACCTCCGCGCCGTTCTGTTCACGCCACAAGCGCGCATAGGCGCCGTCCGCCGCCAACAGCGCCGCGTGCTCGCCGCGTTCGACCAGACGGCCAGCGACCAGCACCAGGATCAGGTCGGCATCGCTGACTTCGGCCAGACGATGGGCGACGATCACCCGGGTCCGGCCGCCGCCGCGTTCGCGCAGGTTGCGCAGGACCTGCCGGGCGGTCTGCGGATCCAGCGCCGAGGTCGGCTCGTCGAGCAGCAACAGGCGCGCCGGCGATAGCAGCGCACGGGCCAGGGCCAGTCGTTGCAGTTCGCCGCCGGACAGTTGCAGGTCGCGTCCCGGCACGCTGTCGTAGCCACGCGGCAGGGCCATGATGCGCTCGTCGAGGCAGGCGTCACGGGCCGCCTGGCGAATCTCCTGGAGATCGGCATCGGGGCGGAACAGGGCGATGTTGTCGGCCAGGGATATCTCCAGCGCCGCCGCCTGCTGGCCGACCAGCGCGATATGCCGATGGCGCACGGCATCGGGCATGTCCTTCAGTGCCAGGCCGCCAATCTCCAGTTCGCCGCGCTGCACGTCCATGTAGCGCGCCAGCAGGTGCAGCAGGGTGCTCTTGCCGGAGCCCGAGGGGCCGACCAGGGCCACCAGGCTGCCATCCTCCAGCTCCAGGTCGATATCGGCCAGGACCTCCACGCCTTCATAGGCATGGCCCAGGCCGTGCAGCGCCACCGCGCCATCGACCGGCTCGCGGGTCGAGCGGCCCTCGGCCAACGGCGCCTGGTCGAATACCTGCTGCAGGCGCTCGGCGGCGGCGCGCGCGCCCAGCAGCGCGTCGCCGCCGTGGCCGAGCGCCTGCACCGGGGCGGCCAGGGCCCGCAGCAGGAGCAGGAAGGCACAGGCCTGGCCGAGCGCCAGCGGCACGCCGAGGGCATCCAGGACCAGCGCGCCGAGCAGGACCCAGGCCAGCAGCCAGGGCGTCGACAACTGCACGTAGACCAGCGCGGCGAGGTGGCCGACCCGCTTCACCCAGGCGCCGAACGCTTCGCCGAAGGCCGCCGCCGACGCCTCGGCGCCCTGTTGTATGCCGGCGCCGGGGTACTGTCGGGCCAGCAGCAGGTTGTGGGCGAATTCGCCATAGTCCGCCGAGAGCCTTTCCAGCGCGGCGTTGCGCCGCAGCACCAGGTCGCGGTAGCGCGCCGAGCGCAGCAGCAGGAAGCCGGCGGCGGCCAGCACCAGCGGCAGCAGGCAGAACAGCAACAGCCAGGGGTGCAGCCAGGCCAGCCAGAGCAACGCGACGAGCGGCACCACCAACAGGTTGCTGAGATCGTTGGGAGCGTGCGCGATCAGTTGGTGCAGGGCCCGCACGTCCTGCTCCACGAGGCGCGCCACGCCGTCCGGGCCCTGGCGACCGAACCAGTCCAGCGGCAGCCGTTGCAGGTGCGCCAGCAGGCGCAGGCGCAGGTCGTTGCAGAGGTCCGCGTCGACCCGGTGGGCCAGGTGCGCGGCCAGCGCCTGGCAGCCCAGCCAGGCCAGCACCGCCAGCAGCACCAGGGCCAGCAGGGCCGGCTGCGCCTGGCCGCGCGCCAGCGGCTCGGCGAGCCAGGCGAGAAGCATCCAGGGCAACAGCGAGCAGAGCCCGGCCAGGGCCTGCAACCCCATGGCCGCCGCCAGCCGCCAGCGATAGGCGCGCAGCAGGCGCCACAGCACCGGGGTCACGAGGCGTGCTCCAGCACCTGTTCCAGGCTCGCCGGCGCCAGCGACGCCGGCGGCGCCTCGGGGAAGCCAAGGCGCTCGCCGATCCGCTGCCACAGGGCGGCGACCTCCAGGCTGCGTTGGTTGCGCCGACGCACCTCGTCGCCGTCGGCGAGCAGCGCCAGCGCCTCGGCCGCCGCCGCCGGCCACAGGCGCTGGTGCACCTGGGCCCAGCTGCACGGTTCGGCATACCAGAGCTGGGCGCTGGGCAGCGGTTCGCCGGCTATCTCGTCGAACAGCGCGAACAGGCCGTCGTCATCCTCTGCCGGTACCGCCACCGCAGGCGTCCACAACAACGGGCCATGGGGGCTGAGCAGGCTCAGCGTGCCGCGATCGGTGGTCAGGCTGACGCGCTGCAACAAGGTCATGCGCCCATCGTCGGCGGCCGCCAGTTCGTTGAGCACGTGCAGGCTCAACGGCACTTCCGCCAACACCAGAGACAGCCCGCGCATCGCCGACAGGTCGTTCGAGGGCGACTCCAGCGACCAGGGGCCGACGCCCTCCAGCAACGCGGCGAGGATGTCCAGGGTGGCGAAACCGACCTGCACCCCGCAGGCCGCGTCCAGGTGGCGGATGCCGCGCCGGCGATGCAACTGGCGGCCCAGCTCGATGAAACGCGCCACCGCCGGCAACTGCGGATAGAAGGTGTTGAGCAGGCAGCGCCGGCCCAGGCGCTCGGCGCTGCGCAGCAGGTCCTGCCATTCGCGCGGCAGCAACGGATGCTCGATCAGCACGTCGATGCCACGCGCCATCAGCGCCTCGGCCAGCGCCGGGCCCTGCTCGCCGCGTGCCGCGCCGCCGACCGCGACGCAGGCCAGGCGGACATCGTCCGGCAACGCCTCGACCTCGCACCAGGTCTCCACCCCGAGGCGCTCGGCCAACGCCCGCGAACGCCGGCTGCCCTGGCCAAGGATGCCGCGCAGGACGAAGCGCGGATCGGCGGCGACGCCGGCGGCATAGAACTGGCCGAACCGGGAACCGGCGACCACCACGGAACGGACGTCGCTCATTGGCTCGCCTCCTCTGGCATGGGTTTCGACAGGGATTGCGCCAGGGCTTCGCCCAGGCAGTCGAAGTGCCCGCCGGGCACCTCGTAGATGCCGCACGCGCCGAGCGCGGCGGCCCGCCATTGGGTCTCCAGGGCCTCGGCGTAGCGCGGCACCAATGGGTTGCCGGCGTCCGGCACGAACAGCCGCAGCGCGCCGACGTAGGGCTCCGGCGCCTCGGCCTGGCTGGCACGCACCGAGTGACAGAACAGCCGATAGAGGGTGTCACGTTCGACGCTGGCGGCGTCGGCGCTACCGCTGGCCGCCTGTAGCACGCGGCCGCGCAGGGCGACGAGATCGGCCAGGCCCGGTAGCTCCGCCAGCGCCTCGGCGGCGAGTCCTTGTGGCGTCCGCGCCAGCGCCGCCTGCACCACCTGGCCGAGACATTCCGGCGCGGGGAAGCCGAGCGCCGCGGTATCCAGGCCGAGGGTCGCGGCGAAGCTGAACAACAGCAGGCGCTCGTCGTCCACCCGGTAGGGAATCCGGTAGCTGGAGACGATATCCAGCTGGCGCACGCGCACCCCGCGCTGGACCAGGGACTTGGCGGTCTCCAGGGCGACCAGCCCGCCGGAGCAGTAGCCGAGCAGGTCGACTTCACGCAGCCCGGCGCCATGGAGCGCCTCGGCGTAGCGGCGGCCGAGGCAGGCGTTGAGATGCTCGGCGGGGATCGCCAGGTAGGCGTCGCTGTCATGCACGGCCAGCCCCAGCAACGGCCGCCCCTCACCCAGGGCGCGAAGCAGCGGGCGGTACGGCAGCAGCGTGCCGAGGCCTTCGTGGACCAGCACCCGCGGCACGCCCTCGCCGGGCACCAGGCGCACCAGCGGGTCGAGCGCCACCGCGCCCTCGGCGAGCGGTGCGCGCGACACGCCGGCCTGCGCCGGGGCGACGCCGCGCGCCGTGGCCAGGGCTGGCCCACGGCCCTCTTCCGGCGCGCTGCGCAGGCGTTCGGCCAGGCCGCGCGGCGTCGGCTGGCTGAGCGCCCAGCGTAGCAGGCGATCGAACGGATGCCGACGGGCGCTTTCCAGTCGTTCGCGCAAACGGGCGATCAACTGAGCGATCAACAGCGAGTCGCCGCCAGCCCCGAAGAAGTCTTGCTCGACGCCCAGCGACGGGTTGTCCAGCACCTCCCGCCAGAGTGCCAGCAGCGCATTCTCCAGTTCGTCGGCCGGTGCCTGCGCGACGCCATGCCGAAGGTCCGCCTGGGGCTGGCGGGCAAAGCCGGTCAGGGCCTTGCGGTCGATCTTGCCGTTGCCGGTGACCGGCAGGCGTTCGAGCACGCGCAACTGCGCCGGGAGCATGTAGCGCGGCACCCGCGCTTCGACGAAGGCCAGCAGCTCGGCCGGCTCCAGGCGGGCGCGGTCGGTCTTGCAGCGGGCCAGCAGGACATCGTAGCCAAGCAGGTCGAGAGCGCTGCCCGGCGGCACCACCCCGCAAGCCAGGTCGCCGCCCTGTGCCGCCAGCCACTCCAGCCATTGCCCGGTGTGGACGAACAGTTGGCGGCGCTCGTCGCGGAGGTCGCGCGGGTTTTCCATCATCAGGCTCTGGCTGACGCTGATCTCGTTGTGCTCGCGCGTCAGTTCCTGGATCACCAGCCAGGCGTCGGCGCTCAGCAGCTCGCGCAGGCCGGCCAGCAGCGCCGGGGTGTCCAGCGCGTTGTTCAAGGCCCCGGAGCTGAGCAGGATATCCACCGAGTGCGGCGCCACGCCCTGGTCGAGAAGATCGCCGTTCATGTCGAAGCGGCCGAAGCGTACCCACGGCTGGTCGGCGAAGCGTTCGCGGGCGGCGGCGAGGAAGTAGCTGGAAACGTCGGTGAACAGGTAGTCCACCTCTGCCCCTCGCTGCACCAGCGGCGCCAACCGGGCGATCACCGCGCGGCTGGCGGCGGCGGTGCCGGCGCCAAGCTCCAGCAGGCGCCAGCGCCGTTGAGGCTGGCGCTCGACGATGGCAGCGATGGCCTCGGCCATGGCCTCGTGCAGCGCCTGGGCATGCAGGCCCTGGCTGTACATGGCCTCGGCGATGCGCGCCGAGCCCTGCGGGAACATCAGCGCCGCCGGGCTGATCCGCCCGGCCAGTTGCTCGCCGAGGGATTGCGCGCTGTCACGCAGGTAGGCGACCAGCTCGGCCGGCCAGAGCGCCGCCGGCGCGCAGCCGGCGAACGCCGTCCAGGCGTCCTCCGGACTCTGCGCGGGACGCTCGGCGCAGCCCAGCCAGCCCTCGCCCTCGGCGCGCAGGTAGCCGCCCTCCTCCAGCTGGCGCAACCAGTGGCGCAGCAGGCGCTGGCGCGCCTCGGCGATACCCAGGCGCTGGCACAGGGTGGCGAAGTCCAGCGGCGTCGCACTGGCGAACAGACCGCTGCCGGCCAGCCAGGCGGCCAACGAGGCGAGGCAGGCACGGTCGAGTGCGGCCACCGCCGCGGCGATGCCCTCCTCGCTGCCCCAGTCGCGGCGCAAGGCCTGGGCCGCCCGCTGGCGCACCGCGTCGAGCGCCGTACGCGGATCCTCGCCAGCCTCCACCGGCGCATGCAGGGTGACGAAGCTGGCCAGGCTGCGCTCGTGGGTCTCGCCGAGCACCACGGTGGCCGCCAGGTTGACCTGCGGATGGGCGCACAGCGCGGCGTCCAGCTCGGCCAGTTCGATGCGGTGGCCGCGAATCTTCACCTGGTCGTCCTCGCGGCCGAGGAACTCGATGCTGCCGTCGGCCAGGTAGCGGCCGAGGTCGCCGGTGCGATACAGGCGACGGCCATCGGGGTGACGGACGAAGCGTTCGGCGGTGCGCTGCGGATCGCCGGCGTAGCCGAGCGCCAGGCCCACCCCGCCGATATGGATCTCGCCGCGCACGCCCGGCGGGCAGCGCCGCCCGCGGGCATCCAGGACTTCCACGCTCTGCCCGCGCAGGGCGTGGCCATAAGGGATGCTGGCCAGCTCGGTGTGCTGCGGGCGGATCGGTTGCTCGATCGACCAGATCGCCGCCTCGGTGGCGCCGCCCAGGCTGAACAGCGCGCTGTCCGGCCAGCGCCGCCACCAGCGGGTCGGCAGGCTGACCGGAATCCAGTCACCGGACCAGAGCACGCAGCGCGGTCCCGGCAGGTGGCGTTGCGGCTCGCTCTCCAGGTAATCGATGAGCATCTGGCCCTGGGCCGGCACCGAGTTCCACAGGGTGATGGCGTGGCGTTCCAGCAGTTCCGCCCAATGCGAAGGATCGCTGCCACGCGCCGGGTCCGGCAGGACCACCTGGGCCCCCGCCGCGGTGGCGCCGAAGAAGTCGTAGACCGAAAGGTCGAAGCTCAGCTCGGCGAGGCCGAGGACGCGGTCGTTGGCGTCGACGCCGTAGCGCTGGTTGATGTCGAGCAGCGTGTTGCTCACCGCCGCATGGCTGAGCATCACGCCCTTGGGCGTGCCGGTGGAGCCGGAGGTGTAGATCACGTAGGCGAGGTCGTCCGCCGCCACCTCCGCCGCGGACGGCGGCGGCCAGTCGCTGTCGGCGGCCAGCCGGTCGATGGCCACGCAGGCGCAGCCGGCGTCCGGGACATCGCTTTCCAGGCAGACCAGCGCGACCACTTCGGCGCTGGCGAGGATCGCCTGGCGCCGCAGCAACGGCTGGCGGATGTCCACCGGCACATAGGCGGCGCCGGCCTGGAGGATGCCGATCACCGCGACCAATTGCGCGGCGCTTTTCGGCAGCATCACCGCGACCCGCCGGCCACGGCCCGCGCCGTGCGCTTCCAGGACACGGCGCAGGGCGCTGGCGTGCTGGGCGACCTGGCGGTAGCTGTAGCTGCCGGCGGCATCGTGGATCACCGTGGCGTCGGGGGTCAGCAGGGCACGCTCGGCGAAACCGGCGGCGATGCTCCGGGCACTACCGGGCAACGCCTGCGGCGGCGCCTCGACGGGTTCCGTGGCATCACCGTCGGTCCAGGCGCGCGGGCTCTGCGCCAGGCGCCGGAGCAGCCCGACGAAGTCGTCGAACATGGCTTCCGCCTGCCCCTCGGGGAACAACCCGAGGCGTACGTCCCAGCCGATCTCCAGGCCGCCGAACTGGTCGGTGACCTGGCAGTCCAGCCAGACCTGCGGGGTCTGGCTGATCATGTAGCGTGGCGCGCGCGGCGCCTCGCCATCGCCGAGCAGGCGCTGCACGCTGCCGATGCCACTGGTGAACACCACCGGCATCAGGTCGGCGCCGCGACCGCGCCGGCGCGCCAGTTCGCGCAGCAGGTCGACGCCGCTGAAGGTCGGGTGGTCGAGGTCGTCGAACATCTGCTCGCCGATGCGGCGGGCGCGCTCGACGAAACTGTCGCCGTGGCGGCTGTCCACCGCCAGCAGGCTGAGCGCGGTGAAGTCACCGAGCACCTGCGCCAGCTGCGGATGCAGCGGCGGCCGGTTGAGTACCGTCAGGTTGAGACAGAACGCCGGTGCCTGGCTCCAGCGACCGATGGTCTCGGCGAAGGCCGCCAGGGCCACGCCGGCAGCGCTCAGGCCGTGTTCGCCGGCGCGCGCGCCGAGCGCCTGCCAGGCGGCCTCGTCGAGGCGCGCGTGGAAGTGCCGGAAGCGCGTGGACCGGGTGTCCGGCTGCGCCCGCAGCGGCAGGTCGGGACGCCCCGGCAGCGCGTCGAGGCGCGCCAGCCACCAGTCGCGGTCGCGCTGCCAGGCCGGCGACTGGCGTCGGCGCTGCTCGACGCCGACATAGTCGCGGAAGGTCGCCTCCAGCGGTTCCGCCGTCCATTGCGGATCGAGATAGCGGCGGCGCCATTCGCCAAGCAGCAATTGCAGGCTGGCGTAGTCGACCAGGGTGAAATCCACCGAGCAGTGCAGTACGCAGGCATCCCGGCCGATACTCAGCTCGGGGCGCAGGACCGGCCACTGGTCGAGCGCCGCGCAGGCGTGGTCGAGGCGTTCGCGGACCCGCTCCAGGTGCGCCTGGAAAGCGGCCTCGTCGAGCCCCGCGCAGGCATGTACGGTCAGCCGCTGCCAGGGCACCTCGGGCAGGACGCGCTGCCAGGCGTTGTCCTCGATCACCGCGCGCAGCATCGGGTGGCGCTCGACCATGGCGTTCCAGGCCGCCTCCAGGCGCGCCGGATCGGTGTCGGCCGGCCAGTCGTACTCGGCGTACAGCTGGCAGGCGTTACCGCCGTAGTCGAAGGCCGCCTGGCGGCCCAGCACGTAGGCGGCCTGCACCGGGGTCAGCGGGAAGCGCTGGTGGGCCAGGTCGGGTTCGGCGCGCCAGCCAGGGCCGCCTTCCAGGTGTTCCAGCAGGGCCTCGCGCTCGGCCCGCAGGCGCTCGGCGAGGCCGGCGTCGAGGGCGCCCTGGGGGGCGCGATAGCGCAGGCGGCCCGCCTCGCTCCAGAGTTCGATGCGCCGGCTGCGGCAGGTTTCCAGCAGTTCGCCGAGGCTCATAGCACGCCCTCCTCCAGTTGGGTTTCCTCGATCTCGACGGTCTGCGCCTGCAAGTGGCGGGCAAGCCCGGCCAGGGTCGGCTGGCGATAGAAGTCGGCCATGCCCAGGCGTACGCCGAAACGCTCACGTATGCCGGCCAGCAGGCGGGTCGCCAGCAGGCTGTCGCCGCCGAGGCTGAAGAAGCTCGCCTCGCGACGACGCACCGGGCGTTTGAGGACCGCTTCCCAGCACTCGGCCAGCGCCTGCTCATGGGCTTCCAGCGGCTCCTCCGCCGAGGGCTCGTCACGACACTCGCCGAGTGCGCGGGTCATGCTCTCGGCCAGGCGGCGACGATCGACCTTGCCATTGCCGTTCAACGGCAGGCTTGGCAGGCACCACAGGCGTTCGGGCCGCATCGCCTGGGGCAGGCGTTGCTCCAGACCGGCCTGGAGCGCGGCGGCGTCGAGACCGAGCCCCGGCGCCAGCGCCTCGACCAGGGCGATCCGCTCGCTGCGCCACAGGCAACGCGGCGCCAATCCCGCAGCGGCGAGATCGGCCAACAGGCTCGGCAGCTCCGCCAGGCGCAGCGGCCGGTCGTCGAGCAAGGCCGCACCGAGCAGCGCCAGTGGCGACTCGCATAGCAGGTCCACCAGCAACAGGCGGCCCTGCGGGCGCAGCAGCGCCGCCGCCAGCGCCAGGCCTTCGCGGCTGGCCGCGTAGGCGTGCAGCGCGGCGAAGCTGATCACCCGGTCGTAGCGACCGAGGTGCTCGGCAGGTAGCAGGCCGTCGTCCAGCGCCTGCACCACGATCCGTTCCGGCAAGCGGGTGGCGGCGGCGTCGAGGAGGACGCGGCTGCGTTCGAAGAGGGTCAGTTCCAACCCCGGGCGCAACAGCGAGGCCATGCCCTGGTCGAGCCAGAGCCCGGCGCGGGTATCCAGCACCGCCACCCGCAGGCGTTCGCCGGCAGCCGGCGTCGGCAGCGCTTCGAGCAGGCGCGCCAGGGCCTCGCGGCCGTCCGGCAGGCGCGCGGCCACCGCCTGCGGCGCCAGCCAGGGATCGAGGAGCAGCGCGGCCGGCGCCTGTTCGCCGGCGAGCAGGCCGCGCAGAGCGTTGCCCATCGCGGTCAGCCCCGCGGCCTGCCAGCCGAGCCGGCGCAACGCCTCGTCGAGCGGCGGCAGCGCGCTGGCGGCGGAGTCCGCCAGCCAGTCCAGCCAGCGCCGGCGCAAACCGTCGTCTAGCTCCAGCGGCGCCTCCAGCAGCGCGCCGAGGATTTCCCGGGTGAGTACCGCCTCGGCCTCTGCCAGGCCGGCGAAGGGCTGTGCGGCCGGCAGTTCCATGGAGCCTTCGGCCCGTGGCGCCAGGCGCGGTACCAGCACCGCGCCGAGGCTCGCCACGCCACCGCCGAGCACCGCCGCGCAGGCGCTCTCCACGCCAGCCTGGGCGCACAGCGCGGCCTCCACCTCGCCCAACTCGATGCGCTGGCCGCGCACTTTCACCTGCTGGTCGACCCGACCGAGGAATTCCAGGGTACCGTCGCCCCAGTAGCGACCGCGATCGCCGGTGCGATACCAGCGGCCCTGGGCATCGTGGACGAAGCGCCGGGCGCTGAGTTCGGGATCGTTGCGATAGCCGCGGGCCAGGCTGGCGCCGCCGATCCACAGCTCGCCGACCACCAGGTCCGGCACGTCGCGCCCGTGGGCGTCGACCACCCGGTAGGCCTGTCCCGGCAATGGCCGGCCGTAGGGAATCGAACGCCAGTGCGGCGGCACCGTATCGACGCTCTGCAGGTTCGACCAGATGCCCGCTTCGGTAGCGCCACCCAGCACATGCAGGCGGCAGCCTTCGGCACAACGTGGGCGCAGGCGGCCGGGCAGGTCCAGGGCCACCCAGTCGCCGGACAGCAGCACCGCCCGCAGACTGCGATAGTCGGCCTGGCTCGCCGGCAGGCTGAGGGCCATCTCCAGCAAGGCCGGCGCCGAGTTCCACAGGCTCACCGCATGCCGCTGGATAGCCTCCGCCCAGGCGGCGGCATCGCGCGCCTGTTCCTGGGCCGGCAGGACCAGGCTGGCACCGGCGCCGAGGCCGCCGAACAGGTCGAAGACCGACAGATCGAAGTCCAGCGCGGAGACCGCCAGCAAGCGGTCCGCTGCGTCCACCCGCAGCAGGTCGAGCAGCGCGTCGATGGTATTGATCGCCGCCGCGTGGCTGACCTCGACGCCCTTGGGCACCCCGGTGGAGCCCGAGGTGTAGATCACATAGGCGCTGGCCTGCGGCGCCAGCGGCGCGGGGGCGGCCAGCGCCGGGCCGCGCAGCAGGCGCTGGACATCCAGGCGCGGCGGCAAGGCCTGCGGATCGTCCTCCTCGGTGATCGCCTGGCATACCCCGGCGGCCTCTTCGATCAGGCGCCGCCGTGCGGGCGGCTGGTCGATGTCCAGCGGCACGTAGCAGGCGCCTGCGGCGAGCACACCGAATACCGCCGCGACCTGCTGCGGTCCGCGCGGCAGGCTGACCTCGACCGCGTCGCCGGGGCGCACCCCGGCTTCGCGCAGGCCGCCGGCGATGCGCAGCGCACGCTCGGCCAGTTCGCCGCGGGTGACACGTTGGTCGCGATAGAGCAGCGCGTCAGCATCCGGCGCCTCGGCGGCGCGAAGGAAGAAGTCGCGATGCAGGGTGCGCGCCGTGGCGCATGCCGGCTGGCCGTTGAGCAGGGCCCGGCGCGCCTGCTGCGCCCAGGGCAACGGCAGATCGGCGGGCTGCTCCCAGGCGCTGTCGCAGAGACGCTGGAGCAGCCCCACGTAGGCTTCGAACATGGTTTCCGGCAGACCTTCGGGGAACAGGCCGACGACGCTGTCCCAGGCCAGCAGGATACCGTCGCCCACCCGGTAGAGCTGGTGGTCGAGCCAGACCTGCGGGGTCTGCGAGAGCATGTCGTGGAGATCGCCGAAAGCGTCGCGGAAGGCCGCCGGGACGAAGCCCTCCTCGCCCAGGTTGCTGGCGAACACCACCGGCGCCGAGCGCGGCTGGCCCCGCCGGCGCGCCTCGCGGAGCACCTCCAGGGCGGGGAATGCGGCGTGGTCGATGGCTCCGTGGAGGTTGCGCTGGAAGCTCTTCACCGCCTCGGCGAAGGACACCCCGGCCTGCATCCGGCACTCCAGCAGCAAGAGGGTGGTGAAGTCGGCGATCACCTCGCCGATACGCGGGTCGTCGGCATGCCGATCGAACAACGGCACGTTGAGGAGAAATTCCGCGCTTTCGCTCCAGCGCGCCAGGACCAGCGCGAAGGCGCAGCCGAACACACTGGACAAGGTCACGCCATGCTGCGCGGCAAGACGCTCCAGGCGCCGGCTCTCGCCGGCGGAAAGCTGGAATGCCAGGCGCCGGGTGCGCGGCTGGCGGATGCTTTCCGGCGCGCAGGCCAACGGCAGGGCCGGCGCGTCCGGCAAGCGTGGCAGGCGTTCCAGCCAGTAGTCGCGGGCCCGCGCCGCGGCCTCGGCGCGTTGCGCCGCACGGCGCGCCAGGTAGTCGGCGAAATGCAGCGCCGGCGGCTCCGCCAGGCGCTCCGGCGCCAGGTAGGCAACGCCCAGTTCGGCCAGCAGCAGGCGCAGGCTTTCGACATCGGCGGCAAGCAGGTCGAGACTCAGCCAGAGGCGATCCTCGCCGCCCGGCATGCGCACCAGCCCGAGCAGGAACACCTGGCCACGCTCCACCGCCAGGCATTCATGGGCGCGCCAGTCGCGCAGCGCCTGCCAGTCGCGCTCGGCCTCGTCCACCTGCAAGGTGCGCCAGTCCTGCAGGTCGAAGCAGGGCAGCGGCGGCGTCGGAAGGATCTGCTGGCGACCGTCGAAGAAGCGCGCCCGCAGCATCGGGTGGCGTTGACGCACGCACTCCGCCGCCACGGCCAGGCGCTGCGGGTCGACATCCCGCGTGCGGAATTCCAGGAAGGCATGGCAGCTGACGTTGCCCAGCACCTCGCCGGCGCCACGTCCCAGCCAGTAGGCCTGCTGCACGGAAGACAGCTCGAACGGCTGGTCGCGATCCTGCGCCGTCGGCAGCGCGACCGTTGCCGGGGCGGACAGCCGGTCCGCGCAGGCCAGCAGGTCGAGCCAGGCCCCCAGGCAGGGGCGCTGCGCCAACTGGGCGAAGTCCAGCGTCGAGCCACGCGCGCGCAGGCGTTCCTGCAGGTACATCAGGCGGATCGAGTCGAGGCCGCAGCCCAGCAGGTCGTCGTCGTCCGCCAGGGCGCGCACGTCGGCAAGCGGTTCGCCGAGCAGGTCGGCGAGCTGCTCGGTCAGCCAGTCGCGCAGGGCGGTACGGGAATCGGGGGGCAGATCCATGGGGGCTCCCTAGGGCAAGCATCTGAAGTCGGTTGCCAGTTCCTGGCAACGATTATCAAATGCGACCTTATCTCACTTGCCTGGGAGGCCTGGCCGGCAATGCTTTAGACAGCCGGACTGTTTCGTTAGATGCAGCGTCATCCCGCAGCGGCGACGCCCCTCCCGTGGCCGGGCCGGGGGTCGTCGCGGAGACTCAGCGGATCTCGCTGGGGGAGATGCCGTAGCGCTTGCGGAAAGCGATGGAGAAATGCGCCGGGCTGTAGCCCACCCGGTAGGCCACCGTGGAGACGTTCGCCTCTTCGTCGCAGAGCATCCGGTGCGCCTCGCGCAGGCGGTACTCCTGCAGGTAGCCGAATACGCTGGCGCCGAACACCTTGCGGAAGCCGGCGGTCAGCTTGCGCGGGTTCATGCCCACGCGGCTGGCCAGCGTGTCCAGCGACGGTGGTTCCTGCAAGGCGCCGACCAGCAGGTCGCGGGCGGCGTGGATGCGCTCGACCTCGGAGCAGGTGATGCGCGGCTTCTCGACGGGGCGCCCCTCGCCGGAAAGGAACTGGGCGCTGAGCGCGGCCAACTCCAGGGCCTTGCCGCCGAGGTAGAGATCGCGGGTCGGACCGAGCATCTGGCAGGTGGCGATCTGCGAGGCCAACGCCTGCATCGCCCGCGGCGCCGGGCAGCTCATGATCCGCGGATCGCCGCCGGGACGGCGTATCAGTTGCTCGGGCAGCCAGCCGAGGCGGCTGTCCAGGGCTTCGACGCCGAGCTGGACGATGGTGTAGCGCAACGGCTTGTCGGTGCCGTAGATCTGCGCCGAGGTGAAGTCGCCGTCGTTGGCGATGGTGCACAGGCTCGGCCCCTCGATGAGGTGCTCGGGCTGGCCGGGGATCCGGCAGCGCAACTGGCCGCTCTGCACGAGGATCAGGCGCAGGCCGCGCTCCAGCGGTTCCTCGAACCAGTCCTCGCTGGCCGAACAGAAGGTTCCGGTCACCAGCTTCATGTTCGGATCGATGTGCGCGATGCCGGGCCGGTTGCCCGGTGCCGGCGCGGCGGCATCGGCCTGTGGCGGAGCAATGATGGTGATGGTCATCAGGTTTTCCTGTAGCCCGGGCGCTGCCGACGCGGCGACGCCTTCCTGGATACGTGGGGGCAGGGGGACTTTTTAGCGGAGATGGACAAAGCGCCCTGCACTCCGCCCCTGCAGCGAATGAAAAAGCCCCGCAATCGAAAGGCGCGGGCTTGCGCGGTCCCTGCCGCCCGCCAATGATAATAAATCTCATTTCCCAGCAATGGCAATCGACCGCATCCACGGAGATCGCATGACTTCCTCGCCCGTCACCCCATCAGCCGTCGACGACGCCCCCGACTGGCCCGCCGCCTTCGTCCGCCGCTATCTCGACGCCGGCCACTGGCAGGACCAGAACTTCGCCGAAGCCCTGGCCGCCAGCGCCGCGCGCCATCCGCGGCGGATCGCGCTCTGCGACGACGACCAGCGGCTCAGCTATGCCGACCTGCTCCAGCGCTGCCGCCGCCTGGCAGCCGGACTGCGCCAGGCCGGCCTCGCACATGGCGACACGGTGGTGCTGCACCTGCCCAACGGCATCGCCTTCGTCGAGACCTGCTTCGCCCTGTTCCAGCTCGGCGTACGCCCGGTGCTCGCCCTCCCCGCCCATCGCCAGCATGAGATCAGCGGTTTCTGCCGCTTCGCCGAGGCCAAGGCCTACATCGGCGCCGAACGGATCGACGGCTTCGACCCACAGCCGATGGCCCGTGAGCTGCTCGCCAGCGGCGCCTGCCGGATGGCGCTGATCCACGGCGAGGCCGAGGCGCCGCTGCAAGCGCTGGCACCGCTGTACCAGGCCGACGCGCTGGAAGACTGCGCCGCCCGCGCCGAGGATATCGCCTGCTTCCAGTTGTCCGGCGGCACCACCGGCACGCCGAAGCTGATTCCCCGGCGTCATCGCGAGTATCTCTACAACGTCCGCGCCAGCGCCGAGGTCTGCGGCTTCGACGAGCACACGGTGTACCTCACCGGCTTGCCGATGGCGCACAACTTCACCCTCTGCTGCCCCGGAGTGATCGGCACGCTGCTGGCCGGCGGCCGCGTGGTGGTCAGCCAGCGCGCCGATCCCGAGCATTGCTTCGCCCTGATCGCCCGTGAGCGGGTCACCCACACCGCCCTGGTACCGCCGCTGGCGATGCTCTGGCTGGATGCCCAGGAAAGCCGCCGCGCCGATCTATCCAGCCTGCGTCTGCTCCAGGTCGGCGGTTCCAGGCTCGGCAGCAGTGCCGCGCAACGCGTCGAACCGGTGCTCGGCTGCCAGTTGCAACAGGTGCTGGGAATGGCCGAGGGGCTGATCTGCTACACCCGCCTGGACGATCCGCCCGAGCGCGTATTGCATACCCAGGGCCGGCCGCTGTCGCCGGACGACGAAGTGCGGGTGGTCGACGCCGAGGGCCGCGAGGTCGGCCCCGGCGAGGTCGGCGAACTGACCGTGCGCGGTCCCTACACCATCCGCGGCTACTACCGCCTGCCCGAACACAACGCCAAGGCCTTCAGCGCGGACGGCTTCTACCGCACCGGCGACCGGGTCAGCCGCGACAAGGACGGCTACCTGGTGGTGGAGGGCCGCGACAAGGACCAGATCAACCGCGGCGGCGAGAAGATCGCCGCGGAAGAGGTGGAGAACCTGCTGATCGCCCATCCGCAGGTGCACGACGCCACCGTCGTGGCGATGCCCGACAGCCTGCTCGGCGAGCGCACCTGCGCCTTCGTCATCCCGCGCCAGCCGGCGCCCTCGGCGCTGAAGCTGAAGCAATACCTGCACGCCTGCGGGCTGGCCGCGTTCAAGGTGCCGGACCGCATCGAGCTGGTCCCGGCCTTCCCCCAGACCGGCATCGGCAAGATCAGCAAGAAGGACCTGCGCGAGCGCCTGCGCCGCGAGCTGGAGGCCCGCGCATGAGCGCCGCCTGGGTCCGGCCGTTCCGCCTGACGCCGATGCCGCGCCTGCGCCTGGCCTGCTTCCCCCATGCAGGCGGCAGCGCCAGCTTCTTCCGTAGCTGGAGCGAACGCCTGCCGCCAGACATCGACCTGCTTGCCCTGCAGTACCCGGGTCGCGAGGACCGCTTCAACGAGGCGCCGGCCACCCGCCTGGAAGACCTCGCCGACGGCGCCGCCCTCGCCCTGCGCGATTTCGCCGACGCGCCCCTGGCGCTGTTCGGCCACAGTCTCGGCGCGGCGCTGGCCTACGAAACCGCCCTGCGCCTGGAAAGCGCCGGCGCGCCGCTGCGCCACCTGTTCGTCTCCGCCCATCCGGCACCGCACCGGCAACGCGGCGGCGCATTGCACCGCGGCGACGAGGCGGCGCTGCTGGAGGACGTCCGCCGCCAGGGTGGCGCCAGCGAGCTACTCGAGGACGCCGACCTGCGCGCGCTGTTCCTGCCGATCCTGCGCGCCGACTACCAGGCGATCGAGACCTACCGACGGGCGCAGCCCATCGCCCTGGCCTGCGCCCTCGACGTCCTCCTCGGCGAGCACGACGAGGAAGTCAGCGCCGCCGAGGCGCAGGCCTGGAGCGACGCCAGCCGGACTCCCGCCAGGCTGCGGCGCTTTCCTGGCGGCCACTTCTACCTGAGCGAGGGGCGCGACGCGGTGATCGAGCACCTGCTGCGCCGCCTCGCACATCCCGACGCCCTTTCCCGAGAGGTTGCATGATGAAAACTCCCGAAGACTGCACCGGCCTGGCGGACATCCGCGAGGCCATCGACCGGATCGACCTGGATATCGTCCAGGCCCTCGGCCGCCGCATGGACTACGTCAAGGCGGCGTCGCGCTTCAAGGCCAGCGAGGCGGCGATTCCGGCGCCCGAGCGGGTCGCCGCGATGCTCCCCGAGCGCGCCCGCTGGGCCGAGGAAAACGGACTCGACGCGCCCTTCGTCGAGGGACTGTTCGCGCAGATCATCCACTGGTACATCGCCGAGCAGATCAAGTACTGGCGCCAGACACGGGGTGCCGCATGAGCCGGCTGGCGCCCCTGAGCCAGTGCCTGCACGCCTTGCGCGGCACCTTCGAGCGCGCCATCGGCCAGGCGCAGGTGCTCGATCGTCCGGTCCTGGTGGCGGCGTCGTTCGAGATCGACCCATTGGACCCGCTGCAGGTATTCGGTGCCTGGGACGACCGGCAAACGCCCTGCCTGTACTGGGAACAGCCCGAGCTGGCGTTCTTCGCCTGGGGCTGCGCCCTGGAGCTGCAAGGCCACGGCGAACAGCGCTTCGCCCGGATCGAGGAAAACTGGCAATTGCTCTGCGCCGACGCCGTGGTCGAGGGCCCGCTGGCGCCGCGCCTGTGCGGCGGATTCCGCTTCGATCCGCGCGGCCCGCGCGAGGAACACTGGCAAGCCTTCGCCGATGCCAGCCTGATGCTCGCCGGCATCACCGTGCTGCGCGAGGGCGAACGCTACCGGGTACTCTGCCAACACCTGGCCAAGCCCGGCGAAGATGCCCTGGCCCTGGCCGCCTACCACTGCTCGGCGCTACTGCGCCTGAGGCAGCCGGCCAGGCGCCGGCCCCCGGGGCCGACCGCTGGCGCGCAGGGCGACGCTTCGACGCTGGAGCGCAGGCAATGGGAAGCCAAGGTAAGCGACGCGGTAAGCAGTGTCCGCCAGGGACGCTTCGGCAAGGTCGTGCTGGCCCGCACCCAGGCCCGGCCTCTCGGCGACATCGAGCCGTGGCAGGTCATCGAACACCTGCGTCTGCAACATGCCGACGCCCAGCTGTTCGCCTGTCGCCGCGGCAACGCCTGCTTCCTCGGCGCCTCCCCGGAACGCCTGGTCCGCATTCGCGCCGGCGAGGCGCTCACCCATGCCCTGGCCGGAACCATCGCCCGCGGCGGCGATGCCCAGGAAGATGCGCGGCTCGGACAGGCCCTGCTGGACAGCGCCAAGGACAGGCACGAACACCAGTTGGTGGTGGAGGCGATCCGTACGGCCCTGGAACCCTTCAGCGAGGCGCTGGAAATCCCCGATGCGCCCGGCCTGAAACGACTGGCGCGAGTCCAGCACCTGAACACGCCGATCCGCGCCCGCCTCGCCGACGCAGGCGGCATCCTGCGGCTGCTGCAGGCGCTGCATCCGACCCCCGCGGTGGGCGGCTACCCACGCAGCGCGGCGCTGGACTACATCCGCCAGCACGAAGGGATGGACCGTGGCTGGTACGCCGCGCCGCTGGGCTGGCTCGACGGCGAAGGCAACGGCGATTTCCTGGTGGCGCTGCGCTCGGCCCTGCTCACGCCGGGCCGGGGCTACCTATTCGCCGGCTGCGGCCTGGTAGGCGATTCGGAACCGTCCCACGAGTATCGCGAAACCTGCCTTAAGCTCAGTGCCATGCGGGACGCTCTGTCCGCCCTAGGCGGCCTGGACGAAGTGCCCTTGCAGCGCGGCGTCGCCTGAAAACGAAGACCCCCTGCGGCCCGAGGGCGGCAGGGGGTCTTCGAAGGTCTGCCCGTGGCGCGGACGGGCCGCGCCGCAAGGGCGTCGCTTAGAACGGAATGTCGTCGTCGAAGCTGTCGTAGTCCTGGGCCGGCTGCGGCGCCGGTTGCTGCTGCGGGGCCGGACGCGACTGCTGCTGCGGGGCCTGCTGCGGGCGCTGCATGGGCTCGCGCGGGGCACGCTGCGAGTCGTCGCCGGAGGGGCGGCCGCCGAGCAGTTGCATGTTGCCGTTGATGTCGACCACGATCTCGGTGGTGTAGCGGTCCTGACCGTCCTGGCCCTGCCACTTGCGGGTGCGCAGGCTGCCTTCGACGTAGACCTGGGAACCCTTGCGCAGGTACTCGCCGGCGATCTCCGCCAGGCGGCCGAAGAACACCACGCGGTGCCATTCGGTGCGCTCCTGTTGCTGGCCGGTCTGCTTGTCCTTCCAGCTCTCGCTGGTGGCGAGGGTGATGTTGGTCACCGCATTGCCGTTGGGCATGTAGCGGGTTTCCGGGTCACCACCGACGTTACCAACCAGAATGACTTTGTTAACCCCACGGGCCATGACGTTCTCCTAAGGTTCAGCATCCGCCCGGCGCGGCCTGGGCCAGGCGCTCGAGGGCGGTGCGATCCACTTGTTGGGTATCCACTTTGACATAGGCGGCGGCCTCCTCGGCCACCACCATGGCGTCTGCCACACCGGGCAACGCCCTGAATCGCTGGACCAGCGCCGCGTCCTGCAGCGCGGCGGGCGCGAGCGGCAGGCGAATGCTGGTCACATAAGGCGGTTCGCGCATGGTAACAGCAATCGCCAGCCAGAGGGCAGCGAGCACCGCGCATCCGATGAACACCATGCTCAGCCCGCCGTGCTGGAACATCCAGCCGCCGAGGATGCCGCCCAGCGCCGCGCCGAGGAACTGGCTGGTGGAATACACCCCCATCGCCGTGCCCTTGCCGCCGGCCGGCGAGACCTTGCTGACCAGCGACGGCAGCGAGGCTTCGAGCAGGTTGAAGGCGGTGAAGAACACCACCGTGCCGACCACCAGCATGGCCAGGCTGTGACCGAAGACCAGGAAGAACAGTTCGCAGGCCAGCAGGGTCGCCACCGCGCCGGTCAGCACGCGCTTCATGCGACGCTTCTTCTCGGCGTAGATGATGAACGGCACCATGCCGAAGAAGCCGACCAGCAGCGCGGTCAGGTAGACCCACCAGTGCTGCTCCTTGGGCAGGCCGCCCTCGTGGACCAGCGCCAGCGGCAAGGCGACGAAGCTGGCCATGAGGATGGCGTGGAGGATCAGGATGCCGGCGTCCAGGCGCAGCAGGTCGCCGTGCTTCAGGGTCGGCAGCAGGGCCTGGCGCGCCACGCTGGATTCGCGGTGCTGGGTCATGTGGTTCGGCTGCGGGACGAAGAACAGGATCAGCAGCAGGCCGACCAGCGCCATCCCGGCGGTGAACCAGAACAGCCCATGCAGGCCGAACAGATGGGTCAGCACCGGGCCGAGCACCATGGCCACGGCGAAGGAGACGCCGATGCTCATGCCGATCATCGCCATCGCCTTGGTCCGGTGCTGCTCGCGGGTGAGGTCGGAGAGCAGTGCCATCACCGCCGCCGAGATCGCCCCGGCGCCCTGCAGGACGCGGCCGGCGATCACCCCCCAGATGGAGTCGGCATTGGCCGCGAGGGCCGCGCCGGCGGCGAAGATCAGCAGCCCGACGACGATCACCGGGCGCCGGCCGATGCGGTCGGAAATAGTCCCGAAGGGAATCTGCAGGATCGCCTGGGTCAGGCCGTAGGCGCCGATGGCCAGGCCGATCAGCGCCGGGGTCGCGCCGGCCAGGTCCTGGCCGTAGGTGGCCAGCACCGGCAGGACCATGAACATGCCGAGCATGCGGAAGGCGAATACCAGTGACAGCCCGACGGCCGCTCGCGTTTCGGTACCGCTCATCCGCTCAGTATGTGAGTCGTGCATAACACCCTCATGGAAGAAACCGCTGCAGGGCAAGGCCTCATGCCCCTGCCGATGGCGCCGCCGCCCGCTCCTGGGCGGCCGGGGCAATGCCCGCGCCGGAAAAATGCCGCGCATTCTACCAGTCCGCCCCCTCGCGGCACAGGCGCGCCACTTTGCCGCGCGCTAGCGGCCAGCCGTATAATCAGCGGTTTTCGCCCGCCATGCGAGGCCGCTGTGGATAAGATCCTGATTCGTGGGGCGCGTACCCACAACCTGAAGAACGTCGACCTCACACTGCCACGCGACAAACTGATCGTGATCACCGGTCTTTCCGGTTCCGGCAAGTCTTCCCTGGCTTTCGACACGCTCTATGCGGAAGGCCAGCGGCGCTACGTGGAATCCCTCTCGGCCTACGCCCGGCAGTTCCTGTCGATGATGGAGAAGCCGGACGTGGACACCATCGAAGGGCTGTCGCCGGCGATTTCCATCGAACAGAAGTCCACTTCCCACAACCCGCGCTCCACCGTGGGTACGATCACCGAGATCTACGACTACCTGCGCCTCCTCTACGCCCGCGTCGGCACCCCGCGCTGCCCGGACCACGACATCCCGCTGGAGGCGCAGACCGTCAGCCAGATGGTCGACCAGGTCCTGGCCCTGCCGGAAGGCAGCAAGCTGATGCTGCTGGCGCCGGTGATCCGCGAGCGCAAGGGCGAGCACCTGGCGGTGTTCGACGAGATGCGCGCGCAGGGTTTCGTCCGCGCCCGGGTCGACGGCAAGCTCTACGAACTCGACGAAGTGCCGAAGCTGGATAAGCAGAAGAAGCACAGCATCGATGTGGTGGTGGACCGCTTCAAGGTTCG
This sequence comes from Pseudomonas sp. YA1, assembly GCF_058680555.1. Classification (NCBI taxonomy): domain Bacteria; kingdom Pseudomonadati; phylum Pseudomonadota; class Gammaproteobacteria; order Pseudomonadales; family Pseudomonadaceae; genus Pseudomonas; species Pseudomonas sp. YA1. The sequence continues at coordinate 29,609 of NZ_JBZWBG010000032.1, forward strand.
CGCGGACCTCCAGCAACGCCTGGCCGAGTCGTTCGAGACCGCCCTGTCCCTGGCCGACGGTATCGCCCTGGTAGCACCGATGGACGAGGACGAGGATGTCGAGGAGATCATCTTCTCGGCGCGCTTCGCCTGCCCGGTCTGCGGCCACTCGATCAGCGAGCTGGAACCCAAGCTGTTCTCCTTCAACAACCCGGCCGGCGCCTGTCCGACCTGCGACGGCCTCGGCGTGAAGCAATTCTTCGACGCGCGCCGGGTGGTCAATGGCGAGTTGACCCTGGCCGAGGGCGCGATCCGCGGCTGGGACCGGCGCAACGTCTATTACTTCCAGATGCTCGGCTCGCTGGCCCAGCATTACGGCTTCAGCCTGGAAGAACCCTTCGACGAACTCGGCGCCGAGCACCAGAAGGTGGTGCTCTACGGCTCCGGCCGGGAAAACGTCGACTTCCGCTATCTCAACGACCGCGGCGACATCGTCAAGCGTTCGCATCCCTTCGAAGGCATCCTGCCGAACCTTGAGCGGCGCTACCGCGAGACCGAGTCGGCCACGGTCCGCGAGGAGCTGGCCAAGTTCCTCAGCACCCAGCCCTGCCCGGATTGCCACGGTACCCGCCTGCGCCGCGAGGCGCGGCATGTGTGGGTCGGCGACCGGACGCTGCCGGCGATCACCGCGATGCCGGTCGGCGAAGCCTGCGAGTATGCCGCCGGACTCAGCCTGACCGGCCGCCGTGGCGAGATCGCGGCGAAGATCCTCAAGGAAATCCGCGACCGCCTGCAATTCCTGGTCAACGTCGGCCTCGACTACCTGACCCTCGACCGCAGCGCCGACACCCTGTCCGGCGGCGAAGCCCAGCGCATCCGCCTGGCCAGCCAGATCGGCGCCGGCCTGGTGGGAGTGATGTACATCCTCGATGAACCCTCGATCGGCCTGCACCAACGCGACAACGAACGCCTGCTCGGCACCCTCACCCACCTACGCAACCTCGGCAACACGGTGATCGTGGTCGAGCACGACGAGGACGCGATCCGACTCGCCGACTACGTCGTCGACATCGGTCCGGGGGCCGGCGTGCACGGCGGCCAGGTAGTGGCGGAAGGTACGCCCGACCAGGTGATGAACCACCCCGACTCGCTGACCGGCAAGTACCTTTCCGGGCGCAAGAAAATCGCGGTTCCGGCCAAGCGCACCCCGCGCGACAAGAAGAAGCTGCTGAAGCTGAAAGGCGCCCGCGGCAACAACCTGCAGAACGTCAACCTGGAAATCCCGGTCGGCCTGTTCACCTGCATCACCGGGGTCTCGGGCTCCGGCAAGTCGACGCTGATCAACAACACCCTGTTCCCGATCACCGCCACCGCGCTGAACGGCGCGACTACCCTGGAAGTGGCGCCGTACGACTCGTTCGACGGCCTGCAGCACCTGGACAAGGTGGTCGACATCGACCAGAGCCCGATCGGTCGTACCCCGCGCTCCAACCCGGCGACCTATACCGGCCTGTTCACGCCGATCCGCGAACTGTTCTCCGGCGTGCCGGAGGCCCGCTCGCGCGGCTACGGTCCCGGCCGCTTCTCGTTCAACGTCAAGGGCGGCCGTTGCGAGGCCTGCCAGGGCGACGGCGTGATCAAGGTGGAGATGCACTTCCTGCCGGACATCTACGTTCCCTGCGACGTCTGCAAGGGCAAGCGCTACAACCGCGAGACCCTGGAGATCCGCTACAAGGGCAAGAGCATCCACGAGGTGCTGGAGATGACCATCGAGGAAGCCCGCGAGTTCTTCGACGCCGTCCCCGCCCTGGCGCGCAAGCTGCAGACACTGATGGACGTCGGCCTGTCCTACATCAAGCTGGGCCAGAGCGCGACCACCCTCTCGGGCGGCGAGGCACAGCGGGTCAAGCTGTCCCGCGAGCTGTCCAAGCGCGACACCGGCAAGACCCTGTACATCCTCGACGAACCGACCACCGGCCTGCACTTCGCCGACATCCAGCAACTGCTCGACGTGCTCCACCGCCTGCGCGACCACGGCAACACCGTGGTGGTGATCGAGCACAACCTGGACGTGATCAAGACCGCCGACTGGCTGGTCGACCTCGGTCCCGAGGGCGGCTCCAAGGGTGGTCAGATCATCGCCAACGGCACGCCGGAGCAGGTGGCCGAGATGCCCCAGTCGCACACCGGCCACTTCCTCAAGCCGCTGCTGGAACGCGATCGCGCCTGATTGCCGGGCGCTCATGAAAAAGCCCCTGCGGCCGTGAGGCGCAGGGGCTTTTTCGTATCCGCGGGGTAGGGTCAGATCTGCGATTGCAGGTAGTTCTCCAGGCCCATCCTGGCGATCAGGCCAAGCTGTTGCTCCAACCAGTAGGCGTGGTCTTCCTCGGTGTCGGCCAACTGGGCCTTGAGGATGTCGCGGCTGACGAAGTCCTTGTGCTGCTCGCAGAGGGCGATGCCCTTGGCCAGCGCGGCGCGGACATGGCGCTCGAGCTTGAGGTCGGCCTCGAGCATCTCCGGCACCGTGGTGCCCGGGTGGATATCGTCGGGACGCATGCGCGGCGTACCTTCGAGCAGGAGGATACGGCGCAGCAGGGCGTCGGCATGCTGGGTCTCCTCCTCCATCTCGTGGTTGAGGCGCTCGTAGAGCTTGCTGAAGCCCCAGTCCTCGTACATGCGCGAGTGGATGAAGTACTGGTCGCGCGCGGCCAGCTCGCCGGTCAGCAGCGTGTTGAGGTAATCGATGACTTCCGGATGGCCTTGCATCGGGGGGCTCTCCCTGGAGAAAACTAGGAATCTAGCCGCATATGCTCCCGGCTCCGCCTGATCCGGGTCAAGCCAATGCAGATAAAAAAGCCCCCTTCCTAGGAAGGGGGCCGGGGGCCTCATCAGGCCATCAGTCCAGCTTCAGGCCGAGGGCGTCGGCGACGCCTTTGCCGTAGGCCGGATCGACCTTGAGGAACAGGCCGATCTGGCGACGCTGGATCTGTTCCGGTACATCGCGGATGTCTTCGGCGATGTTGGCGAACAGCCGCTGCTTCTGCTCGTCGGTGAACAGATGGAACAGCGCGGCGGGCTGGCTGTAGTAGTCGTCGTCCACCCGGTGGTTCCAGTGGTCCGCCGCGCCCTCCAGGCTCAGCGGCGGCTCGGAGAAGTCAGGCTGCTCCTGCCACTGGTTGAAGCTGTTCGGCTCGTAGGTGACGCGCTGATGGGCGTTGTTGCCGTCCACCCGCATGCCGCCATCGCGGTGGTAGACCTGGTGCGGGCAACGCGCGGCGTTCACCGGGATCTGGTGGTGGTTGACGCCCAGGCGATAGCGATGGGCGTCGCCGTAGGAGAACAGACGGCCCTGGAGCATCTTGTCCGGCGAGAAACCGATACCGGGCACCACGTTGGCCGGCGTGAAAGCGGCCTGCTCGACCTCGGCGAAGTAGTTGTCCGGGTTACGGTTCAGCTCGAAGAAGCCCACTTCGATCAACGGGTAGTCACCGTGGGGCCAGACCTTGGTCAGGTCGAACGGGTTGTAGCGATAGGTGGCCGCTTCCTTCTCGGGCATGATCTGCACGTACATCTTCCAGCGCGGGAAGTCGCCTTTCTCGATGCTCTCGTACAAGTCGCGCTGCGAACTCTCGCGGTCCTGGGCGATCACTTCGGCGGCCTCGGCGTTGGTCAGGTTCTCGATGCCCTGTTGGGTCTTGAAGTGGAACTTGACCCAGAAGCGCTCGTTGTTCGCATTGATGAAGCTGAAGGTATGGCTGCCGAAACCATGGATGTGCCGATAGCTCTTCGGCAGGCCGCGGTCGCTGAAGTCGATGGTCAACTGATGCAGCGACTCGGGGAGGTGAGAGAAAAAGTCCCACTTGAAGGTCGCATTGCGCAGGTTGGTGCGCGGGTCACGCTTCACCACGTGGTTGAGATCGGGGAACTTGAGCGGGTCGCGCAGATAGAACACCGGGGTGTTGTTGCCGACCAGGTCCCAGTTGCCCTGCTCGGTGTAGAAACGCATGGAGAAGCCGCGGATGTCTCGCTCGGCATCCGCCGCGCCACGCTCACCGGCGACGGTGGAGAAGCGCAGGAACATATCGGTCTTCTTGCCGACCTGGGAGAAGATCTTCGCCCGGGTGTAGGGGGTGATGTCATGGGTGACGGTGAAGGTGCCGTAGGCCGCGGAGCCTTTCGCATGCATGCGGCGCTCGGGGATCACTTCGCGATCGAAGTGGGCGAGCTTCTCGAGGAACCACACGTCCTGCAGCAACATCGGGCCACGCGGACCGGCGGTCTGCACGTTCTGGTTATCGACCACCGGTGCGCCAGCGGCAGTGGTCAGGCGGGTCTTCTCTTCCATTTACTCTCTCCTCAACGGCTAACGTGCTATGAAGCGAAGCGGCTACACGGAAATCATCAGCGTGGACCAGGGATTGGCGGAGGACAACCTGTCGGCTGAACCAAGCGCCCTTTGCATTGATCTCGCTTATCCGAACGTAGCTTTTCGTAAAAGCAGGTTAAGGATGAATGACAGCCCTCCCGCAATCCAATTTATTAAAGACAGCGATCCGATAGATAAAAACTTTAAGGCAGGTAATAAAAAAACCGGGCCTAGGCCCGGTTTCTTGTGCAGCAGATGCCTTATTCGGCAGCTTCTACGACTTCACCGCCGACAGGACGATCAACCAGCTCGACGTACGCCATGGGGGCGTTGTCGCCAGCGCGGAAACCGCACTTCAGGATGCGCAGGTAGCCGCCCGGACGGTTGGCGTAGCGCTTGCCCAGGTCGTTGAACAGCTTGCCAACGGCAGCTTTCGAACGGGTACGGTCGAAAGCCAGGCGACGGTTGGCGACGCTGTCTTCCTTGGCCAGGGTGATCAGCGGCTCGGCAACGCGACGCAGTTCCTTGGCCTTGGGCAGGGTGGTTTTGATCAGTTCGTGTTCGAACAGCGACACCGCCATGTTCTGGAACATAGCCTTGCGGTGCGCGCTGGTGCGGCTCAGGTGACGACCACTTTTACGATGGCGCATGGTTCAATTCCTTTCCAAACTTTACGTTCGGTAGTTACGACGATCAGGCAGTGGCCTTGTCGTCTTTCTTAAGACTTGCCGGCGGCCAGTTATCGAGGCGCATACCGAGGGACAGACCACGGGAAGCCAGAACGTCCTTGATTTCGGTCAGGGACTTCTTGCCCAGGTTCGGCGTTTTCAACAGCTCCACTTCGGTGCGCTGGATCAGGTCACCGATGTAGTAGATGTTTTCCGCCTTCAGGCAGTTGGCCGAACGTACGGTCAGTTCCAGGTCATCGACCGGGCGCAGGAGGATCGGATCGATCTCGTCTTCCTGCTCTTCAACGACGGGTTCGCTGTCGCCCTTGAGGTCCACGAACGCTGCCAGCTGCTGTTGCAGGATGGTAGCGGCGCGACGGATAGCCTCTTCGGGATCCAGGGTGCCGTTGGTTTCCAGGTCCAGGACCAGTTTGTCCAGGTTGGTGCGCTGCTCGACACGGGCGTTTTCCACCACGTAGGAGACACGACGGACCGGGCTGAACGATGCGTCGAGCTGCAGACGGCCGATGCTGCGGCTTTCGTCTTCGTCGCTCTGACGTGCGTCGGCAGGCTCGTAGCCACGGCCACGAGCTACCTTCAGCTTCATGTTCAGCGCGCCGTTGTCTGCCAGGTTGGCGATAACGTGGTCACCGTTGATGATCTCAACATCGTGATCCAGCTGAATATCGGCAGCAGTCACAACACCCGAGCCCTTCTTAGCCAGGGTCAGCGTCACTTCATCACGACCGTGCAGCTTGATGGCCAGACCTTTCAGGTTCAGCAGGATCTCGATTACATCTTCCTGCACACCTTCGATCGCCGAGTACTCGTGGAGTACGCCGTCGATCTCGGCCTCGACCACTGCGCAGCCAGGCATGGAGGACAACAGGATGCGACGCAGCGCGTTGCCCAGGGTGTGACCAAAACCACGCTCGAGAGGCTCGAGCGTGATCTTGGCGCGGGTTTGACTGACCACCTGCACATCGATGTGGCGGGGGGTCAGGAACTCATTTACCGAACTCTGCATGGATGCACCTATTTTCTAGCCCTTACTTGGAGTAGAGCTCGACAATCAGGTTTTCGTTGATATCAGCGGACAGGTCGCTGCGAGCCGGAGCACTCTTGAAGGTACCAGCCTTCTTGTCGAGGTCGACTTCGACCCACTCGACGCGACCGCGCTGGCCACAGAGTTCCAGAGCCTGAGCGATACGCAGCTGGTTCTTCGATTTTTCGCGAACAGCTACGACGTCACCGGCCTTCACTTGGTAGGAAGGGATGTTGACGGTCTGACCGTTGACGGTGATGGCCTTGTGGGATACCAGCTGGCGGGATTCCGAACGAGTGGAACCGAAGCCCATGCGGTATACGACGTTGTCCAGGCGGCACTCGAGCAGTTGCAGCAGGTTCTCACCGGTAGAACCCTTGCGACGGGAAGCTTCCTGGTAGTAACCGCGGAACTGACGCTCCAGCACGCCGTAGATGCGACGTACTTTCTGCTTTTCACGCAGCTGCAGACCGTAGTCGGACAGACGGCCACGACGCTGGCCATGCTGGCCAGGAACGTTTTCAGCCTTGCACTTCGAGTCGAGGGCGCGGGCGCCGCTCTTCAGGAACAGGTCGGTGCCTTCACGGCGAGACAGTTTGCACTTGGGACCAATGTAACGAGCCATTTCTCACTGTCTCCTATTACACGCGACGCTTTTTCGGCGGACGGCAGCCGTTATGCGGGATCGGGGTTACGTCGGTGATGCTGGCGATCTTGTAGCCGCAAGCATTCAGAGCGCGAACGGCGGACTCGCGGCCCGGGCCCGGGCCCTTGACGTTGACGTCCAGGTTCTTCAGACCGTATTCCAGGGCAGCCTGGCCGGCACGCTCGGCCGCTACCTGGGCAGCGAACGGGGTGCTCTTACGCGAGCCGCGGAAACCGGAACCACCGGAGGTCGCCCAGGACAGTGCGTTGCCCTGACGGTCGGTGATGGTCACGATGGTGTTGTTGAAAGACGCGTGGATGTGGGCGATCCCATCGACCACTGTCTTTTTGACTTTCTTACGGGGACGAGCAGCAGGTTTTGCCATGACTAGATTCCTACGCGATTACTTGCGGATCGGCTTACGCGGGCCCTTGCGGGTACGCGCGTTGGTCTTGGTACGCTGACCGCGAACCGGCAGACCGCGACGATGACGCAGACCGCGGTAGCAACCGAGGTCCATCAGACGCTTGATGTTCATGTTGATTTCGCGACGCAGGTCACCTTCGGTGGTGATCTTCGCGACTTCGTTACGCAGCTGATCGATCTGCTCGTCGCTCAGGTCCTTGATCTTGGCAGCCGGGTTTACGCCGGTGGCTGCGCAGATGCTCTGAGCAGTAGTGCGACCAACACCATAGATGTAGGTCAGCGAGATAACAGTGTGCTTGTTATCCGGAATGTTGACGCCTGCAATACGGGCCATTCAGAAAAACTCCAATTGACAGCTACCCTGCGCCCAGGAAGCCAAGAAAGGGCGCGGATATTAGCGCTGTAATAGCAAATAATCAACCCGGCAGCACACTAGCTGCCGGGTTATCACGCGTGGATCACAATCAGCCTTGGCGCTGCTTGTGACGCGGTTCCGCGCTGCAGATCACCCGCACGATGCCATCGCGACGGATGATTTTGCAGTTACGGCACAGCTTCTTGACCGATGCACGAACTTTCATCACCAACTCCTCGAACCTTACGGGTCTATCAGCGCAGCATGCCGCTGCCGTAGCCCTTCAGGTTGGCTTTCTTCATCAGGGATTCATACTGGTGAGAAACGAGGTGAGATTGCACCTGGGCCATAAAGTCCATGACAACCACGACCACGATCAACAGCGAGGTCCCGCCAAGATAGAACGGCACGTGCGCCGCAACCACCAGGAACTGGGGCAGCAGGCAGACAGCCGTCATGTACAGAGCACCGAACATGGTCAAACGGGTCAGCACGCCATCGATGTAGCGAGCGGACTGTTCGCCCGGACGGATGCCCGGAATAAATGCACCGGACTTCTTGAGGTTCTCCGCCACGTCCTTCGGGTTGAACATCAGCGCTGTATAGAAGAAGCAGAAGAAAACGATCCCTGCAGTGAACAGCAAGATGTTCAGCGGCTGCCCCGGAGCGATCGCTTGCGCGACGTCCTGCAACCAACCCAAGCCTTCCGACTGACCGAACCAGGAGCCCAGGGACGCCGGGAACAGCAGGATACTGCTGGCGAAAATCGCGGGAATCACACCCGCCATGTTCACCTTCAACGGCAGATGGCTGGTCTGCGCTGCAAACACCTTGCGGCCTTGCTGGCGCTTGGCGTAATGCACCGCGATGCGACGCTGGCCACGCTCGATGAACACCACGAACGCGATGATCGCCACGGCCAGCAGGCCGACGCCGATCAGGGCGAAGATGTTGATGTCACCTTGACGGGCAGACTCGAAAGACTGACCGATGGCGCGCGGCAGGCCTGCAACGATACCAGCGAAGATCAACATCGAGATGCCGTTGCCGACACCGCGCTCGGTGATCTGCTCGCCCAGCCACATCATGAACATGGCACCAGCCACGAAGGTGGTGACAGCCACGAAGTAGAAGCCGAAGTCGTTGGAGAAGGCTACGCCCTGGCTGCCCAGGCCAACGGACATGCCGATGGCCTGGACCAGTGCCAGGACTACAGTACCGTAGCGGGTGTACTGGCTGATCTTGCGACGCCCAGACTCACCCTCTTTCTTCAACTGCTCCAGCTGCGGGCTGATAGCGGTCATGAGCTGCATGATGATCGAAGCCGAGATGTACGGCATGATCCCCAGTGCAAAGATACTCATGCGCTCCAGCGCGCCGCCGGAAAACATGTTGAAGAGGCTAAGAATGGTCCCCTCGTTCTGCCGGAACAGTGCCGCCAAGCGATCGGGGTTGATGCCCGGAACTGGGATGTGCGCGCCGATCCGATAGACGATGATCGCCAGGAACAGGAAACGCAGACGTGCCCAGAGCTCGGACAGACCGCCGTTGCTTAGCGCAGAGAGAGCACCTTGCTTAGCCATTTAGTCCTCGAATTTACCGCCAGCTGCTTCGATAGCCGCACGCGCACCCTTGGTGGCGGCGATACCTTTCAGGGTGACCGCACGACCAACTTCGCCGGACAGCATGACTTTGACGCGCTGTACGTGCTGGTTGATCAGGTTGGCATCCTTCAGGGTCTGCAGGCTGACGACGTCGCCTTCGACCTTGGCCAGCTCGGAGGTGCGCACTTCAGCACGATCCATGGCCTTCAGGGAAACGAAGCCGAACTTCGGCAGGCGACGGTGCAGAGGCTGTTGACCACCCTCGAAGCCCGGAGCGACCTTGCCACCGGAGCGGGAGGTCAGACCTTTGTGACCACGGCCACCAGTCTTGCCCAGACCGCTACCGATGCCACGGCCCGGACGGTGCTTTTCGCGACGGGCACCCGGCGCGGAACGCAGATCGTTCAGTTGCATGGATTAACCCTCCACACGCAGCAGGTAGTAGGCCTTGTTGATCATGCCGCGGTTCTCAGGAGTGTCCTGAACTTCGACGGTATGATTGATGCGACGCAGGCCGAGACCCTTGACGCAAGCCTTGTGGTTGGCCAGACGGCCGTTCAGGCTCTTGACCAGAGTGACTTTGACAGTTGCCATGGTTAGAGAATCTCCTCGACGCTCTTGCCACGCTTGGCCGCTACTGCTTCCGGAGCCTGCATGTTCTTCAGGCCCTTGAAGGTGGCGTAAACCACGTTCACCGGATTGGTGGAGCCATAGCACTTGGCCAGGACGTTCTGCACACCAGCCACTTCCAGAACGGCACGCATGGCGCCGCCGGCGATGATGCCGGTACCTTCCGAAGCCGGCTGCATGTACACCTTGGAGGCGCCATGGGCGGACTTGGTCGGATACTGCAGGGTGGTGCCGTTCAGATCGACTTGGATCATGTTGCGGCGAGCGGCTTCCATTGCTTTCTGGATGGCGGCCGGCACTTCACGCGCCTTGCCACGACCGAAACCAACGCGACCCTTGCCATCACCCACCACGGTCAGTGCGGTGAAAGCGAAGATACGGCCACCTTTTACGGTTTTGGCGACGCGGTTAACCTGAACCAGCTTCTCGATGTAGCCTTCGTCGCGCTTTTGCTCGTTGTTTGCCATAACTTAGAACTCCAGTCCGCCTTCACGAGCGGCATCAGCCAGCGCTTTCACACGGCCGTGGTACTTGAAGCCAGAACGATCGAACGCCACCTGGGTGACGCCGGCCGCTTTGGCGCGCTCGGCGACCAGTTGACCAACTTTCTTGGCTGCATCGATGTTGCCGGTGGCACCTTCGCGCAGGTCTTTGTCCAGGGTCGAGGCGCTGGCCAGGACCTTGCCGCCGTCGGCCGCAATGACCTGGGCGTAAATGTGCTGGGAAGAGCGGTACACGCAGAGGCGTACGGTTTCCAGCTCGCGCATCTTCAGGCGTGCCTTGCGAGCGCGACGCAGACGGGTTTCTTTCTTGACGCTCATTTGCTATGCCCTACTTCTTCTTGGCTTCTTTACGACGGACGACTTCGTCGGCGTAACGCACGCCCTTGCCTTTGTAAGGCTCCGGCGGACGGAAGTCGCGAATTTCGGCAGCAACCTGACCGACCAGCTGCTTGTCGATACCCTTGATCAGGATATCGGTCTGGCTGGGGGTCTCAGCGACGATGCCGGCCGGCAGTTCGTAATCAACCGGATGGGAGAAGCCGAGGGACAGGGACAGCACTTGGCCCTTGGCCTGCGCTTTGTAACCAACGCCAACCAGCTGGAGCTTGCGCTCGAAGCCCTGGCTGACGCCGACTACCATGTTGTTCACCAGAGCACGGGTGGTACCAGCCATGGCGCGAGTCTGCTGGTCGCCGTTACGCGCAGCAAAACGCAGCTCACCGCTGTCCTGGATCACTTCGACCGAAGGATGGACCTTGAGCTCCAGAGCACCTTTGGCGCCCTTGATGGACAGTTGCTGACCAGCCAGTTTGATTTCAACGCCGGCAGGCAGCTTGACGGGGTTCTTAGCAACGCGAGACATGCTGATTCCCCTTAGAACACAGTGCAGAGCACTTCGCCGCCAACACCAGCAGCACGGGCAGCACGATCGGTCATCACACCTTTGTTGGTGGAGACGATCGACACACCGAGGCCGCCACGAACTTTCGGCAGTTGCTCAACGGATTTGTACTGACGCAGGCCAGGACGGCTGATGCGCTTGACCTCTTCGATGACAGGCTTGCCTTCGAAGTACTTCAGTTCGATGGACAGCTGGGGTTTTACTTCCGAGCTGATCTGGAAATCCGCAATATAGCCTTCGTCCTTCAGGACTTTGGCTACCGCCGCTTTCAGTTTCGAGGACGGCATGCTTACGACGGTCTTTTCAGCCATCTGGGCATTACGGATGCGAGTTAGCATGTCTGCTAACGGGTCCTGCATACTCATGGGCTTAACGCTCCTGATACAAAAGAATAAGCCTTCAACTTCAATTCGCCCATAAACGCCAGGCGAAACAAACCCAGGCTCAGGGGAGCCGGGTATTCTAGAGATCGCGCCAAAACGAATCAAGCCCCATGAGGGGCTTGATTCGATGTCGCGATCAACGGTGCCGACTGGCGACACCGTTCGCTGCGATTACCAGCTGGCTTTCACCAGGCCCGGTACGTCGCCGCGCATGGCGGCTTCGCGCAGCTTGTTACGGCTCAGGCCGAACTTGCGGTAGAAGCCGTGCGGACGGCCGGTCAGGCGGCAACGGTTACGCAGGCGGCTGGCGCTGGCGTCACGCGGTTGCTTCTGCAGGGCGACCTGGGCATTCCAACGCTCTTCCGCAGAGGAGTTCGGATTAGCGATGATCGCTTTCAGCTCGGCACGCTTCTTGGCGTACTTGGCTACCGTCAGCTGACGCTTCAGCTCGCGGTTCTTCATGCTCTCTTTAGCCATGTTCCTACTCCAATCAGTTACGGAACGGGAATTTGAAAGCACGCAGCAGGGCGCGACCTTCGTCATCCGTACGAGCGGTGGTGGTCAGGGTGATGTCCAGGCCACGCAGCGCATCGATCTTGTCGTAATCGATTTCCGGGAAGATGATCTGCTCTTTCACGCCCATGCTGTAGTTGCCGCGACCATCGAAGGACTTGGCATTCAGGCCGCGGAAGTCACGCACGCGCGGCAGGGAGATGGACAGCAGACGATCCAGGAACTCGTACATCCGGTCGCTACGCAGGGTGACCTTGACGCCGATCGGCCAGCCTTCACGGATCTTGAAGCCTGCGATGGACTTACGAGCGTAAGTCACGACCGGCTTCTGACCAGTGATCTTTTCCAGATCGGCTACGGCGTTCTCGATGATCTTCTTGTCACCGACCGCCTCGCCAAGACCCATGTTCAGGGTGATTTTGGTAACGCGCGGAACTTCCATCACGTTCGCCAGCTGAAGCTCTTCTTTCAGCTTGGGCGCGATTTCCTTCCGATAAATTTCTTTCAATCGTGCCATGGTGATCTACCTAGCAGCCTCAAGCCTGAACCGGTTTCTGGGTCGACTTGAAGACACGAATTTTCTTACCGTCTTCTACCTTGAAGCCAACGCGGTCAGCCTTGCTGGTTTCAGTATTGAAGATGGCGACGTTGGAGACGTGCAGAGGCGCCTCCTTCTCGACGATACCGCCCTGTTGGCCGAGCATCGGATTGGGCTTGGTGTGGCGCTTGATCAGGTTCACCCCGCCGACGACCAGACGGTCGTCAGCGAGAACCTTCAGCACCTTGCCACGCTTGCCCTTGTCCTTGCCGGCAATGACGATTACTTCGTCGTCACGACGAATCTTTTGCATGACGGCTACTCCTTACAGCACTTCGGGGGCGAGCGAGACGATCTTCATGAACTTCTCGGTACGGAGTTCACGAGTCACTGGCCCAAAGATACGGGTGCCGATCGGCTCCTGCTTGTTGTTCAGCAGGACGGCGGCGTTGCCGTCGAAGCGGATGATGGAACCGTCGGTACGACGTACGCCGTGCTTGGTGCGAACGACCACGGCAGTCATGACCTGGCCCTTCTTCACTTTGCCGCGCGGAATCGCTTCCTTGACGGTGACCTTGATGATGTCGCCGATGCCGGCGTAACGGCGGTGGGAACCGCCGAGCACCTTGATGCACATCACACGACGCGCGCCGCTGTTGTCAGCGACATCGAGCATGGATTGAGTCTGAATCATATAATTTCTCCGACCCCTAGTCCTTAGACTTCCACCGCGCGTTCAACGATATCAACCAGGGTCCAGGCCTTGGTCTTGGCCAGCGGACGGGTTTCGCGAATGGTGACCAGGTCACCAATGCGGCACTGATTGGATTCGTCGTGTGCGTGCAGTTTGGTCGAACGCTTGACGTATTTGCCGTAGATCGGGTGCTTGACGCGACGCTCGATCAGTACGGTGACGGTCTTGTCCATTTTGTCGCTGACGACGCGGCCGGTCAGCGTACGGACGGTTTTCTGAGCTTCAGCCATGATCACTTACCTGCTTGCTGATTGAGCACAGTTTTAACGCGAGCGATGTCGCGCTTAACCTGCGAGAGCAGGTGAGACTGCCCCAACTGGCCAGTTGCTTTCTGCATGCGCAGATTGAACTGGTCGCGCAGCAGGCCGAGCAGTTGCTCGTTCAGCTGCTCAACGGATTTTTCACGAAGTTCATTCGCTTTCATCACATCACCGTCCGCTTAACAAAGGAGGTGGCGAGGGGCAGCTTTGCAGCAGCCAGGGCGAAAGCCTCACGCGCCAGCTCTTCGGAAACACCCTCGATCTCGTACAGGACCTTGCCCGGCTGGATCTGGGCTACCCAGTACTCGACCCCACCCTTACCTTTACCCATACGAACTTCGAGGGGCTTCTTGGTGACAGGCTTGTCAGGGAATACGCGGATCCAGATCTTGCCGCCACGCTTCACGTGACGGGTCAGCGCACGACGCGCGGACTCGATCTGACGAGCAGTAAGGCGGCCACGGCTAGTGGCCTTCAGTGCGTACTCACCGAAGCTGACCTTACTACCACGATGAGCCAGACCACGGTTGTGGCCGGTCATTTGTTTGCGGAACTTCGTACGCTTGGGTTGCAGCATTTGCGTACTCCTTACCTAGCAGCTTTTTTACGAGGAGCGGGTGCTACCGGCTTCAGCTCTTCCTGGCGGCCACCGATGACCTCGCCCTTGAAGATCCAAACCTTGACACCGATCACACCGTAAGTGGTGTGCGCTTCGTAGGTGGCATAGTCGATATCGGCGCGCAGGGTGTGCAGGGGCACACGACCTTCGCGATACCATTCGGTACGGGCGATTTCAGCCCCACCCAGACGACCGCTGACCTGAATCTTGATGCCCTTGGCACCAATGCGCATGGCGTTCTGTACGGCGCGCTTCATGGCGCGACGGAACATTACGCGACGCTCCAGCTGCTGGGCTACGCTCTGCGCAACCAGCATGGCATCGAGTTCCGGCTTGCGGATTTCCTCGATGTTGATGTGCACGGGCACACCCATTTGCTTGGTCAGGTCCTGGCGCAGTTTCTCAACATCTTCACCTTTCTTGCCGATCACGATGCCGGGACGAGCGGTGTGGATGGTGATGCGTGCGGTTTGAGCCGGACGATGAATATCGATACGGCTTACGGACGCGCTTTTTAGTTTGTCTTGGAGGTACTCACGCACCTTCAGGTCGGCAAACAGGTAATCCGCATAGTTCTTGCGGTCTGCGTACCAAACGGAGGTGTGCTCCTTGACGATACCCAGGCGAATGCCATTGGGATGTACTTTCTGACCCATCTGTCGACTCCGTTACTTGTCCGCAACCTTGACCGTGATATGGCAAGACCGCTTCACGATGCGATCAGCACGGCCTTTGGCACGCGGCATGATGCGCTTGAGCGAACGACCTTCGTTGACGAAGACGGTGGAGACCTTCAGGTCATCCACATCGGCGCCTTCGTTGTGCTCAGCGTTGGCAACGGCCGACTCCAGCACTTTCTTCATGATCTCGGCGGCTTTCTTACTGCTGAAAGCCAGGAGGTTGAGCGCTTCGCCCACCTTCTTCCCGCGGATCTGGTCGGCGACCAAGCGGGCTTTCTGGGCGGAGATACGAGCGCCCGACAGCTTAGCGGCTACTTCCATCTTCCTTACCCCTTAACGCTTGGCTTTCTTGTCCGCAGCATGCCCGCGGTAGGTGCGGGTAGCGGCGAACTCGCCCAGTTTGTGGCCGACCATGTCCTCGTTGACGAGAACCGGTACGTGTTGACGGCCGTTGTGCACGGCGATGGTCAGACCAACCATATGCGGCAGAATCATCGAACGACGCGACCAGGTCTTGATCGGCTTGCGGTCGTTCTTTTCCACCGCGACTTCGACCTTCTTCAACAGGTGAAGATCGATAAACGGACCTTTTTTCAGTGAACGTGGCACTGTGGTATCCCTCTATTTACTTGCGGCGGCGGACGATCATGTTATCGGTACGCTTGTTCGAGCGAGTCTTCTTACCCTTGGTCTGAAGACCCCACGGCGATACCGGATGACGACCAGCAGAGGTACGGCCTTCACCACCACCATGCGGGTGGTCGACCGGGTTCATCGCCACGCCGCGAACGGTCGGGCGAACACCACGCCAGCGCGTAGCACCGGCTTTACCCAGCGAACGCAGGCTGTGCTCGGAGTTCGAGACTTCACCCAGGGTCGCACGGCACTCAGCCAGGACTTTACGCATTTCACCGGAGCGCAGACGCAGGGTTACGTACGCACCTTCACGCGCGACCAGCTGGGCGGAAGCGCCAGCGGAGCGAGCGATCTGAGCGCCTTTACCCGGCTTCAGCTCGATACCATGAACAGTGCTACCCACCGGGATGTTGCGCAGAGGCATGCTGTTGCCTGCCTTGATCGGCGCACCGATACCGGAGATCAGCTGGTCACCTGCAGCAACGCCCTTGGGGGCGATGATGTAGCGACGCTCGCCGTCTGCATACTTCAGCAGAGCGATGTGTGCAGTGCGGTTCGGATCGTATTCGACGCGCTCAACGATGGCAGGGATGCCATCCTTGTTACGACGGAAGTCGACCAGACGGTAGTGCTGCTTGTGACCACCACCGATATGACGGGTGGTGATACGACCGTTGTTGTTACGGCCGCCAGACTTGGATTTCTTTTCCAGCAGCGGTGCGTAGGGAGCGCCTTTGTGCAGCTCCTGATTCACCACCTTGACGACAAAGCGACGACCAGCGGAAGTCGGTTTGCACTTAACGATTGCCATGATGCACCCCTTTACTCAGCGCTGGTGGCGAAATCGAGATCTTGGCCCGGCTGGAGAGCGATGTACGCTTTTTTCCAGTCGTTACGCTTGCCCAGACCGCGAGCGGTGCGCTTGGTCTTACCCTTGACATTCAGGGTAGTGACGCGCTGTACCTTCACGCTGAACAGGCTTTCTACGGCCTTCTTGATTTCCAGCTTGGTTGCATCGGTGGCAACCTTGAAAACGAATTGGCTCTTGCCGTCCGCGAGACCCGTGGCTTTCTCGGAGATGTGCGGACCAAGCAGCACTTTGAATACGCGTTCCTGGTTCATCCCAGCAGCTCCTCGAACTTCTTCACGGCGGACACGGTGACCAGCACCTTGTCGTAGGCGATCAGGCTGACGGGGTCGGAACCTTGGACATCACGTACATCGACGTGCGCCAGGTTGCGCGCAGCGAGGTACAGGTTCTCGTCGACACCATCGGTCACGATCAGCACGTCTTTCAGACCCAGGGTGTCCAGCTTGGCAACCAGGCCCTTGGTTTTCGGTGCATCGACAGCGAAGTCGGCAACGACGACCAGACGGTCCAGACGAACGAGCTCGGCAAGGATGGAGCGCAGTGCTGCGCGGTACATCTTCTTGTTCAGCTTCTGTTCGTGGCTACGCGGTTTAGCGGCGAAAGTGGTGCCGCCCCCACGCCAGATGGGGCTACGGATGGTGCCAGCGCGAGCACGACCGGTGCCCTTCTGACGCCACGGCTTCTTGCCACCACCAGAGACTTCGGAGCGAGTCTTCTGCGCCTTGCTGCCCTGACGGCCGCCAGCCATGTAGGCCACGACTGCCTGGTGCACCAGGGTCTCGTTGAATTCGCCACCAAAGGTACGCTCGGAGACTTCGATAGCCTGAGCGCCGTTCACATTCAATTGCATCTCAGCTTCCCCCTTAACCGCGAGCCTTGGCTGCCGGACGCACGATCACATCACCGCCGGTAGCGCCGGGAACGGCACCCTTGACCAGCAGCAGATTGCGTTCAGCATCGACGCGCACGATCTCCAGGGATTGAACGGTTACCCGCTCCGCACCCAGATGACCGGACATTTTCTTGCCCTTGAACACTCGACCAGGAGTCTGGCACTGGCCGATGGAACCCGGGACGCGGTGGGAAACGGAGTTACCGTGGGTGTTATCCTGACCACGGAAGTTCCAGCGCTTGATGGTGCCCGCGAAGCCCTTACCCTTGGACTCGCCGGTAACGTCTACCATCTGGCCTGCCTGGAACAGATCGACAGTGATCTGGTCACCAGCGGCATACTGCTCTTCGCCCAGACGGAATTCCCACACGCCGCGACCGGCGGCGACATTCGCCTTGGCAAAGTGACCAGCTTGCGCTTTGGTAACGCGAGAAGCGCGACGCTCGCCGGCGGTGACTTGCACTGCACGGTAGCCATCGGTTTCTTCAGTCTTGAACTGGGTGACGCGATTCGGCTCGACCTCGATGACCGTAACCGGAATAGAGACACCTTCCTCGGTGAAAATGCGGGTCATGCCGCATTTACGACCGACAACACCAATTGTCATGTTGTAAACCTCTTGAGTGTACGGGGCTTTCACCCGCTATGGCCGCCCATTTCAGAGCGTTACACGACCAATGCCGAAGGCATTAGCCGAGGCTGATCTGTACTTCAACGCCTGCAGCAAGATCGAGCTTCATCAGCGCATCGACGGTTTTATCCGTCGGCTGGACGATGTCCAGTACACGCTTATGTGTACGAATTTCGTACTGATCACGCGCATCTTTGTTGACGTGCGGAGAGATCAGCACGGTGAAACGTTCCTTGCGGGTCGGCAGAGGGATTGGACCACGCACCTGAGCACCAGTACGTTTCGCGGTTTCCACGATTTCCTGGGTTGATTGATCGATCAGGCGATGGTCAAAAGCCTTCAACCGAATCCGGATTTGTTGGTTTTGCATTTGACCTCAGACTCCAATTTACCATTCCCAACGGACGGACTACGCCCGTTAAAAGGAGGCGCAATTGTACGGATGCCCCCACAGGGTGTCAATATTTAACCAACGAACGAAAAAAGGGGCCCCGAAGGGCCCCTTTTCTGATGGCAGGATCAGCGATTACTCGATGATCTTGGCAACCACGCCGGCGCCAACGGTACGGCCGCCTTCGCGGATCGCGAAGCGCAGGCCATCTTCCATGGCGATCGGAGCGATCAGGGTGACAACCATCTTGATGTTGTCGCCCGGCATTACCATCTCTACGCCTTCCGGCAGCTCGCAGTTACCGGTCACGTCGGTGGTACGGAAGTAGAACTGCGGACGGTAGCCCTTGAAGAACGGGGTGTGACGACCACCTTCTTCCTTGGACAGCACGTACACTTCGCACTCGAACTTGGTGTGCGGCTTGATGGTGCCCGGCTTGGCCAGAACCTGGCCACGCTCTACGTCTTCACGCTTGGTGCCACGCAGCAGGATACCAACGTTCTCACCAGCACGACCTTCGTCGAGCAGCTTGCGGAACATTTCAACGCCGGTGCAGGTGGTCTTGGTGGTCGCCTTGATGCCGACGATTTCCACTTCTTCCTGGACCTTGATGATGCCGCGCTCTACACGACCGGTTACCACGGTACCGCGGCCGGAGATCGAGAACACGTCTTCGATCGGCATCAGGAACGGCTGGTCGATGGCACGAACCGGCTCCGGAAT
>NZ_JBZWBG010000033.1:0-47099 GCF_058680555.1 Pseudomonas sp. YA1
AGTCGTTCAACGGTAAGTTCCGGGACGAATGCCTCAATGAGCACTGGTTCTGTTCGCTGGCCGAAGCGAGAATCCGCATCGCGGCCTGGCGGCGGGATTACAACGAACACCGACCGCACGGCGCGATTGGCAATCTCAC
Source organism: Pseudomonas sp. YA1 (assembly GCF_058680555.1). Taxonomy (NCBI): domain Bacteria; kingdom Pseudomonadati; phylum Pseudomonadota; class Gammaproteobacteria; order Pseudomonadales; family Pseudomonadaceae; genus Pseudomonas; species Pseudomonas sp. YA1. The sequence continues at coordinate 140 of NZ_JBZWBG010000033.1, forward strand.
CCCGGCAGAATTTGCTGCAAGTTGGCGAACTCGCCAGCAGCAGCTGAAGCAGGAAAAATTAATATCAACCCCAGGGCCTACTAACTAGGCAGCGGTACTAAAACTGGGGGCAGGTCAGATGCGGGACAAGTGATTGATCGACTCAGCGTCCCAGACTGGAATCGGCGGAATGATTTCGCGATCCAGCGCGGCCCGGACCAGCCAATCGGCAACGCTGAGATGGAGACCACGTGCTTTGGCGGTGATGATTTTCTTGTCGTGAGGAGTTATTCGGAGGCATAGCCTCGCTGTTTTTCTATCCATGATAAGCACCTTGTTATTATTTTTATATCAATGCTATTGACGTATTAAGTACGCCTTTCTTTTTCAAGCGAAGCGCCGAAAAAGCGAGCCGCGTTGGTAGGAACGAAGTGACGTACAACGCCTTTACTCGCAATCGCGCGGCCTCAAATAAAGTATCTCACAGCTAAACCTGCGAAAAACGCCGACAGGGAAACTTGGTCGTTTTCCAGGGAAATTCGGTCATTTACCCCCAGGTTAGTCACCTTTTGTGAGCGCTACTGTCGTCGAGTGTCTTTCCCATTCAGGCCTTCCTTTTCCAAATTTGGACACCTAACGTCCGAATTCGACCATGCCATTCCGACTTCGGCCGCGCGTGGCCATACGCGGTAGTCGTCTGCCGTATTTGGCTCATTGCCACCGAAATCGCCGAAGAAAAACCGAATTGGGAAAGGAGGTGCCAATGGCCCAGCTACGTATGATCAATGAACCTGGACTGGTCGAGCAGGTGCAATCCAGCCTTTACGAGGCCGGAATGATCTCCCTGACAGAAGTCAGAGACTGCATCTCGAACCCCAGGATCCGGGACTTCTACGTGAGGGATCTCGACGCATCGGGTCTTCCGCTCGCCGGTATCAGTGCCCTGAGTGAAATCAGCATGCTGGCGGACAACTGGCAGAAAACCTATGCCATCAGCCTTGATGGCTGGCGAGACAGGCAGGGGTCGCTTCAGCTTGTCGATGGCTTCCCCTTCCGGGACCCGAGCATCTCGATCGTGCAGGTCTGGTATTGCGATCCACTAGAGATTCACTCGCACGAACTGAACTGGCTGCTCGCGCTGGCAGTGTCATTCACCGATTGCGAATTGCGTCGCTGCGAACGGACCTGCGGGGCGATCAACGAAGTACTCCTACCCCATGGCTTTGCGATGGAGGACTCCTGGTTCTGAGAGCAGCACGAATCACCTAGCTCTTGAGTGAGGGAAACACCTATGGACAAAAACCTGGAATCCATCCTGTGCTCACAGTACCCCAAGCTTCTCCCTGCGCAGGGGCACGGATGCCTTCAGTTATTCGGCTTCGAATGCCAGGACGGATGGTTCGGTCTGATCTACGCGGCATGCGATTTGATACAACAGCACATCGATCACACAGGTTCGGAACAGGCCATTGCCTCACAGATAAAGGAAAAATTTGGTGGGCTTCGTTTTTATTACCACGGAGGCGATGACTACGTCGCAACTATGGTGGATCTGGTGGAAAGGCTGTCGGAGTCCATCTGCGAGCTATGCGGAGCCCCAGGCTGCATCCACGAACGCGATGGCTGGCTTAGCGCTCGTTGCCAGCACCATGAGAAATACAGTGAAACGTCACCGCCAGACTCGAGCGCCTGGCTCAGGCAAGGGGAATCACTGACTGAGGTACTGGAAGCAGCACTCGCGCTCTTCGCCCTCAACTCAACCCAAACATCGCGCTGGTTGGTATCGCCAGCCAGAGCCTTTGGTATGAAATCTCCTGTCGAACAACTGCAAGAGCACAACGGCTTTCATGATGTGATGACCCTGATCGGGCGGATTGAATATGGAGTGCTCCGGTAATCGAATCCGCTTGGCCAACCATCAGATCAACACCAGCCAGTCTGTATCGATTGGTGATGCATAGCAGTCACGAAGCAATGCCGACGCCAAGGGATGACTACCCCAAGGTGTCTGCTACAACATGGACTTCTGACCTAAGCGTCGCTTTATTAGCTCTATTGCATTGATTAGCTGTACAGCTAATCAATCTGGATTACAAAATCTGCGATGGCACACTCCGTGGTTAGACACCAGCAGTCCCACTTCGAACGAGAGATGCTTGAGCTAGTCAGGCAGGCCCTGACAAAGGCTTTCGGCAGAAGCGTTCAAGCAGAATCCAGATCCACGATCATTACCTCTGCTCACTCCATTAGCCTGCTCAAGATCGACTGGGATGGGGAACCCGCATTTGTTGCGATTGAGGTCATCCGAACTGCCTATCCCCGAGATATCCATGGTGTGCTGTGGCGCCTTGATGCACTGGAGTTGGCAATGCCAGGGACTCTCATAAAGCTGATCGCCGCGGCGCATCTCAGCCCCGGAGCGAAGTCAACACTCAAAGACAAGGGCTACGCCTTCTTCGAACGCAGCGGAAGTCTTTTTCTGCATACGGAAAAAATGCTCATCAATATCGAGTGTCCGTCCACGTCGTCAGCCCGCTCACACTCAATTGATCTATTCACAGAAGCCCGTGAAAGGGCTGTACATGGACTGCTCAAAAACGCCTCTCAATGGATGGCAGGCGCAGACCTCGCAGAGCAAGCACGGACCTCCACATACACCTGTTCCGTCGTGCTACAGGAACTGGAACGTCGAGAGTGGTGCGAATCTCAAGGTGCAGGTCGAACTAAACGGCGCAGGCTCGTTCAGCCTGGAAAGCTACTGGATGAGTGGGCTGAACATTGGCGGCAGCGAGACGTAAACAGAAGCCGCTGGTACACCTTCGTCGAACATCCTCGCCTGCTGATCGATCGGCTTAGCGAGCTGGTAAAGGAATCTGGCGTTGACTTTCCTTGGGCCTTTACCGGGGCAGCGGCAGCAAACATCTACGCCCCTTTGCTCCCCCATGTTGATTCAGCTGAAATCATCGTTCCACCTGGGTATGCGACTATTCTGGGGACAACACTTAATATGAAACCCGCGCCGAAAGGCAGCAACGTCACGATCGTCGAGCGTGGTGGCGCCAGCCTGCAGTTTCGAGAGTGCTCCCCCTTGCATTCCCCCTACTTCGCCAGTCCATATATCCAGTACCTCGATCTGCTCGATGGGCGTGGAAGAAATAAAGAACTGGCAATCCATCTCAGAGAAAGACTGGAGCAAAAATGGGTGACAGCCTAAGCCTGTGACCTGGAAAACATCATCACGAGGTTTCAATCCACGCCCTCCCGCACGGAGTGCGACCAAAGCTCGATGCCCAGAAGGCCTGGGCAGTCTCCCAAACATGTTTTGGCGACACCTCAAAAGCATGCAAGACGCTGATCACCTACTACTGGAGCAAGGTATTCATCTACCCCTTCGCTCATCTGTCAGTATTAGAGAGACTGAACAAACGACATCATGACTATATCTGCATTGAAAATGCTCTACGCCCCAAGGTAAGAAATTCGGCTCGCCCGGAAACATTTTGTTCAAATACGAATCGGCCGTCTTGCTGTCGCAGGTAGCGCTGAGTGCCACATCCCTCGCAGTTTGTCCGGAAGCCAGCAGGGCTCTGAAAAACTAGATCCGCTTTGGCTTTACAGACTGGGCAATTTTCCAAGGCAAGTATTTCTTGGTTGAGCTGTTCCAGTGCTAGCCCTTGCCGAGTTGAGTTAGCTGCAATCAAGGCATTTTTCAGCAATTCAATGGACTCTGCAGGCACGATCTCCCGCACCTCCAGAGCATGGGCCTGATGGTCAACATGTACCCCCTGGATACCGTCTGCCAAAGCCAGCACTTTGACCGGGATTTTGGTGAGCGGCTGGCTGTACGACAGCAGCACCATGCGGTACAGCGCCTGATCGACGAGCAGGCCAAAGCGTTCCACGCAGTACATATCTGATGGCGACAGAGTAATCCAGTGCCCCTGATATGCAGACTGTTGAGGCTCCTGCCCAATAGCGGGCCATGCGATGAACCTCTCCACAGGGAGATGCTGAAGCCCCTCCGGCCAAGGCACGTCGGTTAGCCAGGGCACTACGGTGAGCAGAACGTCCTCAGCAGCATGCTCACTTGAGGCGGCGCTCACCAACTGCCACTCCAACCCGCTCTGCTGGAGACGTATGCGTCTACCAGCCCATGTGCCCTCGACTTGCCCATGCAGATACGGACGTAGCGCATGGCGCAGAACCAGGCCGGCATAACGAGAATAGGCATTTGCCAGATACTGGTTCTGCCTGAATCGCTCCTCAGACGTCGCGCGATTAGCTACCGTCGTCTTAGCCAGAAGATCCCAAAGAATCGCCAAATGCCGGTAATGCGGGTCATGGCTGAGGATGTTGGTCAGATGCAGCGCGCCTGTAACCTGCGCCTGCCGGCTAACCAGCAGGTACAAGCCACTTTGCTGCAGCCCCGAAATGGTTCGGTGCAGACGCTGAAGAGTCCCTAGCGTTTCGCTTAAAAGCTCAGAAACCTTGCTGGTTGCCACTTGGTCAAATGTCATTCCCCAGAGTCGGCAAACCTCGTGAGAAAGGCGAAAATCAACATCCTCAGACCGATAGAACTTCAGTGCCTGGTCCAATGTTGCCTGCAAGCTCTTCAGTGCTGACAGCCGCCGCTGCAAATGACGCTCAGTTTCGTCCAGCAACCGGGCATAAACGCGGTTTTCATAGATGCCGTAATCATCCTCGCTAAATCGCGCTAAAACCTTCTTGGGAATCACACCGCTCAGTGTCTGCCGCTGCCAACACTCCGAATGTGATGCCAGATACACCAGAGCGCCTTTGGCCAGGCGCCGTGCCCGCGCGACATCGGCCACCTCATCCTCGTAGTGAAGATCCAGGCGCGGCCGCTGAGATATCTGATGCAGATGCCCTTGTTGCACCACATCAATCAAACGCTCCTCAAAGGGCAGCAGATGGCTCTGAGCATCAATGATCGCAGCCGGCATCAACGGCGACATCAATGAAAACTGCAGCATGTCGGCATCGATGGTTGCTATGGCTTTGCACAGCAGCTCTGCTGCCGTAGCCTGTGCCTGCTGCGGTAAAACAAAGGACCGTACCTCACCACCCAACTGGCACCGCTCACCGCCATCACTCACCAAAACACCTGAAAAAGCAGGTGTGTGCCCGTTGAAGGCTGGGCCACTGGCTGCAAGCTCATAGCGCCCCGGCTCGATTACAGGCGGTAGCTGACGACATTGTTCCCCTGTGAGTCGATCAAGCCACATCAGTTACGGCCTTCCAGGCGTCGAACATCTGCATCCAGCAACTCGAGGGACTTTCCCGGCTCCCCATCAAGACCAGCCTTGATCCAGAAAGTCTCCAAGGCGTCCTTCAAGCTTCGGACTGCGTCAGTACCAATGTTGTAGCGACCAGTGACCTTGCCCGAACGCATGACCCGAGTAGACAGCAAATGATCCAGCGCCTCGCCTGAAGAGGCGCCGCTTGCCAGCATCACCGGGATGAAGTCCAGCGCCTGCTTCTCAAAACGATTGCCCCACCCAAGCGCAAATTGGCTACCCAACTGCTCAGTGAAAGCGTCCCGAGTCATGCGCTGTATCAACTCCACGACCTCCGCCTTTCGCTCCGTGCGAGCTCGAACAAATGCCTTGCGAAGGGAACGATAGGAGTAACTCGCCGGCGCCATTTTCTTGATATCAAAACGATGATCCTGCTTGGGCAGAGTCATCACATGAGCACGGTCGTAGGTCTTGTCAGCCAGTTCATTGGTGGTTTCATCGTGGTTGGCCGTGCCAATGAACCAGACATTCTCAGGAACCAGAATCTTGCGCCCCTCATGAAGCTTGGCTGGAGCATTTGGTAGGGCTGTCTCGGACAGACTGATCAAGCGCTCGTCCCGATTGTTCTTCTCCAACGCGGAGAGGAACTCGGCGAAGTACTGCTCGGGGCGAGAAAGATTCATTTCATCCAGCAGGATGACGTTACAGGTGTCCTCCCAGCGTGGCGTCTGAGCTTTGTACAGAGCCTGCAGGCAGTCCTTCTCGTAAAAGCGCCGCTCAAAAGCGTTGTAATGGCCCAGCAGATCATCGCGATCACGCCAGCCCGCCTGCACAGTAATGTCTGTACAGAAGCCCCCCATGGCCTTGGCAAAGGCCTTGGCCAGACTTGTTTTGCCAGTTCCGCTGATACCCTGAAAGACATGCAATTGGCTCATGGCCAAGCCACCCAGCAGCACGCGAATATCTTCGAGGGGATAGAACAGCTCTACATGCTCTTCTGCTGTGGCAATCCGGTGCTGCAGCTCCTCGGCAAACAACTTGAGATCCGGCACGGCCTCCAACTCCATGCTGGCGCGATAGTCGCGGTGAGAGTCCATGAGCGACATGGCTGGGAAAGGCGTCTGGGTTTTCTGTGCGTTGGTGAGCTGCTCGATTCGGCTTTCAAGATCATCGATATGCACAGCCAGCGTATTCTTGTGCTGCTCTAACACACGCTTCTCCCGCGCTACAGCCTCCAGCTCAGTCGATGCAACACGCTTGATGCTCAGCTCTCGCCGCAGATCATCCAACTCGGGTCTCAGCGTTGCGATATCTCGCTCAAGATCAGCCTTGCTGCTGCGCAGATATTCATTTTCCCGCTGCAACTCGGCTGTGTCCGACTGCTCCAGCGAGCGTTTAAGGGCCCTATTCTCCTGCCGCAAGCTCTCAAGCTGTTCCAGAATCTCTGCAGCCGACTGCTCACCCAGCACTTGCTTGAGCTCCTGAATATCCGCCAGTTGTTCTTTCAACCCCTCAGCTTTGCTCCAGGCGTTGTCACGCTGACGCTCCATCCTGGAAATAGATTGCGCATGGCTCGCACGCTCCGCCTCCATTTCAGTAGCGATACGTTGCTCCAGGTCGCTCTCTGCAGCCTTGATTTCAGCCCACTCACGATCCAGCCTGCTACGTGCACGATCAAGCTCTATCTTCCGCTGCTGGATTTCATGCTCACGCTGATCCAACTGCCTGGTGCGTTCGGCCTCCGCCTCAGTACAGTTGAACTTGACCTCGGCCAAGCGCCGAGCGACCTGACTGAGCTCGCCATCAAGTTGGCGTTTTTCATCCTGCAACTGCTGTAGATGAGCTTCATGCTGCTGCGTCAGTTGGCGCTGTCGCTTTTCAAGCTGGCGTAGCGCATGCTCGTTCTGCTCGGCGTATCCAGCTTCTGCGTTTGCTTCACGCAAGTTCAGAGAACGTTCGGTATCCAGCAGCTCCGATTTCTTTCCAGCAAGTAGTGCTTGTTCACTTGCCAGTTCAGCCTTTTCATTCTCCAAAGCAGCGCTTGCCTCCTCAAGCGCTTGCTGCTGTGTCGCAAGTGCTTGCTCCCTTACTTCAGCAGTTAAGGCGAGCTGGTTAGCCGCCTCCCAGCGCTCGGCATATTCGTCGTGCAGATGCTCCTTGAACCTCACCAGCTCTTTGCACACATTCGCAAACTGCTCAATCCATCGTGCAAGATCGGTGTCCCCGTCGCCCCGGAAACGTTCACACACGCTGCGTAACCAATCCGGCTCAACCTGGATATCAAGGCTCATACCAAACGACCGGTACACCTTGGAGGCGCTCTCAAATGAAGCACTCCAGACAGGGATCTGCTTCTCCAGCGAAGGACGTGGCACTCCTCCTGTGGCAGTTGCAGCCGCGGGCATCTGCTGAGGACCAAACTTGTTTGAGCTCTTCTTCGCCATTACATCCATTCCTTAAAACATGCTGTGAAGCTCAGGGCGTACTGGATACTGTCCAGCGCCATACGGCTGGTGAGTTGAGTTTTTTCTCTTCCGGTAAAACTGCTCTGGGCGTGGCTACTCCGATTACGCAAATCCGCGAGCTCCAATAGCTTCGACAACTGCAGCTCACGAGTACCCAGCACCTTGAGCGGATGCTGCGGCGTATTAAGAGTGCCCATGGCTGCGGCAAAAGTGAGCGCCTTAAGCGAGGACTCAGGCTTTGAGCAAGCCCAGATAACCTGATCAATCTTCTGCCTAGCCAGCAGCCTGATGACATCCTCCGTGAATGCAGGGATCTGCAGCGCTGAGAGAATCCGCTGATTAAGCTTCGGATCGGGCCGTTGCTGTTTTGGTAGCTGTCCTACGTCCGCTGGATACGTGCGAATCAGCCACTGCATGACGACTTCCAGCAGCTTCTGGCACTCCATCAGCGCCGCGTCCAACTCTTGGTCGTGGCTGTCACCTTGATGGAGCTTCTCCTTGCGCACGAGCAGTGCAGCCAAATGACGCTTGATATCAGGCTGGCGCTCCACCCAGGGGAACTCAATCAGGACCTGCAGCTCAGTCTGCTTGCGCAATGCTTCCAGCCACTGTTCAACGCTTTGATTGTCAGCTCGCGCTATACCCACCAATGGCTCCAGGCGAGCAAGCAGATTTGCGTCACTATCAATTACCCGCCGAAGCGTGGCTTGCAGCCACCAGGCATTTTCACGTAGCTCAAATGGATCCTTGACCGCCCACAGGTCACCACCATCGTCATCAGCCGTCACCCAGACAAGAGCCCGCGCAGATTGCGGTGCATCATCCAGTCGCTGCACACCCTGCAAACTGATCTGTTTCGGTAGTTGGTTGCCGTGACCCAGCTGCTGGTTGGCGCGATAGTCTTCGCGATAATCCCGATAGGCCAGCGTCAGGGACTCATGATCGAGTGGAGGCAGATCACTTATCCCGCTCGCGATCATGAATGGCCTGATCGTCTCCCCGGTCTTTCTTTCCCCCAGAAATTCCGGGTACCGGACCAGCGGGTCTCTTGGCTCGAGCTGGTTTAGCTGAGCAACCAGGCGCGGCCAGAACTGCCCCGTCAGCGCGTCTTGGAGCAAATAGCCGGCTTTCAGGTTGGCCTCGTCTATCTCCTCGTCGTCTAGCAGACGGTCACCCGTGGCTGTCAGGGCCTGAGCATTCTCCACCAGCCAGCCATTACTAACGCCCTGAGCCAAGATCAGCTTGATCAGGTTCTGGTGAAGCCCGGTCAGCTCGGCGATTGTCTCATCGCGGACAGTGCGTGCACGAATCAACCCAAGCACCGCACGCTGAAACAGATTCAACTGCGGTCGTTTGGCGTCGGGGTATAGCACTCGATGCACTAGCACAGGCCAGAGCACCGGCCTTTTCTTGCCCCTCGGGGCGGGACCGAACCTGAGGTATGTGCCGGTTTCAACGAAGGCTGCCATGCTCACCTCCACACATCTGGTAGAAGGCCGCCAATGCCGGCACCGCCTCTTCCGCCTCGGGACTGGTTGCCAGTGCCGCGTCACCCACGCAAATCAGCATTTGCCGTTGACGGCTCATAGCCACGTTCATTCGGTTCGGCAAACGCAGGAAGCCAAACTGGCGATTCAATTGCTTCTCACGATCGTCGGCTGCATCGTCGCAGGCTTGCCCAGGCCTTGCCTGCTGGTAGGTACGTACGCAGGACAGCAAGACGACATCAAACTCCTTGCCTTGAAAGGCGTCGACTGAGCCCACACGCAGTCGCTCTTCGAGGCTGACTGAGCCATCGCCTCGCACCTTTTTGGCCCATTTGAAATGCTCGTGCGGCTCATAGGCGCCGTTGCGGCGCTCCATCAACGCAACACCCTCTATCCGCTGCTGAGCGAGCTTCTCCATGATCAGATCACGTTGCGCCGCATAGAAGGTGATGATGCCAATCGAGAGGCTGCCACCTCCGGCATGCATCAGCCTTACCACCTCTTCAGCAATGCGCTGAGCCTCAATATCCCTGACTCGGCTCGTCCCGCGGCGCTGATCCTTGCCCTGGGCAACAGGTACGTCGATCCATTGGCATACCCGGCCTCGGTAGTACGGCTCACGCTCCCCTAGAGCAGCCAGCAAATCCTGGGAGAAGACAAAATCTTCCGCAGCCCTGCCGGAGCGTACCGCCCCTAGACCAACAGCCTCGTAGAACTGTTTGCTGACGAAATCCCCCAATATGGGATGCATGCGGAACTGGGTATCCAGCATCACGACCCGGCGAATCGTGTCCTGTTTCTCCAGGTCTTGCAGCTTCACGCGCATGCGCTCGAACAGGCTGGAGCGAAAAGCCGCCAGTTGCAGCTCGGTCAGCTCGTGCTCCTCCTGTAGTTGCCCTTCAATGTCAGGCTCGAGCATGTGCGGCAACTGCCGGTCATCGCCCACCAGGACGATGCGCCGCTTGGCCATGGACATCGGCACAAACAGATCCAGAGGGTTGGCGCGGGCGGCCTCATCGATCACCACGGTGTCGAACTCAATATCGGAGCTATCCAGACCAGCCACTGACTTCAGACTCGCCATCTGCCGGCCTGCAGCTTGCTGACAGGTTGCCCCCACCACCATGGAGTACTCGTTAACCACAGCCTGAGCAGCATTGCGGTCCATCGCCAGGCTGTCGACGAGCTGCTCCAGCACCCAGGCTACGCCCTGCTTGCGCTGGCGCAGTTTGCTCTCCAGATGCCTGTCGACTTCATCAAGCAGAGCCTGCCCCTCAGGGTCCGCCTGACGCCTCAATTCCGTAGGTCGGTAATCGGGCAAATACTGTTCGAGTAGGCGACCCTGGCACTCCGCAAGCGCATGCAGGGTCGATTCCGCCGGGTGCGAGCTATCCGCAGCGTCTTGCAGCAATGCCAGCAACTCGGCGCTGCAACCTTGGCCACGACGCTTCAACCAGCTGAGCAAATCCCAGGCTCGATCGGGGCCATCGTCAGCGAATGAGGAGGTCTCGACACGTAACGCTCGAATGCGTCTCAAGGCTTCTACATCCGGCCGGCTCTCGGCGGAACTTGGCGCCTGCTTTTTTAGTTGCTCGATATGGTCCTCAAGCTGACTTTCCAGCCTGGGCGGCAATACCAGACCGCTTTGCTCCAGGCCTCGCAGTCCGTCCAGAATGCGGTCGAACACTTCCACTTGTTGAGCTGGCGATGCGCCGACAACTCGAGCTAGCGCCAATCTGGTCGACAGATCCCTGATGCGCTCCAGTTCCGGGTACTTGCTGTACTCCGTGGTAATTTTTTCCTGCAAATGGGCCACATGCCGCTCAAGCCAGGGATCGATCAGCGACGCCTCATCGCTCGCGCTGCGCTTACCGCCCACGCGCGCGCCAGGTAAGCCGAACACATCGCTGCGATCCAGAGCGTTGTCTACGGCATCGTGCTGAAAGCTGCTGATCAGGACCTGCGCGGCAATGTTCCGCTCTTCTGCCTCCTCAGCCAGACGACGCTGCAATGCCGCGATTACCTGCGTTTTGCCCGTACCGGGTGGGCCAATGATGATGGCTAGGTCTGGTGTATTGAGTGCAGCATCCAGGGCCAGGGCCTGCTTCTCTGTTGGCTTGCCCCCCTTGAAGGTTTCCTGCGCATAGGGCGTAAGCCCTTTGATGGGCCGGCGCCGGGCCGCCGGCACCGCAACGCCCTCCAGAAGCCACTTCAACTGCGACAGCCGCTTGCCCGAGTCAATGGATTGTTTGGCCGCAAGGCGCCTCTTGCCTACGGAACGCTGGCCTGCCAGTGAGAGGTAGAGCCAGCCCTCAGCCTGTTTCGGGCGAACATCGCGCCGGTTTGAGGCAGTCTTGAAGACAACACAGTCAGGCTCAAAGCGTACGGTGCCGCGCGGCGTGCTCGCGGCTGCCTTCGCCTCGTCGGTGGTCAGCTCTTCAGCCCAGTCGGGCCGCTCAGTACCCAGGTCGAACTGGGTGTCGCTTGGCAATTCGAGATCGCGCCATCGCTGACGAAACTCCCGGTAGTCGTCCTGCGATTTCGGAGTCAGACGCCAGACGTTTTCACGTCCATCTTCCCCTCCATCACATTGCACGAAACGCAGTGAGCGCAGGGTCTCGGCCTGCCGCAATGCACTCTGCCATTCCTTGTCGTTGTAGAGATTCCACAACTCCAAATAACTGGCACTGTCGCGCAGCGCGGCATCCAGCAACGCCTGCTGACTGGCGCTATTGAGAACAGCGGCAACGGAGGCATCACAAAACGCAAACTGGCCGATCAGCAATGAGAATGCACCATCACGGCGAGAGTGGCGGGTAAGGCGTTTGATCAGCAATCCACGGTCCTGCCGTTGCTCCACATCGGCGCGCCAACCCTTGCCCAGCAGTTGGAAGCCTCCTTTGGAGGCGCTGTTGCTAAAGCGCGCGACGGTGAGCCAGTCCCCCTCGGCCAGCCCACGCACCAGAAACTGCTCCGCGAACCATCGGCAAGCAAGGTCGATGCTCTTATCGGCGATTTCCTGCTTGCCGTAGAGATCATCTGCGATCAGCTCGTCTATCCCCAGTTCAAGCTGCATGGCGGACACTTCGACTGGTGCGCAGTACTGCACCAGCAGCTTGCTGCCCTGTTTGCTGGTCAGTAGCCAGCGGCTCTGATCGCGCATTACCAGACGGCTAAATAGACCATGGTCAGCCGGAGCGCAGTTGACCCTGACACGTGAGTCGCCCTGAACCGCCAGCCACTCATCCTGATAGCTCTGGAGGAAGATCGCCTGGCCGGCCAGGAAACCGTCGATACGCTCATCCGTAGAGAGAGCCAGAACATCCTCGGACAGCATGGGAAAGTCTTTAAGTTCCATACGCCATCACCACCTGAACTGCCAAATGACATGGGACTCTTCCAAGTCGCCTACATGGATCTGGTAAGGCTCCTCGTGCTGTCCACGCAGACTTTCCTTAAGCCCCTGGTAGCGCTCAAGAGGCTTCTTCGCCGCCCCCCGCTGTAGATGCAATTTGCTTTGGGACAGGGGGTGAATACCGAGCCCCTGCTCGGTGTACTCGATGCGGATATGGTCGGCAGGCCAACGGTCATAGCTGAACGTTGGCATCAGGCGCTTGAGTTCCAGATTGCCTCCCGGCTGCAGCCATACCTTGCGGCCAGTCGCCATCAAGTTGCCTAGCTCATCAGACTGACTCTCACCTTCTACCGGTAGAGCAATGAACTCCTGGAGCAACACCAGCCGGTTATCGGCAGGCTCGTCGCAGAAAAAGCATGACGCGTCATCGAGTGAGTCAAGCTCCACAGGCAGCAAGGTAGTGCCACCACAACTTGCGCAGCAATAAAGGCGCTCGTCAATTTCCGCCAGCGCCTCAAGCCACTCGGCCATGCTCGGCCGCTCGCTGGCGCGATGCCGCCCCTGCTCGAAGCAGCGGCTGAAGAGCACAGGCAGCCGACTGTGCTCAATCAGTTGGATGGGCAGGTTGGCAAAACACTGATTGGCATCGTCCTGCACGTCATAAATCCAGGGATGCTCACCACGCAGCGCAGCCTCTTCTTCCTCGGGTTCACCTTCGCTGACCAGCTCGCCCTTGAAGGGGTGGTTATGGGTCAGCAACTGGTAAGCGATGACCGCAAAACTCCAGCTGTCCGTCAGGCTGGACAGCAGCGCATCACCGCGCACCACCTCGGGCGCCCCATAGTCCGCCGTATGCACGGTCAGACCGCCATGCGCTTCCAAGCTGATGTTGTCGCAGTCAATCAGCCAGGTTTCTGCGTGGGCAGTGTCATCCGACACGAAGATATTGCTCGGGGATAGATCGCCGTAAAGCATGCCGCGCGCATGCAGTTGGTTCAGTGTTCTGGCCAGTTGGCTCAAAATACGGATACGCCGCCGAAGGCCACCCTGCCGCAGATAATCGGCAGACGCCTCATCTTCAGCATTGATGAAGCTGTCGAGCAGGCTTTGCAACGGAACCAGACCGTCCATCAGTTCCATTACATAGCCGAAGCGCGGCTCCGCCAGCAGCGCCAGTGGCCTGGCCAGTTTCAGATCACTGAGGTTCTGACGAATCAGCCAGGCAATATGCCGATGCCAGCGCTGGCGAGCTTGCGCATCCTTGTTGGTAAAGCCCTTAATCAGGGCCTGGGGGTACTGAGTTCGGTAGACGATACCCTGTCCTCCCCGGCTCATTTCCTCTCTCAGCTCATAAACCGAGCCTTTGGTGTCCTGCACCACACGCTTCTGCTGCGCTGTCGTAGTCGCGGTCATCTGCTTCAATCCGTTCTGAAAATTCCAGCGATGGTCTTGTCGTCACCATGACGAGGTGTGGACCAGCCGTGCAGCTCTCGCGTCAGCCACTGGCGCATACGGCGCTTGCTGCAACGCAACTGGCGCTGGTAAATCGCATCGAAGAATGGCTCCAACTGCTCCGGAATCAGGTCATCAGAGATGCCATCCGTGATCAGCAACACGCCATCACCCGGGAGACTCAACACAAGGTCGACGCTGCAGCCATCCTGAGAATCCGCCTGCGCCAAAGTAGTGGTCTGATTTCCGAAGCCTTGGCGCCGCTCAGCCAGCGCCGTGAACACACCCTGGCTTCTAACCAGCAACAAGCCATCCCCAACCTGACCAGCCACACCTCGCCCGGAGGCATCCACCCGAGCCCACAGACAGGTCGTTTCGTGGTCCCTGTAACAGTCACCAAAGTGAACCAGCCAGGCATCACGCAAGACCGGGGCAACCGTGCCATGCGGCATGTCTTGTCGCTGACGGGCTAGCTGCCTGAACAGCTGGACGGCTTTACGGGAGCCAAGATGACTAAGCGGACGGCTGCCCAACCCATCAGCCACGGCAATGCACCAACCGCCGCGTAGACCGCTGACGCACAGAGCATCCTGATTAGGCGTGCCATCGAGCTGATGCGCGGGACCTCGCACCGAAGCTCCGCCTGCCAGCAGGCGCATCAGAACTCCCAGTCTTGATCGTCAGCGCTGGGGATCTGCAAGGGCGTCGATTGATTAGGTGTAGCCGACTGGCTGCGCGCACTGACGCTCATGGTCACTGCCCGGAAGAAACGGTGAATGTCTCGGGCGTTCTCGGCATGGAACAGCGGCGCCTCAGGGTCATTGGCGAAGTCGCTGAGCATGACCTCCTCCGCATCGGCGCCGATGGCCATGGCAAAGCGAGTGGCCTTGGAGGAGCGTTCGCCATTGACCAGGCGAGCAAAGGGACCCTGCCAGTCATCATTGGGATAACCATCAGAGACCAGCACGATCACCGGCTTGTAGGCGCGGGAAGGGATGCTGTCCTTGTCTTCGATCATCTCGCTGGCCAGCGACAGGGCACCGCCCAGCGGGGTCATGCCCTCTGCCACCAGCGGTGTGAAACTTTGCAGTTGGTGGGCCGGGGTCAACGGCAGGTTCAGCTCAGCCTGGCTGCCGCCAAAGGTGATCACACTGACCTGGATCTCTGCACGCAGACGGCTCTCACCGGCAAAACTGCTGATCATGTCCTTGAGCCCCTTGTTCAGGGCTTCGATCTTTCCATCGACCGACATGCTGCCACTGGTGTCGGCCAGCACGATGATCGGCAGCGGGCGAGCGGTTTGGACCTGGAATTTTTTGAGTTCAGACATCTGTACTTTCCTTGTTGATTACTAGGTGACATTCACCACTAGGCGCATTCCATGCCAACTTTAGAAATTGGCTATTAATCAATTACTTAAGAAACGCATCACGAAATCGATAGCATCCGAATCCATAAGGAAATTTATGAAAATGCAATATTTTTTACTTTCCCGTTGATACCAAGGCGGCGGTTAGAGCAACGAAACCTGCACCGGTGTTGACACACGTCTGGGCGCGAGAGCGAAAGATTGGGATTTCTGGGGATCAGGTATAATAGTACGTAATCATGCAAACAGCGCTGAAAAACCGGCTCGTGCCTGTTGGCTCGCCGAGACTGTACCTCCTGATCCGAATAGTCTCGAACGTGCAGCCCCTGCTCCATTGCAGTACTGCGGGACACAAGGCCATGCTTGCGTACCCTCTGGAAGTTCTCCAACGGCATCATGTAGTACAGACAAGGCGGCAAGCCGGACATGGGCGCCATCCCATCGAGCATGGACAGCATTAACTCACTGCTCTTCGCGATCTTTGCAGTATTCACGCCGCACCACCTTGTGCAACGAAATCACCGCACCACCAATTGCAGCGAGATTCTGTTGCCATATTGGGATTGAATAAGACGATGTGACCCGCCTCGTCTGTCCTAGACGCGCTCCCCCAAAAATCGCCCCCTTCTCCGCACCAAATCAGTCTCAATTAGCTCTTTAGCTCGACCAACACGTCCGTCGCCCACTTCTGCTCAGAGTTTTGTATCCGTGCGGTTTCAACTATCCTGGCCATGTGCATGAGTTGATCCTGGGCAGCCAGATCAAAGTCAAACCACATGTCGCTATGCGAGCTAAAGCGAACCTGCCAATAGGCCACTCCTTGGTCGAACCGGACCTTCAGCGTCCTGCCGTCTTCAAACTCAAGCTCCAACCTACGGTGATGAGGGATTTCGCGATTCGACGACTCCACAATCAGTTCAACTTGATGCCCAACCATTGCCGACAGCCAATTGCGTGAAAAGAACTCGAAATCGTCCTGATTGGCCCAGTCGTCGAAGGCTTTACGACCTTGCAGCCGACCTGATTTGAATAGCGTCTTCACCTGCACAACCGCATCCGCAGAAATGCGGCTCTTCAGATCTTTCAGAACCGCACCCAGGATCGTAACTACCGCGGGGTTCTGAATGTAACGATCTGAGTAGGTCAGCCTGTTGATCTTCGCAGTCGCAATCACGTCAGCAACTTGCTGATCTCGAGCGCCAAGCAGCTCCCAGAAACGCTCACCGAATTGCAGCAGCGACCCATTGAGTTCCTCGTGGATTGATATGTCGACGATCGCTACCTTGCCGAAGGAGTCGCTCGCTGCACTGGAAAGATCCATCACCTGCCAGCCAAACTCCGGCTGACTCTTCGAGAGTACGACTAGCTCATCACTTTGATGCCAGCTACGGCCTGGAACAGTTGCCACGAGGCTGCGCGAGGCCAGCGTGACAACTTCGCTCTCTTTAAACACCTGGGCAACGAGATGCTCACCTGGCTCAGTGATCGCATTCCCGACGTTTACTCCAAGGTCCGACAGGCGCTGGAGATCCTGCACAAGAACCCCATCAGTGATATCTGCCGGGACGAGCAGCTCAACAGTCAGCTCGTCGGCCAGAACATAGGCCTGAATCGCCTTACGAAACTGTGGAGCAAGAAGATCCCACTCTGCCACATCACCAGAGGCCACTAGAGTAATTCTCTTTGCACCCTCGTTGATCAGCCGGCGCAGAACGCTCTCAATGCTGCCAGGCGCATACTGGCCATCGGCGAATGAGAGTTTGTTTTCGGCGGTCAAACCCACGTGATGAATGAAGTCTGGGCCCAGCCAGTCGAGCGCTGCCTTGCGATCCAGCTTGTCGTGATCATGCCGTGTTTGGGAGTCCAGCAGGCACTCACTACAGCCAGTTTCACAATGCTTGCAATCGAGCTTCTTCACCATCCCCCGCAGCAGCTCCTCGACATGCAGCGGCGCGCTAGTGGCAAAGCCCGCACCACCGCTGATTACGTCGAAAAGCTGAAGGACGCGAATGGACTGTCCACTTGGCAGTTTGCTTGGCCGAGTTGCATAACCCAATTCGGAAGCAGATACGCCCAGTATCTCGGCCAGCGCAGCCCGCAAAGCCACTGCTAGCGTCATGGCAATTGCACTTCCCTGCGCTGAGTCTGCAATGAACTCCCCGCGCACGGGATGGTGCAAGGTGAGTTCAAACACATCAGTAGTAGCTACAGCGCCAAGGCTCACACTAGGAAGAATGCTCCCGCTGCCCTGGCAGGGAAGGCGCTTGTTGTTCTGATCTTTGTCCTCTTTGGTCGGGCGTGGCGGATAGTGCTCGCCAGACGGCGACAGGTCTCGCGGGAACCCGCTATCCGGTTGCATGGACTCAGCTCGACCACAACTCATGCACAAGGCATAACCTGTTCCGTGCTCGCCCGAGCTGTGATGGAAGACCTTTCCATCCGCACCATAAGCCATTGCCCCAACCGCCGGGTTTGGCAATGGAGTCTTGTTGGCGTTGACGAAAACCCAGGCGGTTTCAACTGGGATGAATTTCTGATGCTGGATGTCATTGGAGGCCGACTCATAAGCATCGGTGACAAAACCAGAGGGCTGCAGGACCTTGCGAATGTTTTGGGGCTTGATCAGTGACTGGCAGTCGACATTGCTGCAAGTCAGCTCATCGGTCTTTATCAACCCCTCCTCATAGTCCAGAGCGCCACAGACATCGCAACGCCACGCAATGTCCATTTTCTGCGCTTCTTTGCTATCAGCATTGAGGTTATGCCAGTGGAGGGAAACGCCGGCAGACCTGAACACCCGGCCATCCAGAACGATTTCTGCACCAGGAGCGTACTCGCGAATGGCAATCGACAGATTGCGTGACGGCAGCCCCTTGTAGCGGGATACGTTGTCCTCGCGATCGTGCTTCAACTTTTTCCCTGCGTCCTGCTCGCGGATGTAATCCTCAATCGTGAAGTTATCGAAGTTCACCACGTCGGTAGGGAAGCCATAACCAGGCAGGAAGGTACGCGCAGCAAGATCCCGCAACAGATACTCATTGCAGTGGCGAGCCTTTTCAATCTGGAGACGCTTCAGATAGGGGCTGTTGGCTTTCGCGTGCTTCTCCTCAGAAAGTAAGAAGCGATAGCTCTTCAGCCAACGACTCTGCAGCGGCTTGATCAAATCGATTGAACGACGGCGCAGCTGAGCCGGGTCCACACCGACCAGAGCTGTGCCTTTCACCAAGTCTTTGAGCGCGTCGTCCAGATCGGAGACAACTTGTCCCAGCCGCTCAATGAATCGGTCACATTGTGAGAGACCGTGCTCATCGTCGTAGAACCACTGCGTATTCAGACTGGTTTTCTCAGTCTGAGTGAGCCCAACCACATTGCAGAGAAAGTCCGCCAACAGTAGCGAGTTGATGTGCCGTTGTACGAGTCGCTCGGAGTTCAATGCCACCACTGGCGCGGGGATCCTGGTCTCGAACGGCCAACTCGGATTGGCGAAAACCTGCTGATCATGCGGGTTGTTCTTACAAAGCGTGTAGGTAATCGCCCTGGATTCCTTGCTTCGCCCCGCGCGACCGGCACGCTGCAGGTAGTTGGCCGGGTGCGGTGGTACATTGTTCATGACCACAGCAGAAATACCGCCAATATCTACGCCCATCTCCATGGTGGTGGAGCAGTTCAGAACGTTGAGCTGCCCCTTCTTGAACATCTCTTCATAGGAGCCGAGGCGTTCAGAAGACTGCTGGGCCGAGTGCTCCGCTGTGCGGTAATAGAAGCCACCTTCCACTACCCGATCATTGATATCCGTCCACAGGTTCCGTGCTCGTAGATCGCTTACAAGAGGATCATTCGCCACCAGGTTTCTAACTCGCGCAAGTCCCGGCGCATAGTCGTCCTGAGAACGGTCAAACTCCCACAGGTCAGGTAGCTCAATCGGCTCTGCCTGATAGCTCTCGCGCTGCTCTTCAGTCAACTGAGAGAAATCCAGGTGAGCGGGTAGGTAAGGCGTAAAGCCTTTGAAGGTGGTATCCAACAGCTTGTTGGTAACTGGACAGACATAGGCCCGGTCAACCAACGAGAACAGCATGTGCTCTCTGGGTAGGTAGTACCGGTTTTCGTCAGCCTTCAGCGCTGAGCCCGGTCTGGCCAACTGCAACCAGGCAGCTCTTAGCCAAGCATTGACCAGATCAACGTCGGCCGTGTTAGCCGGGTTCAAACCAGCGCCAAGCAACAATAGTTTGATCAGGCGCTGGGAATGGTTGCCATTGCGGATCTGAGGCCAGCGCTTGACCCGGATCTCATCCGCTTCTTTCGACTCGGGATTACGCAGACTCTTGGCAGAAAAACGGCTACCGATCCAACTCAACCAGCCCTCATCGACCTGAATATAGCTGTTCTCCCGAACATGAAAGTCCAGCGCCACCTTTAGGAAGTCACGCCAATCATCGAGCGTCAGACCTTTCTGCCCCCAGTACGCCGGCACTTCTTGGACCTTATCCATGCCAACGTATGCGACCTTCACCAGCCCTTGGGTTTCCAGACTGTTCTGCCGTTTCGGGCGGCGCATAAACTCGCGGAACAGCAACATTTCCGCCAGCTTGTAGGGGCCATCATGGTCCCGGAAGATCTCGGGCTTCTGATACTTGTTGTAAAGCAGCATCGAGCCTTTCAGGTCTGCCTTCTGCTTGAGCTCATTGGAGAGCTCCGACCAAGCTAGAGAAACTAGCGTCGGCCTAACTTTCGCTCCAGTTGCTGAAGCTAGCATGGCTGTAAACCGTGTAACTTTTTCCTCCGCGGCCCTGACTTCCTCCTTGATACCAACGCTGCGGTATAGCTCTACTTCCTCTTTCGCCTTGGCGATTAATTGTTGCAAAACCGACGGATCGATGCGGCTGGAATCTACCTGAGAGCTGGCCTGGCTCCGCTGGTGCCAGCTCAAAATCTCCACGACAAGTCCACGCAACCTGCTGCGCTCCGCCTCCTGTTGCATACGTACAGCCATGCGCGCCGTGCCCTGGCGGCTGTCCGTAAAGGTAATTAGCCGACGGCCTCTGCCAGGCAGAGACTGCGGACCGTGCTCCGGCGTCTGATCTTCCTCTTGATAGTCTTGACAGTATTCAAGGACTGTCGGCACGGCATTGGCTACATAGAAGGGTCCGCCCAGCATTGCGCGGCGGAAAGGAGAAGCTCCGTGCAGCCCACTAAATCCACAGCTGTTGTGGCTGCACTTGGCATCAAGATCTCTAACCCCAAACCGTACCCGTTCAGCTGAAACAGCTGCGAATGAACCAGCGAACTTATCGACCTCAACGGGGATGTATGCGCTGCCGGCATTTTCGAACGAGCAAAGCACCAGCGGTGTCTTGACTGAAAGTACCCCTGAGCCACCAGCCCCCGCATCTTCCTCAACAGGTGTTTCAGTCTGCAGGGAAAATTCATCGCCACCAGAGCTTTCCCACTGGATCAGCTTTCCGTTCTTATCCCGCGCCAACAGATGCGGCTCATTGCAGTCATTGCAGAACGCCAACTCGAATACCGGGCTGCCACAGCTGCAGGTTTGCCTCTGATTGGCGTAGACATAACCAAAGGGCCAGTTTTGTTGCAGCGCCGTTCCGGACTTTGCTGAGCAGCACTTGTCAAAGCAGGCCCATAACCCGTGAGTAGTGCGCTGGAAGAAGTGCGCCCGCAGCTTCAGAAACGCCGGCTCACTGGCTGAAAGACGAGTGCCTGAACACACATCCAACCAACGTAGTATTTCGTCCTGTGACAGTGACCACCCACCTTCCTGACGCATCTGGCTGACCATCTCGGTTAGCTTCAACGGCTTGGGGGTGGTCACCAGCAGATTTCTCAGTGCTCGGGCTTGCGGAGAATGGACCAGGGCCTCGTATCGATCCGGATGAACCTCTGGATCGTCCGCAATTACAGGCGGCATGGACTCGAGCGTATCCAGAGCAACCAGCGTTTGTTGACAGGGGGCAAGAGGAGGAATGACCCGGTTACCCCCCCAGACATCAATCTGCGTAACCGGCCCCCCCGACAGATCCGAGAGAAACTGCTTCAACTGTCCTGCAGCGTCCTCACCGGCAATAGTCGCAGAGGTCGCCACAAAGCGGACATCCTTAGGCGTAACGCCGAAGGCTGTCATCACCCGTCGCAGCTGCAATGCCAATTCAGCCGCCTGGGAACCCACGTAAGTGTGAGCCTCGTCCAGAACAATCCAGCGCAGCGATTTCTGCTCTCTGGAGATTCTTACGATGGGCGCATCGACCTGGCGCACCATTATGTATTCGAGCATGGTGCCGTTGGTGACCAGAATAGGCGCCGGTTGCGTACGCATCAGCTCGCGCGACAGAATTTCGTTAGGCTTTAGGCTCTGCTCGCTGCGCACATTCGCCTGCAACTCCGGTGTATTGCCGTTGTACAGGCAATAGCGAATGCCGCTTCCAAAGCTCTGAGTCCAGGCATTCAAACGTTCGCGCTGCGAGTTGATCAGGGCGTTAAGTGGATACAGGAACAGCGCCCGAACCCCGACCAGCGGCTGACGAGCTGCGTCACGGTACTCGCGATAAAGATCCTCCAGCACCGGCACCATAAAGCATTCGGTCTTACCCGAGCCGGTACCACTGGTGACGACCACCGAATGCTTCTTCTCTAGCAATGAGCGCCAGCTGGCCAACTGGTGGGTGAAGGGTTTCCAACTCGCGCCAAAGCGGTAACGCCCATTCGCCTTGCCATCGAGCGAGGCCACGATCTCCTTGCTCAGCAAGTGCTCCTTGCTCGCCAGTTGCTCCATGGTGAACGCCGACTCTTCCCAGCTGAAGGTCTGCTCAAACACGGGTGGCGCCAGGAATGCACCCTCTTTCCCGCACTCCGCGCGCATCAGACTTTCCAGGTGCTCACGCAAGTCCGGATCGGTAATGCTCAAGATACTCAAGGTGGACTCAGTGGCACGGGAAAGCGCCTGCTCGACTAGCCCAGAGAAATACTTATCCATTAACCGACTCTGCCTTCTGCATATCCATGACGCTGTTCAACAAGCAATATTGATAGATCGAGTTGAACCACTTCGAATCGAAATCGCGGACCTGGCGCAAGAAGAAAATCGCCTCGACGCCATCCGCAAACGCATCTGTGAACCGAGCCTTGCCACAGGCGACCGCAGCGGCGAATACCGGTAGATAGAGCACCGCATTGCGGTAATCCATTTCCGACCTGAAGGCAATCACCGAGCAGCCTTGGCTGCTGTGCCAACGCTCCAGCCGCTTGCCGCCGAACTCCGGCCACTTTGCCTCACTGCGCTCGCGAATCAACTCAAGGTACCAGCCATGCAGGACACTCTTGAAAGTCGCTAGCGGCACCTTGATCTCTGGGCCAACAGGCTTGCCAGAAAGGAAGCGCTGCACACTCTGCCCGTAGGCTGAATAGGTTTCCCCCAATCGCGAAAACATTCGTCCGATCAGAGCATCAATGGCTTCCTCAGCGACCCCTTTCACCTTAAGGAATGCAGCGAAGCGCTTGGCCGCAAGATGGATTTCTGTAATGGGAAGAAACTCCCAGAAAATCGGAAACTCAGTCTCCAGCCGGCCAAGGAATGTCGCCTCCATTTCAAACTTGAAAAGTGCCATCGCCAACGCGCGGGTGTGCCCTACCAGAGCCTTCCAGACCTCGAAGGTCGCCAGGGGCAGATAGCCGTACCCTTCATACAAGGCCCGCAAGAACTGCCAGCCGCTATGCATAGGGTTAACCGCCATGGCATCCAACACAGGCGTGAAGGAGCTAACAGGTGAAGCATGATCGAAGGTCAACACTGCCTTTTGCAGACTCTGGATTCCATCGCTCGGCGCCAACGGCTTCCATCCACCAGCGATAAATAGCGGCCGGAACGATACAGATGAGCCCGATTTGGGCAACACCAGCCAGGGACCATCCCTTTCAACAGCTATCGGTAACTCGAAGTCGCCGGTGGGCACACCTTCGCTGGTGCGGGAACGGAGCGCGATGGAGCTACGCATAGGATCATGCAACAGCATCAACACCGGTTCGGGAATGGCGTCGGCGCCATCGTGCAGATTGGCAGCACACAGCATCTGACGGTCGCGATCCAGTTGCATCTCCGTCGAATACCTACGGATGCGGTAACTGGTATCCTGACCGTTACCGAACACCCGCAACTCGACGACCTGATCAATGCCCGACTGAAGCGAAAGCAGGTCAACAATCTGTTCACGGATATTGAACAGACTGAGCTCCAGCGGCTTTTCGGCCACCGTGTAGGTCCAGCTGTAACAAGCATTCCTGGCCGCACTACCCCTGAGGGTCAGCTCAAGGCTAAAACGGGTTGGTGCGCCAGCCCGGCCAAACAGATACAGACGCGCCCCCAACAGGTCGTCGACACTGAGATCGCGTTTCAGATGTTTGCCTGTGCCATCAAAGGCCAGAAAACCCGAGTTGGGAAACGGCAGGTCAATCTCCACTGGGTCAGCCATCAAGCTGGGGGTAACTGAAAGGCGGACCCTGACTGGAGGAAAGCCCTTTGCCGAGAGCCTAAGCTCGGTGTGATCCTCATGCTTTACCTGCTGTACCTGCAGACTGTCGTCAACAATCTGAAGCAGGCAACGCTGCCGGGAATGCACCAAAATGCTCCCCTGCCCCAGCTTCTCACCACTGCGCAGCTCAACACGGAAATCCGTCGGCAAGATACCCACCCTGCGACGTAACAGGGCGTTGCCACTGCGGTTGCGCACCGACACATATTGGGTACCGAGTACCTCCTGCAACAAGCCGCTTCCCGGCTGTTTGCCGGCAACGTACAGGTCACCGCCATGCTGTTGCAGTTCTCCAGCAGCGGTCGGCCACTGCACACGAGGCAGACCGACAAAGGTCAGAGCGGGCTTGGTCGGCCAGTCGATCTGGGTACCAGCCAGTTCCAGCCCCAAGCCCATACCAACCGCATGTCCCGTGCGTATCCGGTAGAGTTCATCACTCTCAACCTGGAACTGCGCCTTGCCCTGAACCTTTACCGTATGCAGCGAAAAAGCCGGTGCCATATCGCTGAAGATGGCTTCCTCGCCCTCTGCAGCCATGTTCAACTTCCCACCTTCGGGCAGCACCAGCAGCAGCTCTTCACCAGCCGTATTGAATGAAGCCTGACCGCACAGCTGCCAGCGATCATTCACTGGCTCGAAACCCAACGGTACTTCGCCAAGGGCCACTGCACTGCCCTCTATCGGCTGGGTGGCGATCAGCATGCCACCTGCCATAGCCACCAGGCTCAGTTGGGCACTGCAATCCTGTCGCTTTCCGATCACCTCACGAAGGCGCAGCCGGATATGGGCAACACCGTTGTCGACCAGCGCGTAGCCGGGTCCAAGCGCAGCAATCGCCTGTCCATCTTCGACAATGGCCAGCTCAAAACGGGTAGTAGATGGCTGCGTCGTCAGACGAAGCTCTACCTCCTCCGGCATCGAGACCTGAACCTTGAGCACATCTGGCTGCGCCTCATGCCAAAAGTGTCGACAAGACCATCCAGTCGCATCCCGGCGTCGCTTTTTGCCCTCAATGGTCGCTGTCTTTAAAAGACCATTGAGGAGTTCGCTGCCGGTCTCGTTATCCAGAGGCAGAGGGAACAATTCACGCCACTTGGGGTTCATGGTATCCAGGTGGACGACGGGCTCGTCCGCCTGCGCCAGCCCATAATTCCGGACCAGAGCCACAAGCTCATCGACCATACGCACAATCAGTTCGATCGACGTACGCGAGGCAAATACCTGAGGAAGGCTGGCCTTTTCCAGTTGCTGCTCCACCTGCTGTAGGGTGTTGAAGCCCAGCAGGTGCCACTGGTCGTACTGCCTTAGCAAACGGTCAAACAGCCACTGAAAGCGACTGCCTCCCTCGCGCAATACCTGAAAGGGCAAGCCTCCCTCGCCAAACAGCGACCCTAGAAAATCCCGGTGACCCGCTTCGTAGAAATGAAGGGGACGTTTCCAATACCCCTCCAACCCTTTAGGGATGACCTTGCTTAGCTCACCCGGCGACAGATTGAATCCCAGAGTTTTCCAGATCGGGTCCCAGGTCCAGGCATACTCACTGCGGTACTCACGGCGATACCACTCCGAACCAAAAAGTACCAAACAAGCACAGGCTGCCGGGTCCTTTAACGCCGCATCAAAGCCCCCAAACTCACGGAGCAAATGCTGCAGCTCTCCGTACTCTTCGAGACTGCAGTGGTACGCATAGAGTCCGCGCTGATCAGGCGCTGAAAGCCCACGACGCTGGAGAAAGCGTCCCAGCCAGGACGAGCACTTAATTACGGAGTACGACATCAACAACCTCCCTGATTGAACCACCCACTCCTAAACGCAATGAGACAGACCTTAGGACAGCGGAACCCAATCCCCCTCTCCGCTCCCTGAACTGATTGACCTGATCATCCGCTCAACCGCAGGTCGTTCTATATACTGGGAATTCCCGGCACGGTAGCGGTCTTGAAAATAGTCTTGCCCACGACGGGTCAATCTGTACCCCTCGGGCACGCGTTCGATCCGACCTGCGTCCACGTGGGTCTGAAAATTCCCCAGGAACCGCTTCAGCGGGAACGGCTTTCCCTGATCCATTTCCGTGACTTCGAGAATGGCCGCCATGTAAGTCCATAGGCGTTGCCCGGAGGGGGTGGTTGAAAGCTTGTAGAGATGATTGTTGCCTTCCATTCTTTGCTCCTTTCACGCCATCAGGCAGCCAACGCCAGCAGGTTCTCGATCAGCTCTTTCAGCTCAGAGCGTTGCTCACTGCCCTCTTGATACATCGAGCGCTGAAGGATCTGCTCGGCAGTCATCAGCGGCCAGAACCTGTCGATCACATCATCCGCTTTGACGCGCACCGCCTGGCCGATGATTTTCTTGGCATCGCAGGTGTCGGCGAAACTCACCCTTACCCCGGTTTGAACCTCAATCATGTCGGGGCACAGGTAGTTCTCGATTTCCCTTTTGCGCGTCGAGTAGAAAGGGCGCCCGCGGGCTTCGACTTCCTGTTTGCGCTTTGCGATTGAAGCTACCTGCTCCGGGCTGCCGCCGATGTCGGAGTCCAGGAACACGCACCAGGGCAACCCGAGGTCATCGGCGAGGTTGAGGGTGACCCAGTGCTTCACGCTGCCACAGCCGCCAATCAGAATCGGAACGATGCCGGCATCCTCAAGACTGGACGGAAGATACCCGCCAGCCTTTAGGGTATTGGCCGCATGGCGGAGGAAGGTGACGTCTGATTTGCCTTCTACCAGCACAACGCCTTTCGCCCGCTCCATCCCCGTTTCGGGGAGCACACCCAGGCTCTCGGCGGCCTCCTTGAGCACATCGTCATTGGGCATTTTGACGGTGGGGATGCTGTTCTCATCCTTGGTGACATAGCGGATGCCGCCGATGGGCATCAGGCCGGCCAAGGCGGGGACGTGGGTGGTGACGATGATCTGCCGGTTGGGTTGGTTGGAAAGCTCCAGCAACGCCTTCATCAGCATCATTTGGTAGTTCGGGTGCTGGGAGGTCTCTGGCTCTTCGATGGCGTAAATCACGTTGCGCTGGGAGCCCACTACCGCCTTCTCCGACTCGGCGCGGAAGAAGTTGAGCAGAATTAGTCGGCGCACGCCGCTGCCGCGCTTGTTGATGGGGATGCCGTTCTCACCATCCAGAGTGAAGCTGAAGCTCCACTTGGGCTTCTCCTTGAAACGCGGAGTCAGCTCATTGGCCAACTCGGGAGCCATTTCCCGCAGCTTGTCGAGAGTGCGGGCGGCGACATCCAGCACGCTGGCTTCGATCTGCTGCTCCAGTGCGCTGATCTGATCCTGCATTGCAGCCTGAGCTTCCTTGACCGCCTGCTGTAGCGGGTTCTTGGCCTCTGCGTCGCCATCACTGCTTTCACGATCCGCCTTGAACAGGGCGAAGGTGGGCAGCAGGGCCTCGATCTTTTCCCAGATGGATTTGCTGTCGGTCGACAGTCCTTTGCTGACGTCGAGCATCATCTCCTGGCAGACGATGGGCTGCGCTGCCGCACGAATAGCCTGCCGCCACTGTGACGCCACGCGCTTGTCGGCCACTTGCTCAGCAACGCCTTGCTGCTCACCGAGCTTTTTCAGATCGGTCATCTTCAGGCTCAGCAGCCCAGCCAGCGCTTCATCCGCAGGGTGCTGACAACGGATAGCAGTACGCTCCAGCTTGCCTGTGTTGGCCTTGAAGGTTTTGACGATCTCCAGCGCGCCCTCGGCGTTGAGCAGGTATTCCTGCGCCAAGGAAGTCTGGGCATTTTCATCCAGCACCAGTGCCTCGGGCAGGCCATCAAACTCACAGGCAATCTCGAACTGCTCGGCGCCCTCGGCCAGGCTGAAGCAGTTCATATCGCTCTTGTCGGCTTTGACGTCGCCGCTCTCGAAGAAGATCGCCAGGGCTTCGAGGATGGTCGATTTGCCATAGTCATTGCGGCCGACGATGCCGGTCATAGCTTCGTCGATGGGAATGACCGTGGTGGCACGGTAGCCGCGGAAGTGGGTGAGCTTGACGGACTTGAGGCGCATGGGGATTTCCTTATCTATAGATGACCAGAGAAGGCTTTTTTGCTTATCGAAGAAAATTCATCACTCAGCCCATCCTGGGAATGCTCCATCCCCTTACGCAAACCTTGGTATCGATGAAAAGCTTCAGCAAATTTCTGTTGTATGCTCTCTGGCGGGCAAATAAAGCGGACTTCCTCCAGCCTCCCCTTGCTAACCATGCCTTTCATGCCGCCAGTAGAGGCTGCCTGGATGGCTTTTTTGCAATACTTGGCAAGCGCATATAGAAAAATGCCATTGACACCAGGCATAGGCGTTAGCGCGTTAATCTGCTGATTAAACGAAACCTCTCTATCTGCGTAAGCCGAATTACCGATACAATCAAAACTTCCTGCAATACATGTCAGTAGCGTCGAGCCAGCAGGAACACGACGTCCGACCATGCAACCTGTCTCCGACAGATATTCAGTAGCAACAGTCAAGAAATCACTTGACGTATTTATGTTGTCTGATTTGATCCATTCGATAAAATCGCCGTAGTATTCTGGCTTATCCCTTGGAGGGGTATTTCCCGTTGTTACTTTGGCCATTTCTTTGATAGGCCTAATATTCCACCCCTTCGGATTGATCACCGGGTCGCCGAACATGTCCAGAAACACGGCGCGGAGGAAGTCGTCAGCGATCTGGATGGCTTGCTGGCGTTTGCGGCGGATGGCGTCGGCCTTGTCGAGGATGGCGGCGATGCGCTTTTGTTCGGGCAGGGGTGGGAGGGGGATTTCCCACTCAGCTATATGCGTTCGATTAACCTGCTTAAACGTTGATCCAGTTCCCTTTGATGCTAGTTCGTGCTTATGGGTGCAGATAAAATTCCAAAGATAGGAGGCGTCAAGCTTATCTTTAATAACTCTCAATCCCGCTACGCCCCGACCAAGGCAGTAAGCTCTATCACTCCAATTCAAACCCCCAATTGTAGCGCGAATACAAAGTATCAAATCCCCGGACTGGGAAAGCTTACTTGCCTCAGTAGTAAATTTTTTTGGGGCAGGAGTTATCTCTCCAAAATCTCCGGCGCCAGCCAGTAGCGGAACACCCTCACCGACTTCGTTATATGAGGCCCCCTCTGGCGCCTGTCCCATTGTAACGTTACAAACATCTGCCAGTTTAACCAAAGGCCAACTCACAGCATCCCCTCCAGCTCACCCAGATCTGCCAGAATTTCCTGCTCCAGCCCTTTGAGCCGTTGCAGAATCACCTTCGGGTCCTCGTACTGCTCCTGCTGGTATTCCACTTCCTTGTAACGGTTGATCGAGAGGTCGTACTTGTTAGCGGCGATATCCTCAGCGGGCACGACAAAGGCCCTTTTGCGCTTGTCACCGAACAGGGTGTTGATAGTGCCGGCGCTGAGATTGCCTTCGACCATCTGCCGGTATTTGTGCCACTGGGCGATGGCGTCGGGTAGGTCGTTATCCTCTTCCGGATTCCGTCGGTCATCTAATGAATAACCATCCTTCTTAAGATCGTAGAACCACACCCGCTCGGTACTGCCCCCTTTGGTGAAGATCAGGATGGCGGTTCTGACGCCAGCGTAGGGTTTGAACACGCCGCTGGGCAGGCTGACGATGCCTTCGAGCTGATTATTGTCGAGCAGCTCCTGGCGCAGCTGCTGGTGAGCCTTGGATGAGCCGAACAGCACGCCGTCCGGCACGATCACCGCGGCGCGTCCGCCGAGCTTGAGCGAGCGCAGGATGTGGGCGACGAACAGCAGCTCGGTCTTTTTGGTTTTCACCAGGCCGAGTACGTCGGGGTTGGTGTTGGTTTCGTCCAGGCTGCCTTTGAACGGCGGGTTGGCCAGCACCACGTCGAAGAAGTTCTGCTCCTGACGCGGGTAGTGCTCCTTGATGGATTTGCTCAGGGAGTCCTGGTAGCGGATGTTCGCGCCGTTCACGCCGTGGAGCATCATGTTCATGCTGGAGACGCGCAGCATGGTGGTGTCGAAGTCGAAGCCCCAGAACATCTGGCTGTTGATGTGCTGGCGGTAGGGTTCGAGCAAGTCGCCCGAGTAATGCAGATTACCGTCTTCATCGCTGAAGGTGCCTTCCGGACTGGAATGCACACGGTTGAGGTATTCCATGGTGCGGGCGAGGAAGCCAGCCGTGCCGCAGGCCGGGTCGCAAATCACGTCCGTAGGCTGCGGGGCTATCAGCTCTATCATCGCGTCGATGATGTGGCGCGGCGTGCGGAACTGGCCGTTGATACCGGCGGTGGTGAGCTTGCTCAGCAGGTATTCGTAGATATCGCCCTTCACGTCGCTCTGAGTCAACGGCAAGGCATGAACCATCTCCACGGCGGAGGCCAGCACCGACTCGTTCTTGATCTCCAGGTCGGCGTCCTGCATGTACTCGCTGATATGGCCGAGGCCTTCACGCCCACCACCCTCGCCCTCGGCACTGCCGAGCTTGGCGAAGAAGGGGTAGACGTTCTGCTTGAGGTGCTGGTGCAGCTCCTTACCGCTCTTGTGGTGGAAGTTCTTCCAGCGCAGCAGTTGGCCTTCCGGGGTGCTGGGGAACAGGCGGGCAAAGTCCTTGCCGGTGCGGTTGGCTTTGCGCTCGGCCACGTCTTCCTGCATGTCGAGCATGCGGGCGAACATCAGGTAACTGATCTGCTCGATCACGGTCAGCGGGTTGGTGATGCCGCCAGTCCAGAATTTTTCCCAGAGCTTGTCGATATCGTTGCGGATTTTGCCGGTGAGCATTCGGGGTACTTCTCTCGTTCAAAAATGGGTTGTCAGGCCTGCGGTAGCAGCTCGCCTTCGTGACTGTTCTGGATCAGTTGCGGCAAATCGTCGGCTGGCTCCGGCGCTTCGTCGAGCGCCTCTACGATCAGCGCAAGCCGCTCGTTCTCGAAGTCCATGTGAGTGGGCTCCAGCGCTGGCAGGGTCTTGCTGACCTTGGCCGAGAGCTTGTTGAAGCGTTCCACCTTGCCGTAGAGGCCTTGCTTACCAGCCAGCGCCTTGACGGTGTCGTTGTAGTGGTTGCTGACGGTGTTGAGGGTGCCTCCCAGCTTGCCGAGGCGCTCGGCCACGGTGCAGACCTGGTTGTAGATCTCGCCCGCCTTCTCGCTGATTTCCCGCGCCTCGGCGTTGCTGCGCTCGATCATCCACAGGTTGGAGACGGTACGCAGAATGGGAATCAGGGTGGTGTGCGAGACCAGCACGATGCCTTTCTTGTAGCCGTACTCGAATAGGTCCTTGTTGTGCTTCATGGCCTCGATATAGGCCGGCTCGACAGGCATGAACATCAGCACGAAGCTGGGGCTGCGCATACCGACGAGGTTGGTGTAGTCCTTGGAGGCGAGGTCGTCGATGTGCTTGCGTACGGCTTTGACGTGCTCGGTCATCGCCAGTTGGCATTCTTCCGGCGACTCGGCGGACACGGCGCGGTCGTATGCAACCAGCGAAACCTTGCTGTCGATGATGATGTGTTTGCCGTCGGGCAGCTTGATCAGGTAATCGGTCTGCCTGGAACGGCCTTCGGCATCCTTGAAGGCGCTCTGCACTTCGTAGTGCGCCTCTTCGATCAGGCCGCTCATTTCCAATGTGCGACGCAGCTGCGCCTCACCCCAGGCACCGCGCTGCTGGGAGTCACCCTTGAGGGCCGAGGTCAGATTGTTGGCCTCTTTGCTCATCTGCAGGCCGATTTCCAGCACCTTCCTGATTTCGGCATTTAGGCTGGTGTTGCCTTGCAGCGAGGCGTCGTGAACTTCGTTGATGCGCTTCTGGAAGCCTTCGATCTGCTCGCGGAAAGGCTTGAGCATCCCATCGATACTGGTCTGGCTGGTCTGGGTGAAGGTCTTGCCCTTCTCCTCGAAGATCTTGTTGGCCAGGTTCTCAAATTCCTGGGTCAGCGACTTGCGGGTGTCGGCCAACTGCGCCATCTGTTCCTGGAAATGCTCCTCGCGCTTCTGCAAGGTGGTCTTGAGTTCGGTGTGCTCGGACGAAAGTGTGCTCAGGCGCTCCTGCAACTCGTTGAACGATCGCACCTGCTGAGAAAGCGCTTCCTTGGTTTCAAGAAGTTGGCTGCGCACATCACGCTCGGCAGTTTCCAGGGCCTTGGCCCGTTTGCCCTCATCCGCCAGTCCGTCTTTCAAACGGTCACGATCCGTGTGCAGCTGTTCATTTGTGGCCTGAGCCTGAGCCAGGCGCTCACGTAGCTCGGCCACCTGCTTCTCGCTCTTGTCCAGGGAGGTCTTCAGCTCAGCATGCTCATTGCTCGTCGACTGGTAGCGCTTCTGCAAAGTGTCGAGGGCTTGCACGTGCTCGGTCAGCTTGTGCTTGGTCTCGCTAAGCTGTTCGCGAGCTTCACGCTCGGCGGTTTCCGCCACCTTCGCGCGTGTTTCTTCGCTCGCCAAGGCATCCTTGAGGCGGTCACGCTCCTCTTGCAACGCAGCATTTGTGGTTGTCGATGTATCGAGGCGCCCGCGCAGTTCGGTCACCTGTTCCTGCAGCCCTTGGGCACCAGCCTGCACAGCCTCCAGACGCCTGGCTGACTCATGATGTTGCCGGTTTGCTTCTTCCAGTTTCACCTGCAAGTCCGATCCGGCAGCTTTACGCTCATGCAGCTCGGCAGAAAGACGCGCCATGGTATCGGCCGATGCTTGCAACTGCGCCTTCAACTTGCCCTCTTCGATCTGCAGCTCATGACTGCGCGCTTCTGCTGCCTTGAGCTGAATCTGCAGAGATTGCTGCTGAGCCTCAGTCGACGCCCTGGCCAGCTCTGCCTGCTCAAGCTGCATACTGAGCTGGCTGATCTGCCTCCCCTGACGCAGGGCAGCGACCACATAGCCGATAACCGCTGCGGCGATAGCGAGCACCCCGCAGATCACGATGATTTCTGTCGTCCATTGGCTAGCTTGCATGATCACTCCTAGTGACTGCTTGGCGGGACATCCCCGCGCAGGAAGGGCTTGAGCACGGCGACCAACTCGCCGACATCCTCGGGGGCGAAGACGCCGTCGATACCCTCGTGGGAAATACTGTCGAACGGCGGCTCGTAGAGTTTCTCCACGACAATGCTGCCGTGTTGCGCGATGTAGTTCTTCAGCAGATTCATGAAGCGAACCTGCTGGGCGGTGAGGCTGGGGTGGGCATGGAGGAAGCTCTTGAAATGCTCCTCGATGGCTTGCGCATCCAGGCCAATGATCTCGCGCACGGTAAGGTGCAGCTGATCCGCGGTACGGCCGTAGAACTCGTTGAGCACTTCCAGGCTGACGCCCGGATGGCTGGTGAGGATGGTCGAGGTGAGCGTCTTCAGTTCTGGCTCGGCAATCGGCTCGCCCTTGTGGATTTTCTGCAGGGTTGGATTGGCGGCCAGCATGCCGTCAAGAATGTCCTTGAGGCGGCGGCGGTAGATCATCGCTTCGTTGGCGCCAGCGATATACACCACACGCTCTTCGCCCTGGACGTTGCCATCCGCGGTTCGCGTGGTGTCTACGCCATAGCCAGGCCCGGTGTCGGTCTGGCGGTACTTCATGATGCCACGCAGCTCCTGGCGGGCATGTTCCAGCTTGCCGATGCTGGGTTGTTGCCAGAACTCGGCGCTGCGCACCTCAGCGATCACGGCATCCTTCTGCCGCACGGCCTGAATGTTAACGGCGAGCTTGTCCACTTCGGCCAGTAGGGTGATCTTGCCATCCTCAAAGCAACTGGCCTGCTCGACCAGGCAGCGCTGGATGCCTGCGATCAGCTTGTCCAGCGCGGTGGCATGTTTGTCGCGCAGCACCCGGGCCGACATCAGTGGGGCGATACTGTCCATCAGCAGGTGCTGGGTTTTGGCATCGAACTGTTTCAGCAGCGCGGTTTGCTGCAACTGATGCACAACACGCAGCTCGCGCTTCACGGCCACGCTGGTGTCCGGCAAGTCGTTGATGTCCGCCCGCAGTAGCTCGATGGCGGTATCGAAGGCGACTGCATGGTTGTGCTTGAGCGCTGCCTGGGCCAGCTCCACGCGTGCCTCGAAGGTGGTTTGCAGGAGGGATTTGCCGCCAGTGTCCTCCGGCTCCTGATACTCCTGCTCGAAGTAGTCGAAGTTGCCGTAGTGGTCGAAGATGAGGAATTCACTCTTGTCCTTGCCTGGGCCGAACAGGTTGGGGCGCAGGCGCGTGCCACGGCCGATCATCTGCCAGAACTTGACCCAGGACTTGACCGGCTTGGCGAATACCAGGTTGACCACTTCGGGCACATCGATGCCGGTGTCGAGCATGTCCACCGAGATGGCGATGCGGAAGTCGTTGTCCGGCTTCTTGAATTCCTTGATCAGGGTGTCCACGTGCGGAATGGCGTTGTGGATGACCTTGCAGACCTTGCTGCCGTATTGCGGGTAAAGCTTGCAGAAGAGCTCTTCCAGGTGCTCGGCGTGCTCCTGGCGCTGGGCAAAGATGATGGTCTTGCCGACCAGTGAGCCGGTTTCGTCCTTGATACCGTTGTTGATCAGGTTTTCCAGGATGATGCGGTCGGTGTCTTCACTGAAGATCTTGCGGCCGATGTCCTTGCCGGCAATGGTAGTGCGCTTGGCCTCCTCTTCGCCGAGATCTTCTTCGAGCTGACGCTTCTGCTCATCGCTCAGGTCGTTGTAATGGATGCCACCACGCAGAAAATCGGTGGTGAGGTCGCGTACGCGGAACGGCACCAGGTAGGGCGGTTCGTTGTTGATGGCGGCATCCAGCCCGAACTCGAAGGTGGGGTCGGTGGTTTCACAGTCGAACATGTCGAAGGTGTTGCGGCTGATGAACTTCACTGGCGTCGCGGTCAGGCCCACTTGCAACGCATCGAAGTAGTCGAACAGGTCGCGGTATTTGTTGTAGATGCTGCGGTGGCTTTCGTCGGCAATGATCAGGTCGAAGAAGCCCACGTCGAGCTGGGCGAAGCGGTTCATCATGCCCGGGTAGGTAGCGATATAGATGCGCGCGGTCTGATCGACCTTGTTGGTTTCACCAATCACGCAGCGTGGTTCGCTGGGCAGGTTCTGCTTGAAGGCATCATCGGCCTGTACCCGCAGTTCCTTGCGATCACACAAGAACAGTACGCGCTTGGCCCAACTTGTGCGCAGAAGCAACTCGGCCAGGGCGATGGCCACACGGGTTTTGCCGGTGCCGGTAGCCTGGATGATCAGGGCCTTGCGGCGTTGCTTTTGGAAGTGCGCGGCGACGGTCTTGATCGCTTCGATCTGGTAGGGCCGATCAGCAATGCTCAGCTCGGGGTTGTGCTTTTCAACCTCGGCAATGCGGTACTGGCGCTGGTAGATCAGGTATTCGAGGCTGTCCTTGCTGTAGAGGCCGTAGACGGGACGGTAGGTGTTGTACTGCTGGTCGTCCCAGATAAAGGTTTCGTAGCCATTGCTGTAAAAGATCACCGGACGCTGCATGCCCATACGCTCGAAGCCGTCGGCGTACATGCGGGCCTGCTCGCGCCCGGCCTGCAGGCTGACATTACCGGATTTCTTGGCTTCGATCACGGCCAGCGGCTGGCCGTTGTCACCCCATAGCACGTAATCCGCACGCCCCTTGCCGGAGGTGTTATCCGGGAAGTCGACCTCCACCTCCTGACCGACCTGAGCGGGGTTGCTGACATCCCAGCCGGCCTGCAGAAGCATGGCATCGATCAGCAGGGTACGAGTCTTGGCCTCGTTCCATTGCAGGCTGTCAGCGACCATCTGGCTCTGCTGCTGACGCTTCTGCTGGTCAGGCTTAGCCGGCGGCTCCAGCTTGTCGAGATTGCGGGTGCGCTCCTGGTCCAGTTTCTCCATGACGCGCTGCAGCTCTTCCTGCTGCTGATTGAGTTCCTTCTCGTAGCTGGAGACGGTCTTCTGCAGGCTGGCGAGGGTCGCGGTCGGATCCTGCACCTCGGCAAAGGGCGGAATATCGGCCTGCGCAGTGCCGTAGTACTTGATGGCCATATACATGGCCAGCTGCTGGGCAGTCTTCAGTGCCAGCTGTGCATTGCGCAGGTCACCTTCCGCACCGTGAGCGGTGTCATTGCCCTGGATACGCAGGAAGTTGATCTGGTGAACCAGAGGCTTGCTGACGCAATCCGTGAACACCGAGTTTTTAACCAGGTCGTAGAAAGTTGACTGCGGCATGCGGGGCAGCAGCTCTTCCTTGTAGATGGCTTTGGTCAGCTCCTCGGCGAAGCTTCGCAGACGCGTCAATGCACTGCCCGGGTCGATATGCAGTACGGCCTCAGCCAGACCAGCGAGGTTAGCCAGCAGTTCGTTGCCGGGGCGGAGGAACTCGAAATTGACTGATTTCATATAGGCGATTCTGTCCATGCCAGTCCTAGAGCTAGGACCGTGCCAAGTTTTTACTCGATGCCGTATTTGTCCATCCAATTGCTCAGCGTCTGCTGGCTTTTGAGGCCTAACAGGCTGGCGGCGCGAGTCTTGTTGTGCCCGGTGAGAGTGAGCGCCTTATGCAGGTAATGCCCTGCAACCTCAGCCACAATCTCTTGTAAATCAATGCCTTGTGAAACATCACGCGCCATTACGTCGACTTGCTCCAAGGGAAGTTGGAACAGCGCCTGCTCAATATCCTCCGCGCCGATAGCACTGCCCTGGCACCACAAGGCAGATCGAAGCAATGTGGACTGAAGCTCCCGGACGTTGCCACGCCAGGGATGTCTCAGAATAAGTTTTTTTGCTTCAGCGGAAAGTTTCTTACCAGTCAGCGAGGCATCTTGCTTAGCGAGGACTTCTAGCAGCGCATCTGCCAGCAAGAGCAGATCCCCTTCACGCTCTCGCAGGGGCGGTAGATGAAGAACCCCGACGGCGACCCGGTAGAACAAGTCCTCACGGAAACACCCATGAGCCACTTCCTGCATCAGATTTCGATGGGTAGCCGTGATCAACCGCACATCAACCTTTAGCTCCTGCGTCCCCCCGACTGGCGTGAACGTGCCTTCTTGGAGAACGCGCAAAAGTCGAACCTGCACGTCCGGCTTCAGCTCACCAAATTCATCCAGAAATAGAGTGCCTCCATGCGCCTGCTGGAACACGCCATCTCGATTCTCCACCGCCCCGGTGAATGCACCTTTTCTATGGCCGAACAATGTGGAGTCGATGAGCTCGGGCGCAATAGCCCCGCAGTTGACCGGAATGAAGCGGGCCCCAGCACGTGGACCGGCGTTGTGGATAGCTCGTGCAAATAGCTCCTTCCCGGTTCCGGTTTCACCGTAGATCAACACCGGAACCTGCTTCTGCGCCAAGACCTGCGCTTGAGCCTTAAGCATCATCATGCGTTCACTCCGCGTGACTATGCTGTCGAAGGCTGCGTTGCCAGGAATGTTTTGCCCCGCAAGCTCCAGTAGCTTGGCGCTAGTGATGCTATTGGCGGCAGGCACGTACTCGGCCGCTATTTCGAATGGCACCTCAACCTGCTGTACGCCTTGTTCGAGGGAGGATTGATAGAAGGTTGCCGGGTAGCGGGTCTTGCCGAGGAGTATCCACACTGCCTGCATGGCGGGAGTACCAGGGCTGAGCAGAATCGAAAGATCAGCGCGGGAAGCGGACAAGCGCTCCAGATGCTTGTTGGCGGCCTGGTAGATTTCCCCGAAGTGGACTGGGGAGCTCAGAGATTCGTAATGAGCCTCGACCGGTATATCGACACGCTCGCGCAGCCATGCCAGATAGGGCTCAACACGCTCGACAGGGTAAGAGCAAAGCAGCTCGACACGATCAAAGGACGCAACCCGCAGGGTCGACAAAATCGGCCCGACCTCGCTGTCGTTAACAGCTTTGAGATCGTTCCCCCCTACCCAGCAAGTCAATACCCGCGGCTTCTTCGACACTGTCCCTGTACTCCCGACTCAAACTCCTGGCTGCTACCCCAGACAGGAGCAAATTGTGCTGCGATTCGCGTCGCGGATATTAAACCATTGACCCACTGGGGTCTTTGTCCACTGTCGGCTGTGCAGAGGCGCAGGTAGAACTCCTCGCACTCCCCCATGGAAAGCGGATGCGTCAATCCGGCACGGGCCAGCAAAGGGAACACGATCCGTCAAAAGGAGATGTTGCCGTCGATGCCGGCAGTTTGCCAGACCAACTGGCATGCTCACATCAAGCTGGCAGGGAGCCCTGCCGTGTCAAAGAGCCCGCCATGGAGTGCAATCGTTGGAGCTGAAACAGAAAGTCAGGGCCGCGCAACTAAGTGTTCTGAGCAAATATGGTGTCTTGGCTGATTTTTCCGCGCTGGAAGAAACCCAGCTTGACAGTGCGCTTAGGGGCACGATTCCAGCCGGAACTGCGCAAGACATGACGTTCGCTAGCTGGTGCGATCAACTGCTGGGGCAGGGTATACGCTTGCCGGTTGCCCGCTTCGATGAGTCGGTTGCAGGACAAACGAGGATCAGCAATCTCGCTGCCGGCAGCGAGCTGGCCAAAAGCATAAAGTCACGGGAAAGACAGCTACTAACCGTGATCAAAGCTGCACAGCAAGAGCTGGCCGATCTGAAGCAACTCCAGAGATATGGGGCCTCGGCTGAGCAAGAGCCTGGTTTCGCACGAGCTCTTCATCACTGGTACCGGGAAACAACCGCCCCTTTGCATCGCATTCTTTGGGAGATCAAGGAAATTGAAGGAGCGATCTTCGACTACCCAGGACAGCTGAACAGAAACTATCGCCAGCAAATAGTCGAAGTCATTCTGACTGCACTGAACTCCCTAGAGTCCTTCGGCATTTGGACCGACGTGGTCTTACGAGATGGGTCGCTGCGCGCCCCCGCTGCGCCACCGATCACCATGCGCCACAGCCAACCCCTTGAGGATGAAACAGGCGGAGCAGAATGCTTCGACTTTGTTGTAGAGGGCCTGCAAGCCGACGTACTCGAAGTCGTAAACGAGTTCCTAAACCCTGGGCAAATGCTCCCCCCCATAAGCAAGGATGCGCGCTTCAACTGCAATGTCAGCGTCTCCGTCAGCCGACGGAATCCCTTGAGCGAGGATGAGCTTTTCCACCTGTCCTGCTTCCTGCATAAGCTATTCGAGGCCATGGCCAGGTCCGGAGACCACCGTCCACGAGGCACATTGCGCGAGAAGGTTATCCTTTGCATTCTGCTGTCGTTTACGGCGCCATGTACGCCGACCCGGGCCCGACTCCCAGAAATGCTGTGTCTGCAAGATATCGTCTCTAGCGAGTATGGGGCGCCTCCCTCTGACGGTAAAAGTACGGACCTGAATATCTCTGCAGGAAGAATCGTGGAGCATCTGATTCGCGTGCTGCGCGCTCAGAATCATTGCTGACGAGACAGCCCCATTACCCAAAGCAAGTAAACGTAGTGGTCCATCCGTTCCAGACAGTCTCGTGATAGGCCACTACATGCCCCCTCCAGCCCGGCAATCCGAAAAAGGGACACGCGCTCCAACCCGATGAATACTGCATCGAGAGCCGCTTTAGCCGTAACGCTCGACCCAGAGCAGTCGCTACTGTGGTGGAGAGGTTTGCAGCTACAAGAAGGCTGGCTTTCTAATCCCAGCCCTCATAGAAAATCGAGCATCTGAGCAACATGTCATTCCTGCGGGATTTTCGCCGAGTAGTCGCGCGCGTGGTATTTCGTCTCCTGGCCGACAGGCTGCCAAAGCCCAGAAGCGCGAAAGAAAGCCTGCACATTCTCGTACCCCGTTGGGATGCCAAACTGGGTGACTCGATCGTTTCGTCTTTCTTCTTTCGTGAGGCTCGCAGACTCAATGCCCGGGTGACCGTGCTGACGGTCGAAGAGCTTGCCCAGATGCACGCGCTGGACTTTGGTGTGGATCAGGTCGTGATCACAAACGCCAATCCTGGAGTGCTCGAACTTCGCCACCTAGCGCAGCAGCTTGGACAGGTCGATGTTGTGGTGTATCTGGTAGGGAGAATCCAGCCTGCGGAGATCCTGTTTCTGCGATTGCTGCGCCCGGCCCGCGTGTACTCCTTCGATGACCGTTTACGCTGCGTCAATCGCAAGTTCGGTGAAACAACTGCCGGTCTCGACATGGCCGAGCGCTACCGACGCGTGCTTATGGACTTGGGTGCACGCATGGTCGATAGGAAGTACATCGTTCCCCTTCCTGACACGATGCCGAACGCCACCTCCGCCCCGAGAATCCTATTCAATCCCTACGCCAGCCGCCCAGACAAAAGCTTAGCCTTCGACCGATCCGTGAGTTTGCTGCACGCCATCGCCGATGCTTATCCAACCCGGTCTGTCGGCATCCTATGCAGCCCCGAGACCCGAGAAGATGCGCTGCGTATGGAAGTCGCGGCGGCTAGACGCAACGTGCGCGTCGTCCATGGGTTGGCATCCCCCAAGGATGCCGCCGGGTACATCCGCTGCGCACAGGTCGTGGTCAGTGTCGACACGGCAATCGTTCACATGGCGGTCGGCCTAGAAACAAAGCTGGTGGCAATCTACCCAGCCATGGCTGGACAAGCCAACCCGTGGCTGCCCCCACCTTCTCCTTTGACTCGGGTCGTCTATAGCCAGCAACACACTGGTCAGATTCGGCGCACCGGCAAGAAGGACATGAATGCGTTCTCAATAGAAGCTCTGTTGGACAACCTTCACGAGTTGTTGGCCACTACACCCAAAACTGAGCAACTCCATTCGCTCAGAGCGCGGATAGTGCCCGGTCTGGGCGTCGCGCAGGGAACCCTCGCTCGCCAGTTGCCACTGATCAGCAAGGACTTCCCCGAGGTCGCAGACTGTCACCCCGGGACCATAAACTTGGAGCTCGAATGTCCTCTCGAAGTGGCGCAGCCCGACCATCGCACAGCTCCGCTCGCCTGGACCCCGAGCGGACGGACAACTGAAGTATTCGACCTGGTACGCATTGAGCTCGAGTTCGGCCCATTACCAACGCGCGTGCCCGCATGGTTGTACGTTGCCCACGCCTCCCCTCACCGCGGCACACCGACTGTTCATGAGGTGATAGCCCAGCAGTTAAACCTGAGCGAGGTCCGTGAGTGTCAGATTCATCTGCGCGCAAGCGCTGTAACGCTGACACCCCCAGATCAACTAACGGCGCCCATCAGCCGCTCGCTCTCTCCTAGCCAATAGCCACGATCAGCCTCTATGTGCAGGAACAATTTGGCCAGCAAGGTACCGCCAGAGAGAAACTCTTCAATAGACTCCATACGCTTGGCCGTACGCCGAAAGTAGGTGTTGTAGAGCTTGAGCATGGCTGCATCTCTCACCAGAAAATCTGCAACGTTCACATCCTGGCGACGCATCACCTCACAGCTTGCGAAGTTGTACCGTGGACGGTAGCCGGGGTCGATGACATCTCCGGCAATAGGCACCAACTCGTCAGCAGATTGCGCCACGATGTCCTTGATACGCCCAGGATTACCCCACGCATGGGCACCTCCTTCCAATCCAGTAGACAACGCCCGGGCAAGCAGGGGGTTTCCCGGCTGGGACGCGAAAATACATTCACTATGCCAATGCAGCTTATAACTAAGGCCTGCCGGAAACAGCGAGCTGGTTGGGTCGCGCAAGAACAGTGTGTCCGCATCCACCCACGCGCCTCCATGTTGATGGACGAAGGCCATGCGGATGAAGTCGCTCTTGGCAACTATGGCCTCGATCCCCTCCGCCAGGGTGAATGGCAATGGTTCAAAGGACCATGGTTTACCAAGGATTCGAGGGTCGATCAGGCCCTGGACCGACCGCGGTGTAAGCAATTGAAAGCGCTCACCCAGGGCTCTACGCATCGAGACCAATGCCAGCGCGACATAGGCTGGCATGACCTGCCCTGGGGCATTTTCCCAATAGCTCACATATCGCACGGAACCATGAAGGCAGCTGTTCACGGATGAATCGCTCTGCCATCAGCACTCAGCAACCCGGCATCTGTCAGGTAATCCCGGAGCAACACCAAGGAGGGTGCGCATTGCACCTGACCTAGAAACTCATTTCCCAAGGCAGACTTGTACAAGCGCAACCAGGTCGGTGCAGGCACCTTCGGTAAGAAAGCGGCGAGAGACTCTCGGTTTCCCTCCCCGAACAACAGGCGAAGAGTGCGCAAGATAGGTTGGTAGTCCCGCGCAGACAGCAGCTCCGCAACGGTATCGTCCAGCCGTTGCTCGACCACCACACTATTCAGCCGATCCTCAACCGAGGCGTCGCCCAGCGCCACCCGGGGATCGATCGCCACCGGATAGATTGCGCGGAACGACTTTGCACCGTTATTCATGGATTCATAAAGCACTTTGTCGGCAGTAGATCCGGTAACCAACACATCGTCGCCGAAGATCACATGCACACCGCTCCAACGATAGAAGTTTTCAGCCGGAATGACGTGGTCCTGAACCAGATTGACGTGCTCCCGCTCCTCGGTGCTGAGGCTGGCGTAGTCCTCGCAGGGTGGCGCAATCCTGGGTAGCTTGACGTTGATGATGGTCGGCAACGCCAAATGCGCCAATTTGACGTTGACCTCCTCGACCACGATCTCATAGAGCACGTTCGCCGTGGACGGCACGTTACGCCAACCAGTGGTCATCATCACCACGTTGTCACCACAGGCCTTGGCGTTCCGGAACAGGCATGACCATTGCGAATCTGACCTATCCAGCTCGCCACAGAGGTAGTCGATCAATTGTCGTGCGAGATACTGGATATCACCCACACTGCCGTATTTTGCACGGCTGTAGATCCCGGCCAATGCTGTGGCATCGGTGCCCGTGGCCATGTCGCGGAATAACCCCGACCCGGCAGGTGTAAGGCAGTTAAGGGCAGTGCCGCCAAAAATCGAAACATACTCGGCCATGCTGACCAGTTTACGTGCAAACAGGTCGGCGGCGAACGCGCGGAAACCTGTCTTCACATCATCAGCACAGGGCTGAGCGGAAGCCTGACGAAACATCGCCAATTGGACATCAACCGGCCTCTTAAGCACCTCGGACCAAAGCAGTGATTTTTCGGGGGTCATCATGTTCAAGGCCGTTCAAGTCCTTCTGTCAAAGTTGCTGGCGTGCCCAGCAACGGCAGGCTGTCGAGGGCGACATCGATTCGTCGGCGCCTCTCGTAGTAACTAATGCGTTTCAGCCCCAAAGGCCGCAGGGCCGTGAGCAGTTCGGCAATGCCACAGCCGGCGTCACTCGGGTCATGGGTATCGGACCCAACCGTGAAGGGCACTTCGTGTGCGATGAGCTGCGCCACCAATTCCCGAGACGGATAAGACCACAAGCCCTGAACCTCCCTCCCCGTTGCAGGATCCAGGCTCGACTTTCGAAGGCCTGAGGCATTGAGCTCGAAGGCAATACCGCTTCGGGTGAGCGGTGCCAGCAAAGGTTCGAAACGGCGCAGGAAAATGTCTTCCGGTACGCCACGCAGCAGAGTGTCGGCGTGCCCTACGGCATCGAACAGCCCACTGTCCAACAGCCCTTCGAGGTTGGCGAAGTAGCGGTCCAGGAACGTCTGCCCGGCCAGGCGCGGCAGCTCCCATACCTTCACCATGGTTTCGTCTGGAATTTCCACGTAATGAATCGAGCCGATTACGAAGTCCATCGGGTAACGAGTAAGCAGCTCGCGATTGAAGGCATCGGTGCCAGGCATGTAGTCGAGTTCCAGGCCGCACAGGATGGTGATCTGCCCCTGGTAGATCTTCCGCGCCCGCTCGATGTCGGCGAAATAGCGATCAAGTTCGGACGCGAGCAGACGATTGTCCGTATCCACGGGGAATGGCGCGTGGTCGGTGATGGTTAGGATGGT
The DNA here is from genome assembly GCF_058680555.1 of Pseudomonas sp. YA1. Taxonomy (NCBI): domain Bacteria; kingdom Pseudomonadati; phylum Pseudomonadota; class Gammaproteobacteria; order Pseudomonadales; family Pseudomonadaceae; genus Pseudomonas; species Pseudomonas sp. YA1. Next base: position 43,761 of record NZ_JBZWBG010000033.1, read on the forward strand.
CACGCCGGCAGCGATCGAGGCGCGAACCAATTCATCGACGGTGCCGGTTGCATGCTTCGAATAAGAGGTGTGGCTGTGTGAGTCGATCATGCAACCTCCCATTGTTCGAGCAACCCGGCATGACCTGCCAGCTCCTTCACCAGCCAGTAGGGGTTGTTCGCCTTGGCAATGATCGAACGCAGCAGGTCGGTGCTCTCCAGGCGCGCCAGCAACTCGGTCAAGGGGTGCGTATAGAGTGCTCGGGTCAACGGTGTCTCCCGCACGTGGGCGACCAACCGTTGCCAGTCGACCCGATCAAAGTGGATGTTGCCTAGGCGCTGGTTCTCGATACCGTACAAGTACAAGTCACCACTAGGCTTCACCGTGACATCCAAACCGTTAGCCTGCGGCGGCTTGTTCAGACTGCCGAAAGTGAAGCGTTTGTTGACTTTGGACTCGATCGCCTCGATGTACCCCTGCATGTCTAGATAACCCGGGGCGATTCCAGGAGCGGGGTGCACCAGGTTCTTGTAGTCGATGCCGAAGCACTCACCACCCGCAACCAGGACGTCTTCCAGCACACTCCGCGGCTCGATGGTTGCCTCTACTCCCCAGCGAGCCAGCTCGGACTTCAGATACTCGCGAGTGAAGTCGCGATCGGTGTCGATCGAACGGAACGAGAAGCTCAGCCCGGACGGCCGCCGGCGCCTCAGATAGTCCAGACTGAAGCCATGAGCCCGCCATTTGACCTTCTCGATATGGTGGCTGTCGGCGCTCAGGCGGATGTTACAGGTGTCGCCATTGCCCGAGACGATGCGATTGGTGGCGTCATAGAAGTCCGCCATCTTGTCATGTGGGTAGAACCCACTAGTGATGAATTCGAAGCACTTGCCACCTTCGGACAATCCGAGGATCTCGTGGAACACTTTGGCGTTGTTGAGCGGCTCGCCTTCGCCACTGACGGAGATGCGCTTGACCTCTGGGGCATTGATCAACCGGGCGAGGTTTTCCCGCGCCAACGTTGATAGCTCCATGCTGATGCCCGCCTTGTGCTTGTCGGCGTACATACAGAAGGCACAGCCGATTCCACAAATCTGGGTGATGTCGATGTAAAGCAGATGACCTTGGAGATCCATGTCCGATGACTCCATAAAGCCTCGCGCCAGCAGCGCAGGCAACTGTCCTGAAGGAAGTGCAGCGTTGGCCATGAAGGCCCGCGCTAGGAATGCAAAGAGGGAGGCAGGCCAACCTCAGTACGGGACGTTGACCTGCAATTGCGGGATCTGCACCGAGTGCGGATAAATGAGGTGGAGCAGTATCCGCTGCTCTTGTACGGCAGGCTGCTACAGGTAATCTGCCAATTGGGGCATTACCATCGCAGCCAATCAGCCCACTCGGCAGAACGCCAACCCTTGATATCCTGCCGGGCTATTGAGAACCGGTAGATCCAGTTGCTCATCGCGCATGAACTCCAACTGCATTACGTTACCGCGGATGATCTCGTGCGCACCGACAGCCTGCTCAGCGATATTCAGCAAACGAGCATGATTGGTCTCGCCCTGCCGACCCGCCCTGAGGCGCAGCGCTGGATTGCTCAGGCTCTGCTGCAGCTGCCGACCGAACCCAGCGTGACGCTCCTTGAAGTCATTGGCGAGCTGCGCAGCCACATCCATTTCACCTAGCCGAGCCAGCACCTGTACCCGCCCCTGAGCCGACATCACCCACCCACGGTAAGCGGCCCCAAACTCACCAGGCTGTAGATACTCAAGCGCACGCTCACCCACATGCTGCAGCAGCCCGCCAAAATAACTGTGGCTCTCTGCGAGCTGGCTGCTGGCAATACCCAGTTGCTGATGCATCAGTGTGGTGTTGCGATACAGCCCGGCTTCGCGTAGATGCTGCAGGGAGGCATGCAGAGGGGCCAGTCGGCCAATCATCTGTCTGGCATCCAGCCACTCCACACCCTGCCGGATGTCATCGAGCTTGCCATCCATGTGTTTAAGCTTGTTCTCGATACCCTGTAACTTGTAAAGCGTTAGCGCAAAGCCAGCGACACTAACGGCCAGATTGGCCACCTGCAGCCCCATGATCATCTGCTGCTGTACACCGAGCAGCTGCAGCTGCTCAGCCTGCTGGCGCAGCAACTGGACCTGCTCGGCCCCCTGTTTGAGCAGTTGCTCGGCCGTATCGCGTTCCAGCAGAACACCTTCCTGCAACCACATCACGATCTGCTTGTCACCTACTCTGCGGATGACGCCACCGATACGTTCGTAAACACCGTTTTTCAGCCCCTCGGCAATCGCCTCCGGAACATCGAAGATCACATTTAGCTCAGCCATCGAAAGCTCCATTCATGAAATCGGTCGCTGCCTCGGCACGAGCCTTGAGACGCAGCATGGCGATATGCAATACGCAAGGAATGGTGACCCGGTAGGCAGGCCCAGCCAGATCCACGGCGGTCCAGACACCGGCTATGACCCAGCCGACCGGCCCAGCCAGCGCGGCGACGGCACGACCGCCGGCAAAGGTTCCCCCAGCGACCACCGCACTGCGCAGCCCGTGCCCAAGCAACTGCTGGGCCATCGAATTCACGATTACCGTCGAAGTGCGATAGAGGATCATCCGTGCTACGGCCGGCACCACCAGCCCACTCAGTGCCGAACCATTCAGCAGAGCCGTCATCTTGGTCTTGTCGAGTCCCGCCTCGCGCAGAATCTCTTCCAGCTCGCGACGATCCTCGCCCGACGACTTCTCCAACGCCTGACGTAGGATCGACTGCACCATCGCCTCCTCCAGCTCGATGAGCTCCATCGAGCCAACACCCTTGACCTTGAGCTTACCGGCAACATCTCGCACCACCTCGGTGTAGGAAGGCCCGCTCTTGCGCCACAGGTTGGCGAAACTGTTGCCACCGAACAAACGCAGCTCATCAAGGATTGCACTGGCATAACGGCGGTGTTCCGGGTGCCAGCGCTTGAAGTCCACTTGCTTCGACAAGGACTCGGTTCGGGCCTTGAGGATGTATTCCACCAGAGGCTCCAGATCATCGTTGCTGACACGCTCCAGAAGCTGACGGGTATTGCTGATATCGTTGCTAGTCACTACAGCGACTCCTTGTCCTGCTGGTAAGCGTCCCGACTGATCAGCCTCACTCTATAGGTCAACACAACCGGTCGGCTCGCATACTCATTACCGTACATAGCTAATCCTTTATCGTTTTCTCTGCTCACCTGGCACACATCTGTAGTGGTCTACTGATCCCGGACACCGATTTAGGCGAGAATCCTCGCCGTGAGAGAGGTGTCTGATGAGCAAGCAACGACGTACGTTTTCCGCCGAGTTCAAACGAGAGGCCGCGGC
>NZ_JBZWBG010000034.1:0-25848 GCF_058680555.1 Pseudomonas sp. YA1
GCCAGATCCAGACCAATGCGACTAAGGTTCATGCTGACTCCCCCTCCGGGACTTGTGGCTGCACCATTAGTCTGGCGCTTGACGCCGTAGGAGGGAGGAGTCCATTTCATTGCCCTACGGACCTGGACGCTTTCCGGTGTTTTCGGGGTGTGTAGGGCGAATAACGCCATGGGCGTTATCCGCCGATGTCGCGGATAAGCGGCGGATAACCGCGAGCGGTTATTCGCCCTACGGACCCGGGGAGGTGTCGGCGTTTCCAGGGCGTTATCCGCCGATTCAGAACGCCAGCAGGTAGCGCAGGGTCAGTTGGTTGCCTTCGCTGCGGTTGCGCGCGCCGCTTTCGGCGTAGAGGTTGGCGAACAGCGTTTGCCTGCCCTGGCTGTACATCACCCCCGGGCCTATGCCGAAGACCTGCTCGCGCGAGTCGGCCTGCCGGTGGTCGTCGATACGGTCGGCGCTGATCTGTTTCAACTGGTAGCCGGCCAGGCCGATCCGCCAGTGCGGGTCCAGCGCGTAGGAGATCGAGAAGTTCGCGTGCAGCGCCTGGCCCGGCTGTACGTCGTTTGCGCCCAGGCGCGGCGAGGGGTCGTCGTTGCGGCTGATCCAGGCGTAGTGCAGGCGGCCGCTGAGTTCCAGGCGCTCGCCCAGTTCCCAGGTGAAGGCGTAGTGCGGGTTGAAGATCCAGGTGTTGCTGCCGGTGTTGATCGCGGCGTCCTTGTCGTAGTCGCCGGTGGGCAGGGAGAAGACGAAGTTCAGGCGCTGCCAGTAGGGGCGGCCGAACAGTGTAGCGGGGCCCCATTGCAGCATCAGCGGACTGACGATCAGGTCGCCCTGGCGGGTGCGCCGGCCGTCCGGGCCGCCGTCGATATCGAGGTCCAGGCGTACCAGCGGCAGCAGCACTTCGGCGCCGTAGTGGGCGCCGAGCAGGGTGTTCTGGCTGAGGTAGGCGAAGTGCGGCAACAGCGTGGTGCCACGAACCCGTTGCCGACCGGGAACCGAATGCCCGCCGGCGTCGCTGGCGTTGTTCGCCCGAACGTATTGCAGGGGCAGTTCGAAGAGCATGCCGGGACGGCTGACGCCGTCCATGAAGCTGGCGTTGCCGAGCGCCAGCGGCGGCAGCGCGACGGCGTCGGCGCGGGCCTCCAGGCAGAGTGCGGCGGAGAGGGCGCCGAAGGTGGGTAGCAGGGCTGCACGCATGAGGGAGTTTCTCTTTTTTCTGGTTCCGTGGGTTCAGAGCAACCTGATCGGGTAGTCGACCACCACCCGGTATTCGTCGGAGCTGGAGTTGCCGCGGGTGTTGCCGGGGGCGGTGTAGCCTTCGCCGGGGCGGTGGGTGGCCCAGCGCAGGGTCACGCTGAGGCCCTTGGCCGGGCCGGCGGGGAAGGCGTAGCGCAGCGACAGGTCGCGCTCCCAGTGCTGGGCGTTCTTGCCATTGGGGTTGTAGAGGTAGCCGTAGCCCGCGCTGTCCGGGTCGACCCGGGTCAGGTCGGCCTGGCCACGGCCGTAGGCGGCGCCGAACTGCCAGTCCGGGGCGGCGAGGAAGGCCAGGCTGGCCTGGTACTGGATCTTCCACGAGCGCTCGCCGGGGCCGTTGAAGTCGGCGTACTGCATGGCGTTGCTTTCGTAGAGGAAGGTCCGGTCGTTCTGCGCGATGAAGTCGAACGGGGTGTCGCCATCGACCTTTTGCAGGCTGAGGCTCAGCGACTGGCCGCCGCCGGCCAGGGTCAGCCCGGTGTTGTAGAGGTCGTTGTCGATCCGGCCGAGCTGGCTGCGGCCCTGGTCGCGGGTCTTGTAGTAATGCAGCCAGGGCGTCAGGGTCAATTGGCTGGAAAGCCGCCACGGCTGGCTGAGGCCGAGGTAGTGCTGGTTCCAGATATCCGCCAGGCGGCCGCTGTAGAGCGTCGCCTGGCTGCCGCCGGGGGCGCTGTAGCTGGCGCCCAGCCAGGCGATGTGCGGGCTTTCGCGATCGGCGGCGATACCGCCCTTGGTGCCGTTGCCGTAGCCGCTGGTGAGATGACTGTGGCCGCTCTGGTTGCGCAGGCGGGTGGCTTCGACGAAGCCGGCGTCCAGTTCGAACGCGCGGAAATGGTAGTTCTTCAGGGTCACGCCACGGTAGCTCTGCGGCACCATGCGACTGACGCCGCTGGCGATCACCGGGTTCTCCAGCAACTGGTCGCCGATCTTCAGCAGGCTGTCCAGGCCGCGCAGCTTGAGGGCCGCGCCGGCGGCGGAGAAGCTGTCGGCGGGGCGACCGGCGGAGTCCAGCGGCAACACGCCGGCGCCGCCGCTGCCGCCACCGCCGTCCAGGCGCAGGCCGTAGAAAGCGTGCGCATCCAGGCCGACCCCTATCGGCGTGTCGGTATAGCCGGAGCGGAACGACAGCATCAGGCCCTGGGCCCATTCGCGCTGGTCGCGGCGGGACGGGGTGTCGTGGTTGTCGCGGGCGAAATAGTAGTTGCGGATGAAACCGTTCAGCGTCGAGCCTTCGACGAAGCCCGGCGGCACCTTCATTTCGGCTTTCTGCCGCTGGTTCAGGTCGGTGCTGATGTTGTCGCGATGGCCCAGGGAGTCGTCGGCGAGGGTCGAGCCCGGACCTATGGCAAGGGCAAGGCAGAGCGTAGCCCCGCGCTTCATGGAGGAATCAGGCATGGGTCCGGTCCGTAGTCGTTGCTGTCCACCAGGCTCCTGCTCGGCAAAAGAAGGGGCGTGCAGCCCCTTCCTTCCCATGGATCACTTGCGCTGCGAATCCAGTTGCTCGTGGTTGTTGACCACGGCCTGGGCCTTGGCGTAGCTCTCGATCAGCAGTTGGTAGTGCGGGAAGACCGCGCTGTAGGCCTCGGCGAACTGCACGGCGTCGTCGCGGTTCCAGGTGCGCTGGATTTCCGAGCAGACCGCGGCGGTGTCCATCGGCACCACGCCGGCCTGGACCACCCGTGCCAGGGTGATTTCCTGGGCCATCTTGGAGTAGGTGCCGGAGGCGTCGATCACCGCGAACACCTGGTAGCCGTCGTGTACCGCGGCGATGCTGGGGAAGGCCATGCACACGCTGGTGATGGTGCCGGCGATGATCAGTTGCTTCTTGCCGGTGGCCTTCACCGCGGCGACGAATTCCGGGTTGTCCCAGGCATTGATCTCACCCTTGCGCGCGACGTACTGGGCGTGCGGCGCGGCCTCGTGGATCTCCGGGATCAGAGGGCCGTTGGGGCCCTGCGGTACCGAGGCGGTGGTGATCACCGGGATCTTCGCCAGGGTGGCGACCTTGGCCAGGGTGGTGGCGTTGGCGCGCAGTTCGGTCATCGGCATGTCCTTGACCGTCTGGAACAGGCCGCTCTGGTGGTCGATCAGCAACATGGCGGCGTTGGCCGGATCGATCTTCGGGGTCTGGCCGTTGAAGTTGGCGGGAGCGCTCATTTCCATTTCCTCTTGCAGGGTGGTCGTCCGTGAATTTCGGGCAAAGCCCGGCCGGGCCCGCGCTTCCTGCGCGGGCCATGTCGTAGGGGGGCGGACTTCAGTGGGCGCGGATGAAGCGCCCGTTCTCGAAGTCCTCGATGGCCTGGTCGATTTCCTCGCGGCTGCTCATCACGAAGGGGCCATAGCCGATGATCGGCTCGTCCAGCGGCTCGCCGCTGAGGACCAGCAACTGCACGTCGTTGTTGGCTTCCAGTTCCAGCCGCGGGTCGTCGCGGTCGAGCAGGGCGACCTGGGCTTCGCGAACGATCTCGTCGCCGACCGCGAGGGTGCCGCGCAGGACCACCACGGCGCAGGTATGTCCCTTGGGCAGGTCGAGGGCGAGGTGCTTGCCGGCCTTCAGTTGCACGTCCCAGACCGCCAGTGGCGAGTGGGTCAGCGCCGGCCCCTGGTGGCGCCCGTAGCGTCCGGCGATCACCCGCAGTTCGCCGGCCCTGTCGGGCAGGCCGACGCGGGGAATGTCGGCATCCAGCAGGGTCTGGTAGCGCGGCGGGTTCATCTTGTCGCTGGAGGGCAGGTTGACCCATAGCTGGACCATTTCCAGCGTTCCACCTGTGCTACGGAAGCGTTCCGAGTGGTACTCCTCGTGGAGGATCCCGGAGGCCGCCGTCATCCACTGCACATCCCCCGGCCCGATGCGTCCGCCGGCGCCGGTGGAGTCGTGGTGCTCGACCTCGCCCTGGTAGACGATGGTCACCGTCTCGAAGCCGCGATGAGGATGCTGGCCTACGCCGCGGCGCTGCTGTGCGGGGGGGAAATCAGCAGGCCCGGCGTAGTCCAGCAAGAGGAACGGGCTGATATGCTGGCCCAGTGTGTTGTAGGAAAAGAGCGAACGAACGGGGAATCCGTCGCCCACCCAGTGGCGGTTGGCGTTGCCGTAGATTCCCAGGACCTTTTTCACGTCGGTGCTCCTCGATTGAGTCGATGGAGCGATACGCTAGTTCCCGGGAGTGGGAACCGGTAGTCCGCAAATCAAGTCTCAGAGTCTCGCAGGTGGAACGATGAGTGGTGAGCTGGTGTTCGATCTGAACGCGCTTTTCATCTATGCCAAGGTGGTCGAGCACGGTGGTTTCGCCCCCGCCGGGCGGGTGCTGGGAATTCCCAAGTCGACCATCAGCCGCAAGGTCGCGCAGCTCGAGGCACGCCTGGGCGTGCGCCTGGTGCAGCGCTCGACGCGGCAATTCCAGGTGACCGAGATCGGCCAGGCCTATTACCGTCATTGCGTGGCGATGACGGTGGAAGCGGAGGCCGCCGAGGACGTCATCGAACAGAACCGCTCGGAGCCGTGCGGAATGGTCCGCCTGACCTGCTCGACGCCGTTGCTGCACTTCGAACTGGCGCCGATGCTGGCGCGCTTCATGGCGCAGTACCCGAACGTCGAGCTGTACGTGAAGACCTTCAATCGCCGGGTCGACGTGATCGCCGAAGGTTACGACGTCTCGCTGTCGCTGCGTTTCCCGCCGCTGGAGGACAGCGACCTGGTGATGAAGGTGCTGGCGCGCAGCCCGCAGGTGCTGGTAGCCAGCCCGGAGCTGCTGGCCCGCTACCGCCCGCCGGAGCTGCCGGCCGACCTGTCGGCGATGCCCTACGTCGGCTGGGAGCGTTCGCGCCTGGACGGCAGCCTGCGGCTGGTCGGCGCGGATGGCAGCAGCGCCGCCCTCAACCTGCGCCCGCAACTGCTCAGCGACGACCTCGGCACCTTGCGCCAGGCGGTGCTGGAGGGCGTCGGGATCGGCGGCCTGCCGCTCTGCGTGGTCAGTCGCGACCTGGCCGAGCGCCGGCTGGTGCGGGTGCTGCCGGAGTGGACGCCGGTGGAGGGCATGGTGGTGGCGGTGTTCCCCTCGCGGCGCGGGCTGTTGCCTTCGGTCCGCGCGCTGATCGACTTTCTCGCCGCTGGCTTCGCCGACACCGCGCAGCGCCAGTACCTGGCGCCGGGCTGAGGCTCAGCGGCCGGCGCCCGGGCCGTAGAGTCGGAGCAGTTGCAGGGTGACGCCGTTGGATCAGCCGAAGCCGTCCTGCAGCGGGTACTCGCCACCGCCGCCCTGGAGGAGCAGGACCCAGGCCGCGAGCAAGGCGCGGGGCAGGGCGGTTCGATCAGGCATCGGCTGTCTCCTCTTCGGCAAACGCCGGGCGCGGATCGGTCGCCGGCGGGGTGCGCCTGGGGCGGCGCGGCAACCCGGCGGGAGGGCCGGGAAGGGCGCTACCCCTGTTTCGGTGAGTCGCGGCGCACGAAGTTCCATCGGAAGGATCGCCAGCGTACCTATCGCTTCCGACAGGTCCTTGCGGATGAACTCCAGCGCTTCGTGCAGGTCCGTCGCAGAAGGGGCGCGAGCCCCCCAGTCGCCGTTTCGCCGTGCCGTTCCCCGCTGCCCGCGCCTTGCGCAGGGCCTCGGCGGTTCGAATCTCCTGCCCGTCCCTTCACGTCGGGAAGCCTGCGTTTCCCGAGAGGAGTGTTTCGCAATGGCCACCGCACTACGCTTCAGACCCCTGGACGCCTTCTACAACGTCCTCAACCCGGTTCCCTTCGGTTTCTTCGTCGCCGCCCTGGTCTTCGACGCCACCTATTTCGCCACGGCGGAGGTGATGTGGGGCAAGAGCGCGGCCTGGCTGATCAGTCTCGGCCTGCTGTTCGCCATCCTGCCCTGCGTCGTCGACCTGTGCCGCGTATGGCTGCTGCGGCGCGCGGCGGTGGTTGCGGCGGCCAGGGTTTCCTCCTTGCTGAAGTTCGCCGGCATCGTCCTGGCCATCTTCAATGCCTTCGTGCACAGCCGCGACGCCTATGCGGTGATGCCGGCCGGGCTATGGCTGTCGATCGCGACGGTGCTGCTGCTGGCGCTGGGAGAGGCGCTCCTGGCGGTATCCGCGGAGGAGGTGGCGCATGGCTAGCCTCCACTCGCTGCGCCCCGTCGCGCTTGCCCTCGGCCTGGTCCTGGCCGGCTGCAACCAGGGGTCGCAGAACGATCCGCAGCAGCAGACCGGCGCCAATCCGGCGCTTCCGGAACCGAAGCACTTCCTTCTGCCGCCGATGAAGGTACCGGAAGGCGTGGGCTGGTCGGGAGAGGCCAAACCGACGGTGGCCCAGGGCCTGAAGATCGAGAAGATCGCCGATGGCCTGCAACACCCTCGCCAGTTGCTGGTCTTGCCCAACGGCGATGTGCTGGTGGTGGAGGCCAACTCGCCCGGCACCGCGCCGGTGACCACGCCGAAGCAACTCATCGCGGGGATGGTCAAGGGGAAGTCCGGCAAGGCCGGCAAGGGCGGCAACCGCATCACCCTGCTGCGCCGAGCCGGCGCCGGAGGCCAGTGGCAGAAGTACGTGTTCCTGGAAGGGCTGGACTCGCCGTTCGGCGTGCAGCGGGTGGGGGATTACCTGTATGTCGCCAATACCGGGAACATCATGCGCTACCGCTACGTGCCGGGTGAAACCCGGGTCGCCGACCCGGGGATGGAGTTCACCGACCTGCCGGACACCATCAACCACCACTGGACCAAGGCGCTGCTCGCCAGTCCCGACGGGCGCAAGCTCTACGTGGGCGTCGGTTCGAACAGCAACATCACCGAGAACGGCGCGGCGATCGAATACCGTCGCGCGGCGATTCTCGAGGTGGACGTCGCCAGCCGCGGCAGCCGCATCTACGCCTCCGGCCTGCGCAACCCGACCGGCCTGCAGTGGGAACCGGTCTCCGGCAAGCTGTGGACCATCGTCAACGAGCGCGACGAGATCGGCAACGACCTGGTCCCGGACTACCTGACCTCGGTACGGGAGGGCGGCTTCTACGGCTGGCCCTACAGCTACTTCGGCCAGCACCTGGATTCGCGGGTGAAGCCGCAGCGTCCCGACCTGGTGGCGAAGGCCATCGTCCCCGACTACGCGCTGGGTTCCCACGTGGCCGCGCTGGGCCTGTTCTTCTACACCGGCAACGAGTTGCCCGAGCGCTATCGCAACGGCGCCTTCGTCAGCGAGCACGGCAGTTGGAACCGCTCGCCGGTCAGCGGCTTCCAGGTGGTCCATGTGCCGTTCGCCGACGGCAAGCCCGCCGGTGCGCCGCAGCCGGTGGTGACCGGGTTCGTCTCCGCGGACGAGAAGCAGTTGTTCGGCGCGCCGGTGGGGTTGGCGCAGGCGGCCGACGGCGCGTTGCTGATCGCCGACGACGTCGGCAACGCGATCTGGCGGGTGAGCGCCGCGGGCGCCGACTAGCGGCCCGCTCGACGGTGTCCGGGCCGGAGCTGGCGGTCCGGGCACGGTGCTGCGGCCCGGCGATTGGCTGCGCTGGCCCGGACGCAGTAAATCCGTGCGGCCCTCCTGCGTCTCCTGTGCATCCGATCCGCGAATGTCGCCTCTGGCGGCAGGATCGCTCGTTGCCAGTGGAACATCACCACGCCTTGAGGGTTGAAGACATGCACGTCGCCACCAGCGTCATCGAAGACCAGCCGCTCCGCGCCACCCCGGCGGAGGGCGAAACGCTCTACGAATTCTCCCAGTCGCCCTTGCTGGAACGGCAAAGCCGCCAGGAGTCCAACGCGCGCAGCTATCCGCGGCGGATTCCGCTGGCATTGAAGAAGGCCAGGGGGCTGCTGGTGGAGGACGTCGAGGGGCGGACCTTCATCGATTGCCTGGCCGGCGCCGGCACCCTGGCGCTGGGGCACAACCATCCGGTGGTGATCGAGGCGATCCGCCAGGTTCTGGCCGACGAGCTGCCGCTGCACACCCTCGACCTGACCACCCCGGTGAAGGACCAGTTCGTCCAGGACCTGTTCGGCCTGCTGCCGCCGGCGCTGGCCGCCGAGGCGAAGATCCAGTTCTGCGGCCCGACCGGCACCGACGCGGTGGAAGCCGCGCTGAAACTGGTACGCACCGCCACCGGGCGCAGCACCATCCTGTCGTTCCAGGGCGGCTACCACGGCATGAGCCAGGGCGCGCTGGGGCTGATGGGCAATCTCGGACCGAAGAAGCCGTTGGGCGCGGTGCTCAGCACGGGCGTGCAGTTCCTGCCGTATCCCTACGATTACCGTTGCCCGTTCGGTCTCGGCGGCGAGGCGGGGGTCAAGGCGAACCTGCACTACCTGGAGAACCTGCTGAACGATCCGGAAGGCGGCGTGCAGTTGCCGGCGGCGGTGATCGTCGAGGTGGTCCAGGGCGAGGGCGGCGTGGTCCCGGCCGATCTCGACTGGCTGCGCGGCTTGCGGCGGATCACCGAGCAGGCCGGGGTGGCGCTGATCGTCGACGAGATCCAGAGCGGCTTCGCCCGTACCGGCAGGATGTTCGCCTTCGAGCACGCCGGCATCGTCCCCGACGTGGTGGTGCTGTCCAAGGCCATCGGCGGCAGCCTGCCGCTGGCGGTGGTGGTCTACCGCGAATGGCTGGACAAATGGCAGCCCGGCGCCCACGCCGGCACCTTCCGCGGCAACCAGATGGCCATGGCCGCCGGTTCGGCGGTGATGCGCTACCTGAAGGAACACGACCTGGCGGCCCACGCGGCGGCCATGGGCGAGCGCCTGGCCGAGCACCTGCGCATCCTCCAGCGCGACTATCCGCAACTGGGCGATATCCGCGGTCGGGGGCTGATGCTCGGGGTCGAGATCGTCGACCCGCAGGGCGAGGCGGATGCCCTCGGTCATCCGCCGACCGACGGCGCCCTGGCCTCGCGGGTCCAGCGCGAGTGCCTGAGGCGCGGCCTGATTCTCGAACTGGGCGGCCGCCACGGCAGCGTGGTGCGCTTCCTGCCGCCGCTGATCATCGGCGCCGAACAGATCGACGAGGTGGCCCGGCGTTTCACCCGCGCCCTCGGCGCGGCGCTGGCCGGCTAATTTTCCCGCCGGGCTTTTCGTTATCCAACGCAAGGGCCGTGCTGCGCGCGGCCGTTCGATCCCATCAGGAGCAAGCAATGACTTCAGTGTTCGACCGTGACGACATCCAGTTCCAGGTAGTGGTCAACCATGAGGAGCAGTATTCCATCTGGCCGGAATACAAGGAGATTCCCCAGGGCTGGCGGGCGGCCGGCAAGAGCGGGCTGAAGAAGGACTGCCTGGCCTACATCGAGGAAGTCTGGACCGACATGCGCCCGCTGAGCCTGCGCCAGCACATGGACAAGGCGGCCGGCTGAGTGGGCGGTACGCCCGTACGGCTGTTCTGCCTGCCGTATTCCGGCGCCAGCGCCATGACCTACAGCCGCTGGCGGCGCAAGCTGCCGGCCTGGCTGGCGGTGCGTCCGGTGGAGTTGCCGGGGCGCGGGGCGCGGATGGCCGAACCGTTGCAGACCGACCTGGCGAGCCTGGCGCAGCAACTGGCGCGCGAGCTGCACGACGAGGTCCGCCAGGGCCCCTACGCGATGCTCGGGCACAGCCTCGGCGCCTTGCTCGCCTGCGAGGTGCTGTATGCCTTGCGCGAGCTGGGTTGCCCGACGCCGCTGGGGTTCTTCGCCTGCGGCACCGCGGCGCCGTCGCGACGCGCCGAGTATGACCGCGGTTTCGCCGAGCCGAAGAGCGACGTCGAGCTGATCGCCGACCTGCGCGACCTGCAAGGTACGCCGGAAGAGGTGCTGGGCAACCGCGAGCTGATGAGCCTGACCCTGCCGATCCTGCGCGCCGATTTCTTGCTCTGCGGCAGCTATCGTCACCAGCGGCGCCCGCCGCTGGCCTGTCCGATCCGAACGCTTGGCGGCAGGGAGGACAAGGCCAGCGAGGAACAGTTGCTGGCCTGGGCCGAGGAAACCCGCAGCGGTTTCGAACTGGAGCTGTTCGACGGCGGGCACTTCTTCATCCATCAGCGCGAGGCCGAGGTGCTGGCGGTCGTCGAGCGCCAGGTCGAGGCCTGGCGCGCGGGGCAGGGCGCCGCGGCGTTGGCGGTGGAGTCGGCGGCGATCTGCTGATGCCCGCGAGGGCGCCATAGGCCCTGCGGCGGGTCCGATGTCGACGAAAAAAAGGCCGGTGAGCAGCGCTCCCCGGCCTTTTTCGTTACGAGGCGCGGCTCAGCCTTTACCGGCCAGCAGCCCTTCGACTATCGCTTTCATGTCGCTTTCCAGGCCGGCCACCGGGTCCGCCGCCTCGGTGTCCACCACTACCAGGCGTGCGCCGCTGGCGGCGATGGCATCGGCGAGGGGCTTGGGTGGCTGGCGATGGTGCAGGACCAGGGCGATGTCCTCGCTCTTCAGCTCCTCGGCGAAAGCCTGGATATTGGTCTCGGTCCAGCCGTCGTCGGCCTGGATCTCCACGTCCAGCGGGTCCAGGTTGAGCCCGGCGAGCAGGTAGCCGAGGCGTTCGGAGAGGCTGATCACGCTGAGGTTGTCGGCCTTCGCCAGGCGAGTCTCGTTGCTGGCGGTCGCTTCCAGCAATTGCTTCTTCAGCGTCGCCAGGTTGGCCTGGATGGTCGCTGCGGCGCCGGGCGCCAGGCGTTCCAGGTCGCTGGCGAGGACATCGGCCATGCGCCCCAGGTTGGTCGGGTTGAGCCAGGGGTAGGCATGCAGGTCGCTGCCGGGGCGCAGGGCGATGCCGGGCAGGGCGCCGTCCACCGGACGCGCGGCGTCGATCTCGACGATACGGATATTGCTACGGCGGGCCAGCGGGTAGAGCGGGTCGTCGCTCCAGATCGAGCGCAGGTCGATCACCGCGTCGGCCTGCCCGGCGGCCTTGGCCAGGCCGCCGGCGCCGCGCCCGGCGAAGAACGAGGCCTGGCGGCTGGCCGGCAGGTTGGCCGGGGCGACCCGTTGCAGCTTGACCTCGGTGTCCCGCAGCAGGCGTTCGGCGAGGGCGTGGGTGACCGGCAGGCTGGCCAGTACCGTGACTGGCGCGGACTGGGCCGCGGCCGGCGTCGCGGCGAGGGCCGGGAGCGGGCCGGCGAGTCCGGCGCAAGCCAGGGCCAGGGCGAGGCAATGGGGTTTCAGGTTCATCCGGGGGTTCCTTTCAGGTGCGGCAGGCAGCCGCGAGCGATGGCGGCGAGGCCGAAGGCCAGGCCGGCGACCAGGATGATCGCGGCGCCGGAGGGAATCGGCAGGTCGAACATGATCGGCAACAGGATACCGGCCAGCGTGCTGACGGTGGCGATCAGCACCGCCAGCCAGAAGAACCCTTTCAGCGACTGGCTGACCAGGCGCGCCGCTGCCGCCGGGATCACCAGCAGGGCTCCGACCAGGATCGCGCCGATCACTTTCACCGCGGCGACGGTGACCAGGGTCACCAGGGCCACGAACAGGTAGTCCAGGCTCTTCACCGCGACCCCGCGCACCGCCGCCAGTTGCGGGTTGAAGCTGGCCAGCATGATGCGGTTGTACAGCGGCAGGGCCAGGCACGGCACCAGCACGGCGACCGCCGCCAGCACCGCGAGGTCATGGCCGTTCACGGTCAGCACCGAGCCGAACAGCACGTTCTCGAGGATATGCACGTTGATCTTGCCCGCCAGCACCAGCAACAGGCTGGCGCCGAGCGCCAGGGACACCGAGAGGAACACCCCGATCAGGGTGTCCGGTGCCAGGCCGGTACGGTTGCGCAGGTAGTTGAGCAGGACGCCGAACAGCAGGCAGTAGCCGAACAGGCTGCCGTAGGGCCCGGTGTAGGGCTCGCCGAGGAGGATGCCGATGGCCACGCCGGTGAGCGCGGCGTGGCCGACCGCCTCGGAGAAGAAGGCGAAGCGCTTGACCACCACCAGGGTGCCGAGGCCGCCGAGCACCGGGCCGATCAGCAGGCCGGCGAGGAGCGCGTTGACGACGAAGCCGTAGGCCAGGGTCTCCGGCAGGTAGCCGGCGGCGGCCCAGGCTTGGACGGCCTGGCGCAGTTGTTCGTAGGCGTCGTTCATCGGCTGGCCTCCGCGTTCTTCCGGGGCTGGGTGGAGAACAGCGTGAGCAGGCGTTCCGGGGTCAGGCTGCTGGCCGCCGGACCGTCGAACAGCAGGTGGCGGTTGAGACCGCTGACCCGGTCGGCGAGGCGGCCGACGGCCTCCAGGTCGTGCTCGATCCAGAGCACGGTGACGCCGGCCTGGCGCCAGTCCAGCAGCAGCCGCTCGAAGACCTGGATGCCGCCCTCGTCGAGGGCCGACATCGGTTCGTCCAGCACCAGCAGTTGCGGCGGCGGTACCAGGCCCTGGGCCAGCAGCACGCGCTGGCGCTCGCCGCCGGAGAGGGCGCCCATGCGCCGACCGCGCTTGGCCAGCATGCCGACCCGTTCCAGGGCCGCGTCGATCGCCGGGCGCCGGCTGCGCGACAGGCCGAGGAAGGCCGGACGGCGCTGGCACATGGCGGCCATGAAATCGTCGACGGTGAGCGGCAGGCCGCGGTCGAACTCCAGCGCCTGCGGCACGTAGCCGATGCAGCCGGGCGCGCCGGGCCACTCCAGGCGCAGCTCGCCGCGATGCGGCATCTGCCCGAGCAGGGTCTTGACCAGCGAACTCTTGCCGCCGCCGTTCGGTCCGACCAGCGCGTGCACGCTACCGGCCTCGACGCGCAGGCGCACGCCATCGAGGATGCGGCTGCCGCCGAGACTCAGGTCGATCCCGGCGAACTCGATGGCCGGCCCGCAAGGCGTGGCGCAAAGCCGTTCGGCCACGGTCATGCGCCGGACTCCTGGATGGCGCGGACCACGGTGTCGAGGTTGCGCGCCATTTCTTCCTCGTACTTGCCGGCGCTGTAATCGCCATAGGAAATGTGCGACAGCGAATAGAGCTTCACCCCGGACTCGCGCTGGATGGTCTCGACGTAGGTGGAGGGGAAGTCGATCTCGGAGAAGATCACCTTCACGTCCAGCGCCTTGAGCTGGTCGATGGTCTTCTTCAACTGGCTCGGACTCGGCTCGATGCCGTGGGCCGGCTCGACCACGGCGGTGACTTCCAGGCCGAATTCGCGCAGCAGGTAGTCGTAGGCGCCGTGGATGGTGGCGACGCGGAAGTCGGCGGCCGGGGCCTTGTTCAGCTGCGCCAGGGCGTCGGCGCGCAGGGCCCGCAGGCGCTTGGCGTAGGCCCGGGCGTTGCGGGTGTAGGCCTTGGCGTTGGCCGGGTCGAGCTTGCCCAGTTCGCGGGCGATGGTGTTGACCTGGGTGATCGAGGCGCTGATGGACAGGAAGGTGTGCGGGTTGACCACCTTGCCGGCGCCGCGCGCGGCCATGCCGGTGGCGGCCAGCAGCGGCACCTTGGCGTTGGCCTCGATCACCGGGATGCCGGGCTTTTCGCTGGCGGCGATCATGCGCTCGGCGAAATCGTCGTGGCCGACGCCGTTGAGCACCACCACGTCGAGCGTGCCGATGCGCTTGATGTCCTCGGCGCGCGGCTCGTAGGCATGCGGGTTGAAACCGGCGGGGATCAGCGGCACCACCTCGGCCTTGTCGCCGACGATGTTGCTCACGTAGCTGTAGTAGGGGTGCAGGGTGATGCCGATGCGCAGGCGCTTGCCGTCTTCGGCCTGGGCCAGCGGGGCGAGCAGGGCCAGCAGCAGGGCGGCCAGCAGGGCGCGGCCCGGGAGGAGGGCGGCGAGGCCGCGCGGACGGGATGAGCGACGGGAGAACAGCATGGAAAAACGCCTTCTGTGGAGTCGATGTGCGATCAATGGCGGTACTGACGGGTCACGCCGGCGTCGAAGCGGCTGACCACCTGGCGCCAGCCGGCGTCGGCCAGGGCGCGGGCGTCGCCCGGTACGGCGCCGGCAGCGGCCGCGGCGGGCTTCAGCCAGACTTCGGCGGGGTCGAGCAGCAGGAGGAACGAGCCGGCCACCTCGGGCTTGCCGCTGACGCCCAGGTAGCTCGGACGCCCGGCGGTTTCGCCGTGGCTCCAGCGGTGCTCGCCGCGGCTGCTCGCGGCGACGTCGGCGACGAAGGGCGGGAAGCCCTCGGCGGCCAGTTCGTCGACGGAGGGCGCGGCTTCGCCGTCGTCCAGGCGCGCCTGGATGTCTTCGGCGGCGACCTGCAGGTCGGCATAGATGCCCTGTTCGGCGGCATTCAGGTCGAGCCGGGCGTCCACCTGGTGGGCGTCCAGGGCTTGCGCTTCATGGGACTGCTGGCGCAGCCCGACCACCGTGGCGGCGAGGGCCAGGATCAGCACGCTGCCGAGCAGTACGTAGAGGGTCTCGTGGCCGGCGCCGGCCGGGCGGACGGTTTCGACGCTCATGGCGCGGCGATGTCGGCGTGGTCGATTTCCACCACGTGGCCGGGGCCGGCGTCGAACAGCACGTAGAACTCGCCGTCGGGACGCTTGAAGGTCAGGGTCGAGTCGGCGCCGAGCTTGCCGGGAACCAGGATCTGCTCGTCGTAGCCGATCACGTCGAGGGTTACGCCGGGGGCGCCGCTGCCGTCGGAGAAGCCGCCCTTGCAGCGGATCTCGCCGGCCTGCACTTCCTCGCATTCGCAGATCGGGTTGTGCGCCAGGGCCGCGCCGCTCAGACCGAGCAACAGGGCGGCCAGGGGCAGGCGCCAGGGGCGGGTGTGGATGCTCATTGCTTACCTCGTTTGTTCAGCCAGGCCACGGTGGCGGGGGATGCCTCGGCCAGGGGAATGGAAGCCTGGTGCATGGAGCCGTCCCAGCCTTCCATGGTGATCCACAGCTCGGCGTCGGGCCGGGTGCGCGGCGGGATCGGCACGCTGGTGCCCATGCGGTAGGGGCTGCCGAAGAAGATCACCCCGGCGGCACGCAGGCTGCGCGGCTTGCCGATGCGCAGGTAGGTCGCCTTGACCTGGGGAATGCAGGCCTGGCAGAGGGCGGCATTGAAGTCCTTCATGAAGCCGGCGGGGCCTTCGTCGTGCGGCGGTTCGATACGCATTTCCGCCAGGCGCAGGCTCCAGGGGCCGACCTGGATCTCGCCCGCCTCGCGTTCGCCGAGGCCGCTGGTACCGCGGAACAGTGCGACGTCGGCGAAATAACGCGGCATGAAACCGAGCGGGATCAGGATCAGCAGAACGTTCAGGTGGAAACGCCAGCGCAGCCAGAGCTGGCGCAGCGGCGAAACGGGCTGGGCAACGGCGGCCTTGCTCATGGCTGTCCCTCCGCGGTCTGGTTGGCCATTACCGGCGCCGGCTTGGCCGGTTTCGGCTGGCGCGCCGGGCGCTTGCCGCGCTTGACCAGCGCGGCGGTGGCCTGTGCGGTGCGCTTGCTCCAGATCAGCAGGCCGCTGAGCACCATCATGCTCAGCAGCAGGCCGAAGACGAACCAGATCAGCTTGACCCAGATACCGCCGAAATCGCCGGTGTGCAGGGGACGCATGGATTCGGTGACGAACTCCAGCGGGGTGCGGTCGCCGAGCAGGCGCTTGGCTTCGATCTTGCCCGTATAGGGGTTGATCGCCGCCGATTGGTACATGAGGGGGTACCAGCCGCGGCCTTCCACGTAGATCGGGCTGTAGGCGTTGCCTGGCAGGGACACGCTTGCGGCGTCCAGGCTGGGAATGCCTTCGGTGGCGATCCGCACCGCTTCGTCGAGGCTGATCCGGGGCGCCGTGTGGCCGGTGG
This sequence comes from Pseudomonas sp. YA1, assembly GCF_058680555.1. Taxonomy (NCBI): domain Bacteria; kingdom Pseudomonadati; phylum Pseudomonadota; class Gammaproteobacteria; order Pseudomonadales; family Pseudomonadaceae; genus Pseudomonas; species Pseudomonas sp. YA1. The sequence continues at coordinate 15,886 of NZ_JBZWBG010000034.1, forward strand.
GTACTTCGTTGCGGGCGATGACCGGCGGTACGCCTTCGCTGGAAAGGGTGATGTGATTGTCGGCGAGAATCGCCTGGATCAGGAACCAGGTGCCCGTGATGGAAATGATGGCGATGAACCAGATCGACCAGATACCGCTCAGGCGATGGAAGTCGCCCCAGAAGATGCGGGCGCCCTGGCTGATGCGCAGGCGTGGCTTGAAGAACCCTTTCCAGAATCGTTTGTAGACCACCAGGCCGGTGACCAGCGAGGCCAGCATCGGCAGGCCGAGCAACGAAACCAGGTACCAGCCCCAACTGTAGCCATTGTTGAACGGAACCAGCCACCAGCCGTGCAAGGCACGGGTGAACTGGCGGAAATCGAAGTTCGGGCTCTTGCCCTGGATCGTTCCGGTATAGGGGTTGACGTAGAGGCTGGCGCGGGAGCCGTCCGGGTAGCTGACCCGGGCGCTGAGGGCAAAATGCTCTTCGTCGGGGAAGTTCAGCGATTCCACGCGGATCGCCGGTTGTGCCTGGTTTATCGCTTCCAGCAACTGGTCGTGGCTGAGGGGGCGGGCGTCGTCGCTGGGCTTGCCGGCACGGATTTCCGGATTGGCGAGCCATACGATCTCCTGGCTGACCACTGCCAGGGTGCCGGTGACGCAGACGATCAGGACGAAGAACCAGATGGGCAGGGCCAGCCAGCTGTGGACGAGGAACCAGAGTCTGGAGCGGGACTTTTTCGACATGAGGCTAACGGTAGGCTTTGGGGACCACGCGTGCGGTCCATGGGTTGCAGGGCGCTGCTCGCGCTCTGTTCATCTCTATAGGACGTATGAGCCGGAGAGAACCTGAACCTGTATATGAAAGCAAATGTTTCGCAATCGTTTCCGCGTCTGGGGGAGCCGTTTGTGGCCGTTCAGGTCGATGCCTTGCCCTGGCGCCAGTAACCCATGAAGCTTGCAGTGCGGCGATCCAGACCCAACTCCCCGATCCAGTGGCGGCGAATAGCCATCACTGCTGCCGATTCACCGGCAACCCAGGCATAGAACTCTCCGTTCGTTGGCTTGGCCAGCTCCCAGAGTACCTGCCTGTCGATATCCACTTCGCTGACGCGCTGTGGCTTGCCGGCTTCCGGTAGAGTGGCCAGTTCGCTTGCTGCGCGGAGCATTTCCTGGCCGTGCTCGTGTTTCGCCACGTCGCGTGCCAGCCAGTTGAGTTGGGTTTCCGGCGCACACCGTAGGTCCAGTCGGTCCGATTCCCGGGGAATCTCGATGAAGGCCTGCACCGTCGGCCGCTGGTCGCGGTCGGCGAGTTCCTCGAGTATTCCTGCGATGGCTGGCAGGGCGGTTTCATCGCCAATCAGCAGGATATGGCGGATATCCTTCGGCGGACGCCATTCGTAGCCCCCAGGATCGCCGGAATACTCTCCATCTGGCGCCGACATTACCAGGCGCTCGCCGGGACGAGCGTGAGCGGCCCAGCGGGAGGCGGGACCGGTCTCACCATGCAGGACGAAGTCAATGTCCACTTCTCCGGCTTCGCGGCGCAGGGCGCGGATGGTATAGGTGCGCATGGGCGGGCGGCGGCGCGCCTCGAGGCTGCGCACCTGTCTGCGCCAGTCGCCCGTGGCTGGAAGTTGCGGCAGGCTGCGGTCGGCGGCGGGAAACAGCAGCTTTACTCGCTGATCGGGCGCCAGCGTGCGCACCCGAGCGATTTCCGGGCCGCCGAAGGTGAAACGAACCAGCGATGGGCTGAGGGGGCTCCGTCGCTTCAATACCAAGTCGAACAGACGATAGCTGGGGACCTTGGCTAGGCCGGCGCGAAGGGTCAGGTCGCGAAGGTTCCGCGCCAGTGTTTCGGCAAGGCTCATGGTGTTTTCCCTATGGTTGGGTTCTCGAAGTGGAACGCCTGCCGGACGGGAATATTTAGCCGGACGAGGCTTGGTGGTGCGCTAATTTTCCCTGCGGACCATCCGTTCAAGTTGAATCAGCGCCCCTCGTACGGATGATTAGAGATGAATGCCGAAATCGCCTTGAAACTCGCCCGCCGTTTCATCGAGCTGCCACAGGACAAGCGTCCCCTGTTTCTCGATGGCCTGCGCGAGGAAGGGGTGGAGTTTTCCCTGCTTCCCATTCCCGATGGCGTCGTCAGCGAGGATCGCGACGAGCTTTCCTATGCCCAGCGGCGCATGTGGTTCCTCTGGCAGCTCGACCCTCAGGGTGCGGCCTATAACCTGCCGATGGCGGTCCGCCTCAGCGGCCCGCTGGGTCGTGCGGCTTTCGAGGCAGCCTTCGCCAGTCTGGTCCAGCGCCATGAAACGCTGCGCACCGTATTTCCCCAGCGTGCCGACGGCACCCCGCGCCAGGCTGCGCTGGAACGTCCGGTGCCGATTGACTTCGAGGACCTATCCCTCTTGCCTGAGGCCGAGCGGGAAACCTGCTTGCGCGAAACTGCCCAGGCCGAATCGCTGCGGCCTTTCGACTTGTGCGAGGGGCCGCTTCTGCGCGTGCGCCTGATCCGTCTGGGCGAGGAGCAGCATGTATTGCTGCTGACCCTGCATCATATCGTGTCCGACGGTTGGTCGATGAACGTGCTGATCGAGGAGTTCAGTCGTTTCTACAAGGCTTGCATGGATAACAGCGAAGCCGGACTTCCACCCCTCCCTATCCAGTATTCCGACTATGCGTTGTGGCAGCGCAGCTGGATGGAAGCGGGGGAGCAGGAACGGCAGCTTGCCTACTGGCGCGAGCGGCTTGGCGATCAGCACCCGCTTTTGGAGTTGCCCACCGATCATCCGCGTCCGGCACAGGCCAGCTACCGTGGAACGCGCTACGAATTCGAAATCGATCCGGCGCTGGTGCAAGCGCTGCGTGCCAGTGCCCGCAGCCAGGGGCTGACGTTGTTCATGCTGTTGCTTGGCGGGTTCAACATTCTTTTGCAGCGTTATAGCGGGCAGTCTGACCTGAGGGTCGGCGTGCCTATCGCCAACCGTAACCGCGCCGAAGTGGAGGGATTGATCGGCCTGTTCGTCAATACCCAGGTTTTGCGCTCGGTGGTGGAAGGCCAGGCCACGGTCGCATCGTTGCTGGCTTCTCTGAAAGACAGCGTGCTCGGTGCCCAGGCTCATCAGGAGCTGCCTTTCGAGCGTCTGGTCGAGGCCTTCAAGATCGAGCGCAGCCTGAGCCACAGTCCGCTGTTCCAGGTGATGTACAACCATCAGCCTCAAGTAGCCGATATCGGCTCGCTGGATGATGTGGCCGCCCTGCGTTTCGCTCCTCTCGACTGGAAAAGCCGCACGACCCAGTTCGATCTGAGTCTGGATACCTACGAGAAGGGCGGGCGTTTGCATGCTGCGCTGACCTATGCCACCGATTTGTTCGAAGCCGAGACCATCGAGCGCATGGCGAGGCATTGGCAGAACCTGCTGCGGGCGATGCTCGTCGCTCCCGCTGCGCGCATCGATACGTTGCCGATGCTGGAGGCCGACGAACGTCGGCAGATGCTGGAGACCTGGAACGCCACGGCAGCGAACTATCCATTGGAAACCTGCGTCCATCGACTGTTCGAGCATCAGGTGCAGCGTTCACCGGAGGCGCCGGCGCTGGTGTTCGGTGAACAGCGCCTCAGTTATGGCGAGCTGAACCGCCGCGCCAATCGTCTGGCGCATGCCCTGATAGCGCGGGGTGTCGGGGCGGAATCGTTGATAGGCGTTGCGATGGAGCGCTCTGTGGAACTGGTGATCGCCCTGATGGGAATTCTCAAGGCCGGCGGCGCCTACGTGCCGTTGGATCCTGAGTATCCGCAGGAGCGTCTTTCCTACATGCTGGAGGACAGTGGTGTCCGGCTGTTGCTGACCCAGGCGCATCTGCTGGATGGCCTGCCGGTGTCGGCGGAGGTGCAGCCGCTGATGCTGGCGGCCGACAGCGAGTGGCTGGAGGGCTTCGATGCGTCCGATCCGGAGGTGGCCGTCACCGGAGAGAATCTCGCCTACGTGATCTACACCTCTGGCTCGACCGGACGACCCAAGGGCGCCGGCAACCGACATTCGGCGCTGACCAACCGGCTTTGCTGGATGCAGGATGCCTACCAACTGGATGGTAGCGATGCGGTAATGCAGAAGACGCCGTTCAGTTTCGACGTATCCGTATGGGAGTTCTTCTGGCCCCTCATGGTCGGCGCACGCCTGGTACTGGCTCAGCCAGGCGATCATCGCGATCCTTCACGGTTGATGGATCTGATCGGTCGGGAGAGCATCAGTACGTTGCACTTTGTGCCGTCCATGCTACAGGCCTTCCTGCAGGCGCCTGGGGTTTCCGCTTGCACCAGCCTCAAGCGGATTGTCTGTAGTGGCGAGGCTCTGCCGGTGGATGCGCAGCAAAGGGTGCTCGCCGAATTGCCTGGAGTACGCCTGTACAACCTCTACGGCCCGACCGAGGCGGCTATCGACGTGACCCATTGGGACTGTCGGGAGGAGGGGCGCGATACGGTTCCTATCGGACGTCCGATCGCCAATCTGCGTTGCTACGTTCTCGACGATGCCCTGGAGCCGGTGCCAGTGGGGGCGCTGGGTGAGCTGTACCTGGCTGGCGCCGGCCTTGCGCGGGGCTACCATCTTCGCCCCGCGTTGAGCGCCGAACGCTTCCTCGCCGATCCGTTCGCCACGGGCGAGCGCATGTATCGTACGGGAGACCTCGCACGTTATCGAGCGGATGGCGTCATCGAATATGCCGGACGTATCGATCATCAGGTCAAGCTGCGTGGATTGCGCATCGAGCTGGGTGAGATCGAGACGCGCCTGCTGGAGCACCACGCTGTTCGCGAGGCGGCTGTGCTGGTGGTGGATGGCAAGCAACTGGTCGGCTATGTGACGCTGGCTGCCGAGCCCGACGAATGGCGCGAGATGCTCTCTGCCCATCTGGCTGAGAGCCTGCCGGAATACATGGTGCCGATGCAGTGGGTCGCTCTGGAGCGCATGCCGCTGAGCCCCAACGGTAAATTGGATCGCAAGGCGCTGCCCAGGCCTGATGCGACCCTTGGGCAGGTGGTTTACAGCATGCCGCGCAGTCCGGCGGAACGCTGTCTGGCGGAAATCTGGGAAGCGCTGCTGGGCATCGAGCGGGTAGGGCTTGACGATAATTTCTTCGCCCTCGGTGGAGACTCGATCGTCTCTATCCAGATGGTCGGTCGGGCCCGTCAGGCCGGTTTCGGGTTGAGTCCGAGAGACCTGTTCCAACACCAGACCATCCGTGGGTTGGCGCAGGTGGCGGTGCCTTGCGACAGCGCGGTAATTCAGGCACCGGTAGGCGGGGAGGTGGCCTTGACACCAGTCCAGCACTGGTTCTTCGGGTTGGACATCCCGAATCGCAGGCACTGGAACCAATCGTTGCTTTTGAAGGCTCGCGAGTCTGTCGATGGCGAACGTCTGGAGCAGGCCTTGCTCGCTCTGATTCGCCAGCATGATGCCTTGCGCCTGCGCTTCCATGAGGAAGAAGGGTGCTGGCGGCAGGAATATTCCGGTGAGGTTGAAAGCCCGCTCTGGCGGCGCCAGGTCGCTTCGGTCGAAGAACTCTCCGCGTTGTGCGAGGAAGCCCAGCGTAGCCTTGATCTGAGCACCGGTCCTCTGCTGCGCGCTCTTCTGGTCGAGCTTCCCGAAGGTGAGCAGCGGCTCTTGCTGGTGATTCATCACCTGGTCGTGGACGGTGTGTCCTGGCGGATTCTGCTGGAAGACTTGCAGCAGTTCTACCAGAGCTCTGACTCGCCTGCGGTATTGCGCACACACTCCTACCAGGCCTGGAGCGCACATTTGCGTGAAGTGGCAGGGAAGCGGCATGACGAACTGGCGTTCTGGCAGACACACCTGGATGGCGCGCCAGCCGACCTGCCTTGCCAGAATCCTCATGCTCCTTTGGAGAACCGCCACGCCCGCAAGCTGGCCCTGACCCTCGATGCCGAGGCTACCCGACGTCTGCTCCAGGAGGCCCCGGCAGCCTATCGCACCCAGGTCAACGACTTGCTGCTGACCGCCCTGGCACGTGTGGTTTGTAACTGGAGCGGTCACGAAAGCCTGCTTTTGCAACTGGAGGGACACGGGCGCGAGGAATTGGGGGGCGAGCTGGATCTGAGCCGCACCGTTGGTTGGTTCACCAGTCTCTATCCGGTGCACCTGCATCCGGCTGTCGAGCCTGGCGCCGCGATCAAGAGCGTCAAGGAACAGCTGCGTTCGATTCCCGACCGAGGGATCGGCTATGGCCTGTTGCGCTATCTGGCAGACCCTGCTTGCGGTGAAGTTCTGGCTCGGTCGCCGCAACCACGCATAACCTTCAATTATCTCGGCCAGTTCGACCATCAGTTCGCCGACGAGGCCCTGTGGGTGCCAGCCGCGGAGCGTTCCGGCAGTGCACAGGACGAACGTGCGCCGCTTGCAAACTGGCTCTCTGTCGAAGGGCAGGTCTATCAGGGGCAACTCGGCCTGACTTGGACCTTCAGCCCCGATATGTTCTCCGACGAGACGGTGCAGGAGCTCGTCGACGCCTTCGCAGCCGATTTGAACGGATTGATCGAGCATTGTTGCGATCCTGCTTCCGGAGGAGTGACGCCGTCCGACTTCCCTCTTGCCGGATTGGATCAGGCGCAACTCGATGCGCTGTCCCTGCCTTATGGGGAAATCGAAGACATCTATCCACTGACTCCGATGCAGGAAGGTTTGCTGCTGCACACCCTGATGGAGCCGAACTCTGGCATCTATTTCATGCAGGATCGCTATGTCATCGACAGCGACATCGATATGCCGCGCTTCGAGGCAGCCTGGCGCGAGGTGGCCCGACGACACGATGCATTGCGCGCATCCTTCCATGTCGACGACTCCGGACAGATGCGGCAGATCATCCATCGCGAAGCGAAGCTCAAGGTGTTCTTCGACGATTGGAGCGGTCGTCCCGAAGAGGAGCACGAAGAAGCTCTCGCCGAGTTGTTGGCCGAAGATCGCCGGCGTGGCTTCGATCTCCTGAGGACGCCGCCGTTCTTCCTGCGGGTGATCCGCAGGGCTCCCGGACGTCACTGGTTCGTGCTGAGCAACCACCACATTCTGATCGATGCCTGGTGTCGTTCGCTGCTGTTGCAGGATTTCTTCCTTCTTTACAGTCGCAAACAGGTGTTGCCGCCGGCGCCGCGCTACCGCGATTTCATCGAGTGGCTGCAGACCCAGGGCGAACGTGCCGCGCTGGAGGCTTGGCGTAAGGAGCTGGAAGGCTTCGAGCAGCCGACTCCGTTACCGTTCGACCGACCAGTACACCGGCAGGGCGGGACCTCCATCATTGGCGACCGCTACGCCAACCTGGCGCCGGAACAAGGGCGTCGCTTGCGCGAACTGGCCCAACAGCATCATCTCACCGTCAATACCCTGGCCCAGGCGGCTTGGGCGCTCGTGCTGCGTCGCTACAGCGGCCTGCACGACGTACTGTTCGGTGTTACCGTCGCCGGGCGGCCGGTCAGTCGACCGGAAATGCAGAATACCGTCGGGCTGTTCATCAACAGTATCGCCCTGCGGGTCCGCCTGCCCGGTGGCGACTCGCGGCTGACGGTTCGCGAATGGCTGCAGGGCCTGTTCCAGCAGAATCTCGAGTTGCGTGAACACGAGCATCTGTCGCTGGTGCAGATCCAGGCGTGCAGCGCCCTGGAAAAGGGCCAGCGAATGTTCGACAGCCTGTTCGTCTACGAGAATGCTCCAGTGGAAAGCAAGCTGTTTTCCAGCGCCGAGGAGCTTCAGGCGCGCTCCGACACGGCGCGTACACACACCAACTATCCGTTGACCGTGGTGGTGTATCCGGGGGATGACCTGGGACTGCATCTGTCGTACGACGAGCGCTACTTCGACGAGGAGACAGTCGACCGTCTGCTGACCGACTTCAAGCGCCTGCTACTGGCGATCGGTGATGGCTTCCACGACGCTTTCACCGAGCTGCCGCTGGTGCCGGAAGAAGAGTACGCAGCGCTGTTGCCCCGCCCCGCGGGGCGCCGCGCCTATCCTTTCGATGAAGGCTATGTACGTCTGTTCGAGGCGCAGGTGGATCGTCTGGGCGAGCGAGTAGCCGCGACCTGCCGCGACCGCGCCTGGTCCTACCGCCAGCTCGACGCAGAGGCCAACCGAGTTGCCTGGGGCCTGCTCGAGGCCGGTGTAGAACGCGATCGCGCGGTGGCCTTGCTGGCCGATCGTGGGTTGGAACTGATGGCGATGATGATCGGCACCTTCAAGGCGGGAGCAGCCTATCTGCCGCTCGATCCATCCTTGCCGCGGAGCCGGCTGGTAAATCTGCTGAAACTTGGAGGTGTGCCTGCCCTGGTCGTTGGCGAGGGCCACCAGGCCCTGGCTCGCGAGTTGCTCGAGGAATTGCCGGAGGAATCGCGGCCGGCGCTTCTCGACTGGGCCGCCCAGCAGGGGCAAGGCAAGTGCGAACAACGGCCAGGCATTGTCGCGCCGACCAATGGCCTTGCCTATGTGATCTATACCTCCGGCTCCACTGGCCATCCCAAGGGGGTGATGGTGGAACAGGCAGGCATGCTCAACAATCAGTTGAGCAAGGTGCCGTTGCTGGCTCTGGACGAGAACGACGTAATCGCCCAGACCGCTTCGCAGAGTTTCGATATCTCGGTCTGGCAGTTCCTCGCGGCACCGCTCTTCGGTGCGCAGGTGGACATCCTGCCGAACGATATTGCCCACGATCCGCTGGCACTCTCGCGGCGCGTCCGCGAGCATGGCATCACTGTGCTGGAACTGGTGCCCTCGCTGATTCAGGAGGTGCTCGATGATCCCCAGGAAACCTTGCCTGGATTGCGCTGGATGCTCTCCACCGGCGAAGCCCTCTCCCCCGAATTGGCTCGCCGCTGGCTGACGCGTTATCCGCAGGTAGGGTTGATGAATGCCTATGGGCCGGCCGAATGCTCGGACGACGTCTCTTTCTTCCGGGTAGACACGCAAAGCACTGGCGGCACCTATCTGCCTATTGGCCAGGCCACCGACAACAACCACCTCCAGGTCCTGGACGACGATCTGCTACCGGTCCCGCTGGGCGGCATCGGTGAACTGTATGTCTCCGGCACCGGCGTAGGCCGTGGCTATCTTGCTGACCCCGGTCGTACCGCGCTCGCTTTCCTGCCCGACCCCTACGCTCAGGTACCCGGCAGTCGGATCTACCGGACCGGCGATCTGGCCTGTCGAGGCAAGGGTGATCAACTGGAATATGTCGGTCGTATCGACCATCAGGTGAAGGTGCGTGGTTTCCGCATCGAATTGGGTGAGATCGAGTCGAGGCTTCTCGAGTTGCCGATCGTCCGCGAAGCGGTTGTCCTGGCTCAGGATGGGCCGACCGGAAAATCCCTCGCTGCCTACCTGGTACCTGCGGAATCCGATACGCCATTGGTGGCCTTGCGCGACGAATGCCGGGCGGCCCTGAAAGGGCAACTGCCGGAATACATGCTGCCGAGCCTGTGGAGGTCTCTCGATAGTCTGCCCCTGAACCCGAACGGGAAAATCGATCGCAAGGCGTTACCTCCAATCGAGGACAGCCAGGATCAGTCCCATTTCGTCGCACCGCACGAAGGGCTGGAAAGGAGTCTCGCGGAAATCTGGGCCGAGGTGCTCAAGGTGGAGCGGGTCGGTCGCGACGACAACTTCTTCGAGCTCGGTGGCCATTCCCTGCTGGTGACTCAGGTGCTTTCCCGCATCCGTCGTCGGTTGGGTCTGGAGCTTCCTCTGGCAGCGCTGTTCGAACATGCCAATCTCGCCGATTTCGCCGCCTATGCGAAATCAGCAGGTGGCACTCTGCAAACGCCCCTGCGGCGCATGGATCGGGGGGCTGCATCTCCCGTGTCGTATGCCCAGCAACGCCAGTGGTTCCTCTGGCAACTGGAGCCCGACAGCGCGGCCTACCATATCCCGGCGGCCCTGCGCCTGCGTGGCGAACTGGATGTCGAGGCCTTGAAGCGC
>NZ_JBZWBG010000035.1:0-20942 GCF_058680555.1 Pseudomonas sp. YA1
GCTGAAGCAGGAAAAATTAATATCAACCCCAGGGCCTACTAACTAGGCAGCGGTACTAAAACTGGGGGCAGGTCACTACCTGCGGATACACCATCTACTGGGTACGTTTAACTGCTGCGCTGCTTTTGAATTGTAGGGAGGAACCTATGAGTGTTGATACGTATCGTCGTCAGGTTGCCAGCGCTCGTGATGCCTTGGCAAAGCTAGCCAGCCTGAAGGCTAGGGAGTCCCAAAAGGCGGCTGATGCTGGGAAAAAGTCGCATGCCGCTGGAATTGCTGCCAGCAAAACGAAGCAATTATCTACAGCTACTTTCAAGCTTAAAGAAGCAAGTCGATATGCTGATTTGCAATCTAAGCATTTGGTTGAGGTTGCCAAGCTGGAGAAGAAAATTGCTGCAGAGCAGAAAAAACTGGCGACAGCTGAGCAGCGTTTAGAAAGCGAAGAAGCGAAGGTGCTGAAGAAAAGAAATGCGGAGCAGAAAAAGTTGCAGGAGGTGCAGGCAAGGCAGTTTCGAGAGGTTGAATCCAGCCTAAAAACGCATGATTCTCTGCACCGGCAGGCTGCAGCACGGATTGATAAGTTGGCTGCGTTGCCCGAAGAAATTAAGGTTGCGTTCTTCGCGACCGATCCAGCGACAGCCTCTGATCGCAGGTTACTGCTGGATGAAGAAGTCCGAGAGATTCACCAAAAAATTCGACTTTCAGATCATCGTGATGCGGTTAAGCTCGAGTCGAGATGGGCGCTGCGTCCAGGAGATATCTTGCAGTACATGAACGAGCTAAAGCCCACGATTGTGCATTTTAGTGGGCATGGCAGCGATCAGGATGAGCTCGTTTTGCAGGGTCGAAATGGTGACGCTGCATTTGTGCCGATGGCGAGCATTGTCGCTACTTTCGAACTCTACGACTCGGTTCGGTTGGTGTTTTTTAATACGTGCAACTCATTTAACCAAGCGGCCGCATGTACGCAGTATGTTGATGCGGCAATTGGCATGAATCAGTCGATTGGCGACGAAGCTGCCCGCGTGTTTTCAGCGCAGTTTTACTCAGCTATTGGCTTCGGCTGCTCAATTCCGACCGCTTTCAAGCAAGCCAAGAATGCGCTGATGCTGGAAGGCATTTCAGAAGAGTCCACACCGGAGCTATACCTTCGCGATGGTGTAGATGAGAGCGACCTCATATTGGTTAAGCCCAGGGCTCAGTGATAAAGCCACCCCTGTAACGCATCCAAGTTCTCCACCACAATCTGCTGTGCTGTTGGCTTGGTATGCACTTTGGTCGTGTCGATCTGATAGCGCTGCAGCACGTACTGAACCAGCGAACCGCGGGTCTCGATAATCAGACGCCCATCGCGCATGCCGTAGTCGGTTTCGATGATGGCTTGTTGCTCGGGTTTCAGGCGCGAGTCCGGCGCGATGATTACCTGCACCTCAGTGCTCCAACCTTGATCGTGCTCGCGGGTGTGTTCCGTTCCGTCGTCCATTAACTCGGGCACGCCGCGGAAGCGACTCAATACGAAGTCCCGATAATCGCGATTCTTCTCGCAGTAAGCGCGTACGTGCCAGCGTATGCCGGTGTAAATCAGCGTATGCGGAGCGATCAAGCGTGTCTCTGCATCCGGCGTAGTAAAGGACACGTACTCACACTCCAGGCGTAGCCCTTCGCGGCAGGCGCGAAGAAGCGGGCGCAGTAGTTCCGGGCGAACCGTGCGATCCGGCACCTGCAGCACCTCGGTGTGCGCATAGGCCAATGCTAGTCCTTCGATATGCGGGGCACGGTCATGGTTCTGGTTGAGCAGGTGCAGATAGGCGCTGGCGCTGTCATCGATGAACAGCGGCTTGAAGTGCCTGCTAGGTACATACCCCTTTAGATGCTTGTCGTATTCAAGATTCTTCGGCGCGTAATCGGTGATGTAGGAGTTGATGTCTTTCGACGCCTGTTGGCGGCTGATGCCGAAGCTCTGAGTCAGGTGATTTGTGGTCAGACGGCCTTCCCACCAGGCCACCGTCTCAATCAGGCGGTAGCGCAACGCCAGATCCCAGCGTACGGACTCGATTGATTGCTTGCGCTTCATGGCCTCTCCATCTGCTCGAAAACTTTACCTGTACGAGTAAACACTCTAGATGCGTCGTCTAGATTTACATACCTTGGCGCTGTCATTCAAACCGCCTTCTGGGCTGGCGGATACAGGGGGTATCGAAGCATGATTGGGTTGTCGTGGATGGCGACTAACGGCAGTTTGTCGCTGGTGGTGCTGCCGGCTGTAGCAGCCTACTGGCAGGTAGTGCGCCGTAGTGAAGCGGTTAAGCCTTGCAGAGCTTGACGGGGGAGGGACTGTTGTAGCTTTGGCGCTTGTTACCGCCAAAAAAAACAGCCGACTATCTATGTGTCGATACCATCTGAAAGGAATCAACGATGTCTCAGTTGCTCAAGATTGTTCTTATCGACTCGCTATGCGCAGGGGCTAAAGCTGAGATAGCGATCAGCGGGAACACCAGCATCAACGGTACAAATGGCATCGGTAAGTCGTCGTTCCTGAAGCTCATACCCGTTTTTTATGGGGCGGCGCCTGGGCAGTTGGTCAAGGCAGGGAGTAACCGGGAAAGCTTTGCTAACTGGTACCTGCCCAATGCCTCCAGCTATATCGTCTTCGAGTACACCAACTCCATGAATGCGCCGCGGTGCGCGATCATGCACCGCAGTGGTGACAGCTACGCATACCGCCTGGTTGCTCACGCCTGGGAGCCAGATCTGCTTTACCGGGACTATGAGGCCGGCGAGCTGGTCAGGGCAGGGGAACTAATACGCCATCTGGCGGTGAAAGGTATCGACTGCAGTCCAGAGCTTCAGCCCATTCACTACCGGCACATCATCCAGTTCAACAGCGGCTACTCCCACATGGAGAAGCTTACGGATCCCCAGAAGCGAAAGCTGGTTCTGGCCCTCCGCCCCTCGTTCTCGCTGGCGCCAAAGCGGACTGACTTCAACGGTATCGACAACGTGGCGCTCGCGCTCCTGGCCAGCGCCGGTACGTTCGACACCATGAAGACCACTATGGCCGAGATCCTCGAACAGGATAACTCTGACCTCGGCCGCACCCTTGAAACCCTGAACGCTGCTCCGTTCAACAAGGTGCTGGAGAACCGGGCCGGTTATCTGCTCATGGACGAGTTGAGACCTAAGGTGCAATCACTGTCCCAGCTTCGGGTTGACCATCAGGCGATCACGCGCCAGCTCGGTATCCAGAAAACACGTGCAAACCACATCGTGGCGCGGCTGGGTGAGCGCGAAGCTGCGCGGATGGAAGCCCTGAGCGGGCTCAATGCGCGTGAGACGCGCATAAACGAAGACGCCTACGCTCGACGTCAAGAGCTGGCAGTAAAACGCGGCCACCTACAGGCAAACTTCACTGAGGCCGCGGACTCTGTAAGTAAAATTGAGACGGCCAAGGATAAGTACGAACAGGCGGGAATGGCAGACCTGCTGGCGAGAGCGGACAACATCGGCGAGGTGATCGCTCAGCGCGATCTGAAGCAGGATCACCTGACCAAGCTCAACGCTAAGGGCCTAGACATACGACAGGTCTACGACGTGCGGGCTCAGAACGCCAAGGACTCTGCGTCAGCGCAGCGAGAGGAAGCTCACTCACGTCACAATCTTGCGCTGGAGGCTATCCAGGAACGCCAGGATGAGCTTGAGGACGATTTACGCCGTCGTAGGGGAGAGACCGAAAGGGAACAGCGCGCTGAACTCGAGGAGCATGAGCAGCAACGCAATTTGCTGGCCACTGCCGCTGCTCGAGCCTCAGCCGAGCTTGATCACCTGAAGAAAACGAAGGTTCTTCCTAGCTCCCAAGATGCCCTTGACGCAGCTCAGCACGCGATTGATGAGCAAGCTGCTCTGTTGGCCGCTTTCCAGACCGAATTAGCAGTTGCCCGCGGAGAGGAAAAGAGCCTGCAGGATGAGCAATCCAGGCTGGTGTCTGCGTTCCAGGGGCTTGATAAGCAGCGTAGCGAAACAGCGAAGCTGCGCGACGCGCTGAAGGAGCAACTGAACGCTGGTGCAGAGACGATGCTTGGGTACCTGCGAAAGAATCACCCAAGCTGGAAAGACAATATCGCTAGGCTGGTTCCGGTAGAGATCCTCCTGCGAGCTGATCTGAACCCTGCAATGCTGGAGTCCCCCCAGCAATCTCTCTATGGACTTGAGCTGGCGCTTCAAGGGCTATCAGTCCCTACGTTCGCCAGCGATGAAGCGCTTGAGCAAGAAATTGCGTCGCTGACGCTCCGTCTTGAGGGTATCCAGACCGAGTTCGAGAGCCTGGATAAGCAGAATCGTGTTCTAGAAGATCGTTTCCGTAAGCATGCTGCTCGGTTGAGCAAGTGCCAGAACGATGAGAGTCAGGCCGCTATTGAGCTGGCATCGCGACGTGAACAACGCAAGGCGCTGTATGAACGAGCACAGGATGAACATAGCTCCTACGTTGAAGAGCAGGGTGCACGCGCTGTTGAGGCGCAACGGGCCCTGGACGAAAAAGACACAAGTATCGCGCAACTGAGGTCGGTTCACGGGCGGCACATCTTGGAGCTGACTACGAATGAAAAGATTGCACGTGACGACCTTGCTGAAGAGCGTGCGCGACTGATAGAGGGGCACAAGGCTGCATTGCAGCGAATCACCGAAGGGCTGAACGCAGAGCTTCAGACCATCGAGAACGACAAGTCGGTCAAGCTCCGCAGTGAGGGCATTGATGACAGGGAAAATCGCCGGCTCGAGCGAGAGATAGGCCAGCTTGACTCACAGATTAAGGAGATCACTGATCAGCGATCGATTATCGAGAGCTACCGCCACTGGGTGGAGAACGTGCTACCGCAGCTCCCGATAAGAATCGCCGAGATGTCTGGCCTGGAAGGTCAGGTCGCCAGGGTAGACAGGCAGATCGCTGACTACAACGACGAGGTCAAAACCCGGTTGAGAGAGATTGTCGATCAGCGCAAGGCACTGGCACAGGAAGGGCACCAGGATGAGGTCCAGGCCAGGTTACTCAGCGGTGTGCTCAACCGCCTTACTCACGTCGACATCGTTGATCCCGGCGCCTTGTTAGACGGATTGGCTGCGCAGGACATCGACGAGGATGTGACCAGGTTGATGCGCCAGCGCGGTGTGCTCCATAAGTCCGCTTCTGACACCTATCGCCAGATCCTTTCTCAGTTCAGGACACGCCAACTTCTGCACACGCCGCAAGGTGCTGCTATCGAACAAATCGCTAGCCAGGCCAGCAATGCGGCGCCTGATCATGAACTCGCCTGGCTGGAAGCAGCACCGAGCCTGCAGGAATACATCGACGTCTCGCATCCTGACCAGAAGACGAAGCTCATCATGCAGGCGAAGAATCTTTCTGATGAGCTGTGTGACCGCCGTACCAAGCTGCTGGAGCTGCATCGGAGTATCCAGCAGCTCGGCCGCGACGCGACGCAGAAGGCTAGGGAGGTGCTTGGCGCATTTGCCCAGATCAAACAGTTCGAGTTCAGGGTTACATCCCGCATCCAAGAAATGTCCTTTTGGTCTGATCTATCCATCTACGATCAGCACTATCGCCGCTGGCAAGCCATGGGCGATGGCGTCATGCCGACCGAGAGTTTCGTCGAGGCTCTGGAGAACGTGGCCAGGCAGATCAATGAGGGCAAGTTCACTTCTGACCTGGAGCAGTGCTTTGACGTGAGTGTGTCGTGCAATGACCAGGGCCGGACGAAGATTGCTACCAACAACTCAGAGCTGATTGAGCTCAGCAGCACCGGCCTGACCAAGATCATCGTTGCAATGATCTACGTTTCCCTGTTCGAGCTGCTGCGTAAAGACGCTGATTTCCTAATGTCGATCCCCATTGATGAGGCCCTGGAGCTCTCGCCGGAGAACTACGTGGCCTTGGTCAACTACTTCAACCAGAGGGGAATCTCCATGCTGGCATGCTTCCCAGGTGGTGCGCCGGAGTTGCTTCGGCAGTTCACCAACCGCTACTTCCTGGAGAGGCAGGCTGATACCGGCACGATCGTCGTCAAGGAGTACGGCCTGGACGTGCACGAGGAGCTGGATGAGCTGAATGAGGCTTTGGCCGCAGAGGAGTACCTATCGTGAGCGAGATTCGCGATGTCCTCGAAACCCTGCTCTCTGGTGGCTTCATCTGCCAATACGCCTATCCAGAGCTCCATCGTCAGCTTCGCGCACCTGGTGTTGAGGCTGAGGTCAGGGCGGTGCTGGCGCCTCTCGGCCGGGAGTTGGGCACCATCGGTGAAGAAACTGCCCCGGACACGTACTTTTCGCGGTACGCCGATCTGTCTGACGCCAAGGATAGAGCTGCAGCGGCTGTGCAACTTGTGCAGATGCGCGATCAGCTCAAGCCCTGCCTGGAGTTCATCCGCCTCTTCAATCGCTCTGGGCGCACCGATGCGTGCCTAGCGCCCGGCGACACGGTGTCCTTTTCGGATCTGCTCGAGGCCATCGAGAACAATCCCACCTACAGGGATCAGCTGCGAGACCTGAGTGGCCATGAGTTCTTTAGCAAGTCCAAGAGCGCCAAGGACAACAAAGAGCGACTGGCGCTGGTGCTGCGGCCCCTGGCCGACGCGGGTTACCTGGTGAAGCGCAGTAGTGAGTCCGCGAACTACGTGGCCACTGGCAAGATGGGGTACTTCTACATGATTCTGGCCTGGGTGGCTGAGTTCAGCAGCCTAAACTTGGATCCGGAGCCGGATCCATCTTCGACTCAGTTGGAGCAAAGAGGCCTCGAACTGTGAAGGCAGAAGACTGGGTAAGGCTAGGCGAGCACCTGAAAGCGAACGCTGATCTGCTGGAAGCTATGGCCTTGGCCGACGAAACAGGCATCACGCCCCCGGAGCGTATGACCAAGGGCCTCTCGTGGCTCATGTCCAAAGGCCTGGTGGAGGAGGACAGCGACCTGTTGCATCTCAGTGGTCTACTGCTCGACGTGGGCGCACAAATTTCTATCCAAGGGTTTGATCGCGTAGCGCCTGACCTCAAGGAGATCCTAATCAGCATTGAGGAGGGGTGCGAGGCCTACCATGGCGCCAAGGCAGCTGGCGATCCGGCCGAGACCGAGCGCCACCTGCGGCGTGTCACCAATACCACCCGCCAGGTGATGCAGCACCTGAGAAACGAGCAGAACGTCACCAGGGCATTCATTGAGGGAGGATATGGATTCTCCGTCCGGCTCACCGACAGGATCCGCGACATCAAAAATGCGATCGACCGGCTCAAGCGACTGCACGAGAAGTTGGGCCTGTTTACACACACGGGCCTATTGCAGCTGACAAGAAGCGACCGGGCGCTGCGGGGCAAACTTATCGACGGTCTGTTGGGTGCGGTGTCCCGCAACCGCTTCGCTCTCGACGAGATGATTGGTCGGCTTGATCGGCTCAGTCTGACAGTGCGTAAGCGCAACAAGATGCGCCAGGTGGCCCAGGCCGTCGACGCTCACCTGCAGGGCGGCGGCGTAATCGATCTTGAGCCACTTCTTGAACGACTTGATGCTGCAGTTTGGGCTGGTGCTGCTCCACTTTCACTGGGCGGCAATGCGTTCTGCGACGTCCACGCTGGCGAGAACCTTGAGCAGCTGGAGTTGCTGATAGCCTCACTGCCGGCACCGAAGGTCAAAGCAGCGCCAGCGGCAGCCGCCCAGGAGCGTGAATCGAAAATTGTCCCCTCAGGCGCCAATCAGGAAAAGGAGCTGGAAAAACCCTTCGTGCGTGTCCACTTGGAGGCCATGCTTCGGGAGCTGATTGCCACTGGTAAACCTCAATCGGCTACCGCTTACTGGCAAGACTGTGGTGATCCCGACATCCCTGACGGGATATGGCTCTACGCCCTGGATGGCTATGCCCAGTTGCAGGCGGCATTCGCCAAAGCCAACGGTAAGAAACTGAACTACCGCCTTGTGCCGACGATGGCGCCACATAGTCGGTTTTCGGCGAACCGACGTGTCCTGGAGTTGACCCTAGATAGGGTGTTGAGGCGATAACGCATGCTGACCAATAAGCGCCACCTGACGGCGATCATGAATGCGGTGCGGCGCAACCAGGACAAAATCACTCTTACGGATACCTGGCGGCAGATCCACCAGCTTTACGGCGTAGGGACGAAGCTCGGTACATCGGCGTTGCTGCTGACTGCTGCGGATCACCAGACACTGCTTGCGTTGGTGAGAAAGGACATGTCTTTGGATCCGCTGAAGCACAGCTCAGCGGCGCTCGAGGGGGACAGGCTGGCACTGGCTGCGATCTCCAGAAACGAAAAGGTCAGTGGCCGGACGGTAGGCGAGGGTCTAGTGTTGGTCGCTCATCCATCGGGTAGGGTTCTGTTGCCATCAGGTGACTACCAGCACCCCCGCGGCGGCACGCTTAACCTCCAGGCTATCGACCTGCATGGGCTAGAGAGGGTGCTGCTGGTAGAGAACCTGAGCGTTATGCTCGCGGCCCACCGCTACCAACTGCCGACAGAGCTCCAAGACGTACCTATGTTGTTTCGGGGCGATCGACAGTGGTCGCCGAGGGCTGTTTCTGCTGCGAGGGAGGGGATTTCCGATTTAATCAGCTTTCCAGACTACGACCCGCAGGGCCTGATGAACTCGCTGACTGCTGGGGCTTCTGCGGTGGTGGTGCCAGCGCCGGCGACGATCGCACGCATTCTTGAGGCACGCCTCAACAAACCTGCTGATTTCGATAGGCAGTCTGCCGCGGTGGAGTGGTTAGAGAGGGGAGGGGAAGCCATCGCGGCTGATATGCTCTGTCGTCGTCTGGCGATCTCTCAGGAATCGGTGGCAGGACAGGCTCTGGAGCTCATTGCGCTGAGATGAGTGTGATCACTTATGCCCATTCCGGCGACTAAGCGGCCAAGATCTGAAGTTTTCAGCCCTTCTAAAACCGTCCTGGAAATGGAGGTAGAACCCGACGGTTACGAGAATGCGCTGGATTCGATGCGTGTGGGCCTCAATATTCGGATTGTCATCCCTCGTAGATTGGCTCTCTATATGGCTGCACGGCATCTCCCTGTATTGATAGACTTAAGCCGACTTTAAGCGACTGTAGCTGCGTAAGCTGGAGCGTAGCCATAATGAGCACAGAACCCTGGTCTGTCCCGGAACTGGTGGACAGGTAGTTAAGAGTTACTGCTCGCATAGCGCCGCTCAAACTCCATCGGGCTGAGATAGCCCAGCGTCGAGTGGCGACGACGGTGATTGTAAAAGCGGATGTAGTCGAACAGGTCGGTTTTCGCCTCCTGGTAGCTGGCATAGCGCGTCAGGTACACCCGCTCGGCCTTCAGCGAACGGAAAAAGCTCTCCATAGCCGCGTTATCCCAGCAGTTCCCTGGTCGCGAATGGCTGGGCACGATGCGATGTCGCCGAAGCAAGGCTTGGTAGTCGTACGCGCAGTATTGGCTGCCGCGATCCGAGTGCAGCAGGACCTCCGCCTGTGGCTGTCGGCGTGCCACGGCCATCTCCAGCGCGGCGTGCACCAGGGCTTGCTGCATGCGGTGGTGCATCGCCCAACCGACCACGGCGCGTGAATAGAGATCGAGCACAACGGCCAGATACAGCCAGCCTTGCGCAGTCCGCACGTAGGTCATGTCCGAGACCCAGTGCCGATTGGCTCGATCCGAGACGAACTGGCGATCCAGGTGATTCGGCGCAATCGGTAGATCGTGGCGGCTACTGGAAACCAGCCGCCAGCGCTTGCGTGAACGAACACGCAGGCCGGCTTCGCGCATCAATCGAGCAACCCGATGCCGCCCGCACGCCTGCCCCATGGCCGTCAGTTCAGCCTTGATGCGGCGATGACCATAGATCCCATTCACCTCGTGGTGGATGGTTCGGATCTCCTTGCTCAGACGCCGATTCGCCATCTCTCTCACCGAAGGTGGTCGCTGTTGCCAGGCATAGAAACCGCTGCGCGACACCTGCAACAACCGGCACATCGGTGCTACGGGGTAACGACCAGCCAACGCCTCGATGGCGCGAAACTTCACTTCGTGGGCTGCGAGAAGATGGCGAGCGCCTTTTTTAAAACATCGCGCTCCATGGTGACCTGGGCCAGTTGCCGGCGCAGGCGACGAAGCTCCGCGCTCTCGCCACGCTGCTTGCCGTTGCCCGGAAAGGCATCGTCACCTTGCTGCTCGTACTGGCGCTTCCATTTGCCCAGCAGGCTTTCAGCAATGCCGAGTGTCTCGGCGACATGACGAAGCGGCGTACCGGCAAGCACCTGGTCTACCGCCTCGCGTTTGAAGGATTCGGGAAAACGTCGTCTGGTCTGGGTCATGAACACTCCTTGCGGTGGGCATTATCCACCTTAAGTCAGTGTCCACTCAGCCCGGGACAGACCACCCTGGGTTACTGCTGAGCAGGTTTCCCTTCATCTGGGGGTGGCCAAAGACACGGTGTATCGCTGGCGCGAGCGTAAGGCTTTGCCTGCGCACAGAGTTGGTCGTCTATGGAAGTTTCAGTTGTCTGAGGTCGATGAATGGGTGCGTGCGGGTGGCGCTGACGAGCACCAAGATCCAGGGCATGAGCAATGACTGCTCCACGCCTCAATGAGGCGCAAACAAGAGCTCAGATCATTGACTCTCAGCTTGCCCATGCTGGCTGGTCTCAAAGTCGAAGGACTCTTGTAGGGGAGTTTTTACTCAAGACAGCCGAGTCCATCGGTGACTATGGTTGCGAGCAATTTGCTGACTACATCCTTCTTGGTTCAGATAGCAAACCGATTGCTGTAGTAGAGGCTAAGCGGTCATCTCGTGATGAGCTTGCTGGAAAGCGTCAGGCCGCAGATTACGCGGATGCGATCAAAGCCAAATTTGGCAGCGATCCGTTTATCTTCCTCACCAATGGCAAAGAAATTCAATTTTGGGATCGAGCACGTTATGCCCCTCGCAAGATCTCCGGATTTTACACTCGAGATGATTTGGAACGGCTGCGGCACCAGCATCAGTTCGCCGAGCCGCTTGGCAAGGTAACCATCAACGCCGACATAGCTGGCCGCGACTATCAAAACGAAGCCATTCGCCGCGTCACTGAAGGCGTAGATGCAGCCAAGCGCAAGTTTCTATTGGTGATGGCTACCGGCACGGGCAAGACGCGAACCACCATCGCCCTTGTTGACACTTTGCTGCGTTCCAAGCGCGTACAGCGAGTGCTGTTCCTGGCAGATCGACGTGAATTGGTGCGCCAGGCGATGTCGGAGTTCAAATCCCATCTACCCAATGAAAGCCTGGCCCGCATCGAATCTGGGGAAACCTCAGGGGCGCGTATCCAGTTTTCCACTTACCCCAGCATGATGCAGGTGTATTCGCGCTTGTCAGTCGGCTACTACGATCTGATCGTGGCCGATGAAAGCCATCGCTCCATCTATCAGCGCTACAAAGCCATTTTTGATCATTTTGATGCCATTCAGCTCGGACTGACCGCAACCCCAACTGACTACATCGACCACAACACGTTTGAACTATTCGACTGTGGCGACGGCGTCCCCAGTTATTACTACAGCTATGAGCAGGCCATCGCTGATCAGAACCTAGTGAATTATCGCGTGCTCGATGCACAAACCAACTTTCAGCTTCAAGGCATTCAGGGGGAAGCTTTGCCCGAACCTTTGAGGCAGATGGCGCGTGATCAAGGCGTAGATCTTGATGAGCTCAATTTTGATGGCAGTGACATCGAAAAAGGCATCATCAACCAAGGTACTAACGATGCCATGGTGCGAGAGTTCATGGACAAAAGTCGCAAAGATGTTCGCGGCCTGCCACACAAGTCCATCATCTTCGCCGTCAGTCATGCTCACGCTAAGCGACTCTACGAAAGCTTCAACCGCTTGTACCCGGAGCTACAGCGCCAAGGTATGGCCGAAATCATCGACAGCCACATGGAGCGTGCTGACACCACGCTGGATGATTTCAAATACCGCACCATGCCACGTGTGGCCATCTCCGTGGATATGCTTGACACCGGCGTGGATGTCCCCGCCATTCAGAACCTGGTTTTCGCCAAGCCTGTGTTCAGCAAGGTCAAGTTCTGGCAGATGATCGGGCGCGGCACTCGGCTACACACCGACAAGGCAACCGGCGAGATCAAGAAGGACTTTCTGATCATTGATCACTGGAAGAATTTCGCTTACTTCAAGCTTAAACCCGACGGCGAAGTGGATCACCCCAGCGAGCCACTGCCGGTGCGCCTGTTCCGCCTGCGGTTGGAAAAATGGCAGCTACTACACGCCCAGCAGCAGGACACGAAGACGGCTATTGCCGATTTGCTAGCCATGTTGAGCGCCTTGCCCCGGCATAGCATCAACGTGCGGCCGCACTGGGATGTGCTCGACGCGCTGGCGCGGCAATGGCCGGCGCCCAGCCAAAGCGCGCTGGACCATCTATCTACGAGCATCGCGCCTTTGATGCGCTTTGCGCCGTTGGCGGGCTTGGATGAGATGCAGTTCCAGATCTGGTGTGAACGCCTCGCGGTGGCCTGGCTTAAGGGCGATACCACCGAACAAGCCAAGGTGCGCGAACGCGTTCAGGAGGCTGTTGCGAGTTTGGCTGACAACATCCCCGAGGTGCAGCGCGTGGCGGAGCAACGGGCCTGGGTGCAGTCCTCAGGCTTTTGGCAGCACCTTGATGCGACTCGTCTGAGCACGCTGCAATCTGTGTTCGCCCCCTTGATGCGCTATCGCACCTCCACACCCAGTCGTACGGTCGAAATCAATCTACCGGACAGCATTGCCCAGCGCAGTTGGATAATCTACGGCCCCACCGGCGAAGGCGCTTTTGCTGAAAGCTATCGCGAGCAGGTAGAGGCGCTCGTGCGCCGGCTGGCTGACCAGCTTCCTGAGCTGGCGAAGCTCAAGCAAGGCGAGCATCTAGGAGACGACGAATTAGAACGGATCAGTGACACATTGAACCAGGCTGATCTGTTCGTTACCGAAGACACCTTGCGCAAAGCCTTTGAAGCTCCCGCAGCGTCGTTGGCTGACTTTTTGCGCCACATACTTTGCGAGGGCGCGCACCTGCCTAACCGCGAGCAACGCATCAATGCCGCATTCGATGCATTCATTGCCGCTCACGGATATTTGCGCGCCAACCAACTCAATTTTCTGCGAGCCGTAAAGGCGGCCGTGCTGCGCCACGGGCGCATTACATGTGCGGCACTCAGCGAGCCACCGCTTTCGCGCGTAGGGCGAGTGGAAACGCTATTTCCACCGCAGGACATCGATGAACTTATCAACCTCGCCAACCAATTGTTGGACGAGGCCGCCTGATCCATCAAGGACATCACTGAATGCTTGCTCCTCATATCAAGAAAAAAGTCGACGAACTTTGGAACCGCTTTTGGGCTGCCGGCCTCACCAACCCCTTGGTGGCGGTTGAGCAAATCACCTATCTGCTTTTCCTCAAGCGTTTGGAAGATATCGACCTCAAGCGCCAGCAACGCGGCTTCCCATCGATCTACGCGGGCTACGAATCTTGTAAGTGGAGCTACATCCGCCGAGAGAAGACCAATCCTGCTCATTTAATTGACGTGGTTTTTCCCTGGCTACGTGAGCTTGACAAACATTTCAGCAGCGCCAGCGCTGATGGCACAGAATTGGCCAGCCTCAATAACCGCATGGCCGACGCCTACTTTCAGCTTGACCCTAACAAGGGCAAGGTGTTGTCGGATGCCATCGACGCCATCGACCAGCTCTTTGCTCGCGCCGGCGAAGGCTCTGCTGCCCAAGACATAATGGGCGACACCTTTGAATATCTGCTCAGTGAAGTGGCCACGGCAGGTAAGAATGGCCAGTTCCGCACCCCGCGCCATTTGATCCGCTTCATGGTTGAGCTACTCGACCCTGAGCCCGGCCAGCGCGTGATTGACCCTGCCGCTGGCACGGGCGGTTTTTTGTTTAGCACCCAGCAGCATCTGATGCGCAAATACTCGGCGCAAGAAAACCTCGTGCTGGAATGGGATGGTACCCCGCACCGCACCGATGGTGCTGCCGCTACACCGGAGCAATATGAGGCCATCCACAACGGTGCAAATTTTGTCGGTCTCGATAACGACCGCACCATGGCGCGCATCGGCTGGATGAACCTGGTGCTGCACGATGTGACCGATCCGCATTTGTTACAGGGCGACTCGCTCAGCAAGCGCGAAGGAAAAGCCAAGCTTAAAGAACTACTGGAGCCAGGCAGCTATCAGTTCGTACTGGCCAATCCGCCCTTTACCGGAACGGTCGACAGCGGCGATCTGGATCCCGACACCTTGCTTTTCCCGCGCGTCGGGGGTGGGGGCAAGAAAAAGCACGAATCGATCACCAACAAGAGCGAGCTGCTCTTCCTCTGGCTGATGCTCGATTTGCTCGATATTGGCGGTCGTTGTGCGGTGATCATTCCCGAGGGTGTCTTGTTCGGCAATACCGAAGCCCACGTGCGCTTGCGCCGTGAACTACTTGTCGAGCACGTAGTGGAAGGGGTGATATCCCTTCCTGGCGGTGTCTTTCAACCCTACACAGGCGTCAAGACCTCCATCCTGATCTTCAGAAAGGTCACCCGCCGCGACAGCAAGCAAAGCCTGCCCAGCAACGCCGCGCCACTCAGTGAATACGTTTGGTTCTATGAGGTGGAGGAAGATGGCTACTCAAAGGATGCCAAACGCAATGCACGTCCTGGTCAACAAAACGACTTATGGGATGCGCTCATCAAGTTCAAGGAGTGGGTCGAGCACGGGCGCAACGCTGCTCAGCTCAATGAAAAAACCTTGCTGCAACCCAGCTTTTACACAGAGCGCTGGCGCCAGGCATTGCTGCGTGACACTGCCGACGAACTCACGCCTGCTGGTGTGGCGTTTTCCAGTCTGCCCGATACCAGCATGTGGGATGGGCACGTGTGGGGCATTCATGAGCTTTTCCCGGAGCTTCCTTCTAACCCGAAAGAGGCTGAAGAAAACATCCGCTCTATCGCCGCGAATGTGTTGACCGAGTTGGCCGTTCAGGCGCTACAACCAGCGGCAAAAAAAGCCTGGGATGCAACGCTGATGGCACGGCTCGCCGAGAAGGCCACCGATATCGAGCTCATAGATGCTTGGAAAAAGGCTGCCAAGCCAGCCGAAGCGGAGTTCAAAAAAATGGCCCGAGAAAAAGAGGCCTTCTTCGAAAAAGATGATTCTCCGGCGCTGCCCATATGGAAAGACCTGGTGAAAACAGCGCTGTCAGACGCCCAGGCCGATAACTACGTGCTTGGTCTATTGCGAGGCAATCAGCCGCCCAAGGCCATGACGGCGCACGATATCGGACAGAAACTGGCAGAGGTAGCCCGTGAAGTCGCCAAACTTGATGGTTTCGACGTCACACTGCGCAGCTTGGCGATTGATCAGTGCACGCCGCTAAAGGCGGCCAAGCACTGGATAGTGCCGGTGCGCGACTGGGCGCGTAACGATGAATGGCAAAGTGTGGATGGCGAGCTTAGCGGCTCTCACGACGCCGATGGTTTAGTGCGGTCGGCTTATGTCGAGGCGATGCTGGCCGATGGGTTGTATGACGACAAGGGCGCACTTAAGGATGGTCTGCTCGACCCGGATTGCATCGAAGCGCGTGAATGGAACCTGTCCGCCGGACAGTACAAGCCATTCGATTTCACCCAGCTCAAAAGTGACAAGAGCGTGGCTGAGTTGATCGGTGTTCTTAAGAGCACCGAGCAGGACATTATCAAAGGCTTGGACACGTTGCTGGCGATGGTGGAGGGGCGCGAATGAGCTTGCCTGAATCTTGGGTACAAGCACGCCTCACCGATGTTTGCGAGCTCAACCCACGGTTACCTGCAGTGGGCCGACCGGCTGACGATGCGACCGTAACTTTTGTGCCAATGTCCGCTGTCGATGAACATGGTGGCGTCATAAACAAAGCCGAAACACGTACGTTCGCTGAGGTTGCGAAAGGCTACACAAGTTTTCGCGAGCAAGATGTGCTATTCGCAAAAGTCACGCCTTGCATGGAGAACGGAAAGGCTGCCATAGCACGGAACCTGGAAAACGGTTTTGGCTTTGGCTCCACAGAATTCCATGTGTTGCGTCCGACCAAGGTTGTTCTTCCGGAATACGTATTCAGTTTTATTCGGCAGAAAGCCTTTCGGGATCGGGCAGCGTCTGCATTTGTGGGCACGGGAGGTCTGCAACGGGTACCGCCTGATTTTCTTTCACGGGTAAAGATCCCACTCCCTACTCTTCCTGAACAACAGCGTATCGTCGATGTGCTGCGGCAGGTGGAGGCGGTGACTAAAGCCAAGAAGTCAATTAGCGATCAAGTTGACCACCTGATACGTACGGCGTACTGGGAATACTTTGGCGCTTGGTATACCACAGATGGTTTGATTGATCCCGTTCGAATTAGCGACTACGTGGCGGACTCTCAGTACGGGGTATCCGAAGCTATGGGGGAAACCGGAACGCATGCTGTATTGCGAATGAACAGCATGACAACTAGCGGCTGGTTGGATTTGACAGATCTGAAATACGCCCACTTGTCAAAAAAAGACATCGAATCTACTGAGTTGCGCGATGGCGACCTGCTGTTTAACCGGACGAATTCAAAGGAGTTAGTTGGTAAGTGCGCGATCTGGCGTCCCGTTGAGGACGCATTTAGCTTTGCGTCTTATCTAGTGCGCCTTCGCTTAAAGCCCGAGATGTTGCCTGAGTTTCTCTGGGCCACATTGAACAGTGCTTATGGAAAATATCGTCTCCTTAATTCAGCAAAGCAGGCCGTTAGTATGGCGAATGTCAGCCCGACGGATCTGGGGCGAATCACCGTTCCACTGCCATCTCTATCATTGCAACATAAGTTCGCACGATTGGTGCGTGAAATCGAGACGTTGCGGGCGCAGATGCTCGGTAAAATCGAGATGTATTCCGACTTGCAGGAGATTATTTGCCAGCAGGCTCTGGTCGGGGAGTTGACTACGCAATGGCGCGAGTCGCATGCGGATGCAATCATAGATGCGGCAAAAGCCCGTGATGCGTTGCTACTTAAAAATGGAGCAAAAATTTCTCTGGCGGGGGCAGCCAAAGTCAGCTTCAAGGTGCAGGCTGATCTCTCTGTGCGTCCTGCTCGTCGTTGGTTGTCTGGTGAGCTCAGTGAGTTCCAGCGCCAGGTGCTAGAAGTTTTCAAGGAGTATTGCCAGCAAAGTGGCCAACCCTTGTTGGTAGAGGACCCAGAACTATTTTCCCGCTTCTGCGACGATTCAACCGTGACGGATCGTCTGCAATCATTTGGCCTGCTCAACGGGAATCGTATCCGCCGTGCTTTGAGCCAATTATCGGCATTGGGTCTGATTGCAAAAATCACTTTACCCAAGCAAGATCTGGTGAGCGGCGAGTTTGACTATCTAAAAGCCTTCCGTCCTCTACGCACTGAAGAGTTCTCGCGCATGGCTGATGTGGAAGCTTTGCGGAAAGCCTTTTCGTCAAATGCTACTCTGCAGTATTACTTCACCGTGCATTTGGATTACGAAACTTCCGAGCACAGTGGCGCTGACGGCATGTTCCAGGTGATTTCAGTTCAAGATGACGACGGCAAGGATTTAACCCATCTGGTGGATCGGAGTCGTCATTACGCCTCGCTCGACGATGTCAAAGAAGACATCGCCCGTGCTCTCAATGTAGAAGCGGGTCAAGTCGATCTGGAGGCCGTGTAATGCGTCTGCGCTACCTACGCCTGAAAAATTATCCTCCTATCTCGGACATTAAGGTTTGCTTCGCCAGCGAATCGCCACTGGCACGGGAATGCTCGATCCGCTTTGTGGTGGGGGTGAATGGCAGCGGCAAATCCAACCTGCTGCGCGCAGTAGCTGAGGTTTTTTTAGCCTTGGCAGATGGTCAGAAAACCCTTTTCCCTGTGCAACTTGTTTATGAGTTAGGTAGTCGCGGCTCGTCAAATGCTCGAACTCTGGTGCTTGACTGGTTTGAGGGTCGACAATCGGCGAGCTTGTGGATTGCCGACAAATTCGCCTTTCCGAATAGCTTTACTGAGGTTCAGTTCCAACACGTTTTATCAAGTTTTTCAACTGAGTCCACCGATATCCCGTCGGAATTTCGCCCGCTTGTTCGAAAGGGGGAATGGCCCGCAGGCTCAGTGACACCGCACGCTATTGCGTTGCCTTCTGCTGTGTTGGCTTACACCACCGGCGATCTGCGCCCATGGCGATCTGTGTGGAGCCGCAATCAGAACTCGGTTGGTTTATTGGAAAGTAACGATGAAGATCAAAGCATTGAGCGCCCCGCAGGCTGGACCATCAGTCAGGAGCTCGCCCTCCAAGCTGTGCGTCGGGCTGGGAGCGATATCCCCAAGCAGCCCGAAGATGCAAAGAGTGTCGAAACTGATCTGTATCGAAGGCCAGTTTTGCTCGATGCGACGCTGCTGAAATGCGCGTTGCTGGCAGTGGCCCTGCCGCAGGCATTTATTGAAACCACTGACAACTCGCTGCCGGCAGAGATAGACGCTCGGATAGCTAGGCAGCGTCAGCAGGACAACATTACTCCGCTTCAAGAGCTATTGGAGCGAGGGGGCTGGCATCATTTGGTTTCTGTAGCGTTCCGCTCGCGCCTGCAAACAGCACTTTGGGATCAGAAACTGTGTGAAACCGCACACGATTGGTGGCTGTGTGCTAGCGAGGTGATCGCGGAACCTCATCCCACCGAACACCGCCGCACGCTTTGGTTTGATCTGAAAAGCCCCTTTAATGCACAAGGGTTATCTTTGTTGTCTGCCGATCACGAAGAGCTAAGCACCTGTTCGACCCAAGGCGAAGCCTTATGGGCGTTGTTGGGTGGCGCCAAGGATGTCAGCAGTTTTGATCTGTTTACTCGTCTTCTGGAGCTGAACCAACAGGGGCTATTCGATGACGTGCAGCTGAGGCTGCGTCGGCACGCTATGTCTGATGCAAAGCCCGATACTATCAAGCACGATATTGGCGTAATGCGTTATGAAGAACTATCCGATGGAGAGCAGATGTTTATGGGAAGAATGGCCCTGCTGCATCTGCTAAGCGGACGTCAGGACTCCCTGTTGCTTTTGGATGAACCTGAAACTCACTTTAATGATCTGTGGAAGCGCGACATTGTTTCTGTAGTTGATGATGCATTGGCAAGTACCTCGGTAGATGTACTAATTGCCACCCATGCCGCCTTGATGCTCACGGACGCACTGAAAGACGAATTGGTGGTGTTGGAGCGAAAATCGCTCGTAGACGCTACAGGGCCTAGCCTATCTGGTGTCCGAATCCTGGATGCTCAAACCCATACTTTCGGAGCGACAGGCGACCATCCATTACGGGATATTTTTGGGGCTCCGGATACAGTCGGAAGACGAGCAAGTCGTTTACTAGAGGTCCTTGTCGCGGCAACGCAGTTTGCGGAGGAAGTCGAGGAGTGCTGGAGACTAGGAACACCGTTGAGTAAGGATCTTGTTGATCAGATATTGAAAGCTGCTGCTTTAACAGAGAGCGGGCTAACTGAGTATCAGGTAGTCGATAGTCTCCTCAGCGCTGAGCGCTTTGCAGTGCACTTTGGCGTTTCTAAACCTTTAACCATGAAGGCGGTTGTTGAGGCTTTTATTCGCCAAACCGGCCCTGGTTATTTTCAGGTCGATCTAAAGCGAGCTTGGCGAGGTTTGGTAGGGAGTACGGTCAATGCTTCATGAGCGTCGCTTGCCTGATGAAATAGCTCAAGATCTGAATCGCATCTTTATCATTAAGTTGCAGTTGCTAGATTGGCTACTTCGTAGCCCGCCACAATTCCTGGAAGACAACAAGTTGTTGACCCAGCGATTCGGGCAACCGCTTGGTGATTGGCTTTGGCAAAGGATTTATTGGCATCAGGCACGCACTGCTTTTGGAGATGCTGTTACTGCGTTATCAACCAAAGCCCGGGAAAACCCAGCTGAAGCGCTCTTAGTGGCGGCCGCAATTGCCCACGACGCGCAGTTTCATAGCCAGTGGGACGCTGCGGGAAATGAACTTCAGTTCCCACGTCTGTATCCCGATTGGTTAGACACCGTCGGGAAGGTAGCAGAGCCTTTCTATGGCTGGCTTGCAGGAATGGGCTTCGAGTCCGAACCGTTCAGCTTGACTGGGGGAAAGATTGACCGCGCAACAGTGATGAAAGCGTTTCGTCCACAATCGCACGGTGTGTGCGGGTATTGCGACGGGCCATTGGGTGAGTTGGGTACTAACACTGAAGCCAATGACTGCGACCACTTCTTTCCAAAATCGCAGTGGCCTCATCTCGCAATTCACCCGGCGAATCTTTTTTCTGCATGCCAAGGGTGCAATTCGCGTTGGAAACTTGCCAATACTCCTATGGGTAATGCTGACGCAGCGGGATTACATGAAACATACCACCCAATGCTAAGGCCTGGCGTCTCATCGGTTGTGGTGACTGCAGGCATATCGCCTACCAATGCGCGTCAGGTTGAAATCAAAATCACAGATCCTACTGTACCTCGTCGAGCCTCAACACTTGTTGAGACACTTGACTTGGAAAGTCGATGGACTAATTCAGTTAATGAGGTTCTGGATAGAGGCGTCTCTGTGCTTGTTGCAAAGTCAGTGCGCGATAAAAGCTGTGGACGGCAGCCAGATTCTGACTTTATTAGATCGCTGATTGAGGCTGACATCGAATGGAAGCGAGAGCAGCTAGGCAAAGAAGAACGCTGCATACGTCATATTGCTGTTTTTGAGTGCATGCGTGACGATCTTCTTCACGAGATAATCGCTGATCTAGCCTAATGAGATCTATCGTTGTGCTGTCTCGGGGATATATTTTTGCTGGAGTTATGTGATACTGACCTGCCCCCAGTTTTAGTACCGCTGCCTAGTTAGTAGGCCCTGGGGTTGATATTAATTTTTCCTGCTTCAGT
>NZ_JBZWBG010000036.1:0-15787 GCF_058680555.1 Pseudomonas sp. YA1
GACAACATCAAGATGGTTGTCACCCTGATCGCTCCGATCGCCATGGAAGATGGCCTGCGCTTCGCGATCCGCGAAGGCGGCCGTACCGTTGGCGCCGGCGTGGTTGCCAAGATCATCGAATAATATCGGTTGATCTTCCCCTCTCAGGCCGGCATAATGGTCGGCCTGATTTTGCTTCAGGCCAGTAGCTCAATTGGCAGAGCGGCGGTCTCCAAAACCGCAGGTTGGGGGTTCGATTCCCTCCTGGCCTGCCAGATTTCCCAAGTAAATCTGGCTTTTCTTCACGAGATTCCTAACAGATGAATGCCAAGGCAGAAGCCAAAGAATCACGTTTTGATCTCTTGAAATGGCTCTTGGTTGCCGTTCTGGTTGTGGTTGCCGTTGTGGGCAATCAGTACTTTTCGGCTCAACCAATCCTGTATCGCGTTCTCGGTATTCTCGTTCTGGCGGTGATCGCTGCCTTCCTGGCTCTGCAAACGACCAAGGGGCAGGCCTTCTTTAGTCTTGCTAAGGAAGCGCGCGTCGAGATTCGCAAGGTCGTATGGCCGAGTCGTCAAGAAACAACTCAGACCACGCTGATCGTGGTCGCGGTAGTGCTGGTAATGGCGCTGCTGCTGTGGGGGCTCGATTCCCTGCTGGGTTGGTTGGTTTCCATGATTGTAGGTTAAGGGTGCGCCGTGGCTAAGCGTTGGTACGTTGTGCATGCATACTCGGGCTACGAGAAGCATGTCATGCGCTCGCTGATCGAGCGTGTCAAGCTTGCTGGCATGGAAGAAGAGTTCGGCGAGATTCTGGTTCCCACCGAAGAAGTGGTGGAGATGCGGAACGGCCAGAAGCGCAAGAGCGAGCGCAAATTCTTCCCTGGCTATGTGCTGGTTCAGATGGAAATGAACGAAGGTACCTGGCACCTGGTGAAGGATACCCCGCGCGTCATGGGCTTCATTGGCGGGACTGCCGACAAGCCGGCTCCGATCACCGATCGTGAGGCTGATGCAATCCTGCGTCGCGTGGCCGATAGCGGTGACAAGCCCAAGCCGAAGACCCTGTTCGAGCCGGGTGAGACCGTTCGTGTCATCGATGGTCCTTTCGCCGACTTCAATGGTGTCGTCGAAGAAGTTAACTACGAGAAGAGCCGGATCCAAGTGGCCGTGCTCATCTTTGGCCGCTCTACCCCGGTGGAGCTGGAGTTCAGTCAGGTCGAAAAGGTCTAACTGAAAACGCATCCCTCACCCCGCAGCCCAAGGCTGCGGGGTTTTGTCGTCACTGGGATAAACGCGAAAGCAACCGGGGAGCCTTCAGGCGCTTGTACCCGAATTTGGAGTAGCAAATGGCTAAGAAAATCCAGGCTTATATCAAGCTGCAAGTAAAGGCCGGTCAGGCCAACCCGTCGCCGCCGGTCGGCCCTGCCCTGGGTCAGCACGGCGTGAACATCATGGAATTCTGCAAGGCGTTCAACGCCAAGACCCAAGGCCAAGAGCCGGGCCTGCCGACTCCTGTGATCATCACCGTTTACAGCGACCGTAGCTTCACCTTCGAAACCAAGAGCACCCCGGCTGCCGTCCTGCTGAAAAAAGCAGCTGGCATCACCAGCGGCTCCGCTCGTCCGAACTCCCAGAAAGTCGGCACCGTTACCCGTGCCCAGCTGGAAGAGATCGCCAAGACCAAGCAGGCTGACCTGACCGCTGCTGATCTGGACGCTGCTGTACGTACCATCGCTGGCTCCGCGCGCAGCATGGGCCTGAACGTGGAGGGTGTGTAATGGCTAAGCTGACCAAGCGCCAGAAGGCGATTGCCGAGAAAGTAGTTGCCGGCAAGCAGTACAGCTTCGAAGAGGCCGCCAAGCTGCTGGCCGAGCTGTCCACCATCAAGTTCAAGGAGTCCGTGGACGTTGCCGTGAACCTCGGCGTCGATCCGCGTAAATCCGACCAGGTCGTTCGTGGCGCCACCGTTCTGCCGAACGGCACCGGCAAGAGCGTCCGCGTTGCCGTCTTCACCCAGGGTCCGGCTGCCGAGGCCGCTCTGGCTGCCGGCGCCGACAAGGTGGGCATGGACGAGCTGGCTGCCGAAATGAAAGGCGGCGACCTGAACTACGACGTCGTCATCGCCTCCCCGGATGCCATGCGTGTCGTCGGTCAGCTGGGCCAGATCCTCGGCCCGCGTGGTCTGATGCCGAACCCGAAAGTCGGCACCGTGACTCCGGACGTCGCTACCGCCGTGAAGAATGCCAAAGCTGGTCAGGTACGTTTCCGTACCGACAAGAACGGCATCATCCACAGCTCCGTCGGTAAGGTCGATTTCGAACCGGCCAAGCTGCAGCAGAACGTTGAAGCGCTGCTGGCCGACCTGAAGCGCCTGAAGCCGTCCTCGTCGAAAGGCGTGTACGTCAAGCGCGTGACCCTGAGCACCACCATGGGTCCGGGCCTGCAGATCGACCTGGCTTCCCTGGAAGCCTAAGTGAAATCGTGCAGCGGGTTCTGCCCGCTGCACAGGTATTGGGGTCCCTGCCTGGCGGGGGCTATCCAAGACCGTAGGTGGCGCAAGCCTTAAACCACAAGCCTACGCAGATGGTGCTCCCGATTCGGTTACCGAATCAGACACCAAAACGACGTCCGGCCTCGGCTGGACGAAACGGTAACATCCAGGAGTAAACCCGTGGCAATTAAACTCGAAGACAAGAAGGCCATCGTCGCTGAAGTCAACGAGGCTGCCAAAGCTGCCCTGTCCGCTGTCGTGGCCGATGCCCGTGGCGTGACCGTAGGCGCCATGACCGGACTCCGTAAAGAGGCCCGCGAAGCTGGTGTGTACGTGAAAGTCGTACGTAACACCCTGCTCAAGCGCGCCGTTGAAGGCACCCAGTTCGACGTGCTCAACGACGTGTTCAAAGGCCCGACCCTGATCGCTTTCTCCAACGAACATCCGGGCGCTGCCGCTCGTATCTTCCGTGAGTTCGCCAAGGGTCAGGACAAGTTCGAGATCAAGGCGGCTGCCTTCGAGGGTCAGTTCCTCGCAGCCAATCAGATCGACGTACTGGCAAGCCTGCCGACCTACGACGAAGCCGTATCGCAGCTGATGAGCGTGATTCAGGGCGCTACCAGCAAGCTGGCTCGTACTCTGGCGGCCATTCGCGACCAGAAAGAAGCTGCTGCCGCCTAAGTCGGCTCGCAAGCGCTTTCAATCTTATTTGTTTAATACGATGGCCGCAGGCCGTCCCCCAATACAGGAATTAGAGTCATGGCTCTGACCAACGAAGACATCATCAACGCCGTATCCGAAATGTCCGTCATGCAAGTGGTCGAACTGATCAAGGCGATGGAAGAGAAGTTCGGCGTTACCGCTGCTGCCGCTACCGTTGCCGCTGCTGGCCCGGCTGCTGCCGCTGCCGAAGAGCAGACCGAGTTCACCATCGTCCTGGCCGAAGCTGGCGACAAGAAAGTGAACGTGATCAAGGTCGTTCGCGAACTGACCGGTCTGGGTCTGAAAGAAGCCAAGGCTGTCGTAGACGGCGCTCCGGGCGTGGTGAAGGAAGGCGCTTCGAAAGAAGAAGCCGAAGCCGCCAAGAAAGCCCTGGAAGAAGCAGGCGCCAAAGTCGAGCTCAAGTAAGCGACGACCTTGCATCTACAGCCCGAGCGTCAAGCGAAAGGCTGATGGCTGGTGGCTTTTGCCACCGGCCTTTTTCCGTTCTGGGTGGACTCGCCTCGGGCGTTCCACCCACGACGTGAAAGTGCCCCGAGTGGGCAATGCAGGCCAAGGGGTCTGCAAGATTTTCCGGCTGCTCCCGTCGGAGACGCCAAACAAGCAGGTGACCAAGCTGGGGAACGCTGATGGCTTACTCATACACTGAGAAAAAACGTATCCGCAAGGACTTTAGCAAGTTGCCGGACGTCATGGATGTGCCGTATTTGCTGGCCATCCAGCTGGATTCCTATCGCGAATTCCTGCAGGCTGGCGCAACCAAGGAGCAGTTCCGCGATATCGGTCTGCACGCGGCCTTCAAGTCCGTTTTCCCGATTATCAGCTATTCCGGCAATGCTGCCCTGGAATACGTCGGCTACCGTCTGGGTGAGCCGGCATTCGATGTCAAGGAGTGCGTGCTGCGCGGCGTGACCTTCGCCGTACCGCTGCGCGTGAAAGTTCGCCTGATCATCTTCGACCGCGAGTCGTCGAACAAGGCGATCAAGGACATCAAGGAACAAGAAGTCTACATGGGGGAAATCCCCCTGATGACCGAGAACGGTACCTTCATCATCAACGGTACCGAGCGTGTCATCGTCTCCCAGCTGCACCGTTCCCCGGGCGTGTTCTTCGACCACGACCGTGGCAAGACCCACAGCTCCGGCAAGCTGCTGTACTCCGCGCGGATCATTCCTTACCGCGGTTCCTGGCTGGACTTCGAGTTCGATCCGAAGGACTGCGTGTTCGTCCGTATCGACCGTCGCCGCAAGCTGCCGGCCTCGGTACTGCTACGCGCGCTCGGCTACAGCACCGAAGAGATCCTCAACGCCTTCTACGCGACCAACGTCTTCCACATCAAGGGCGAGACCCTGAACCTGGAACTGGTCCCGCAGCGCCTGCGCGGTGAAGTCGCGAGCATCGACATCAAGGATGGCAGCGGCAAGGTGATCGTGGAGCAGGGGCGTCGTATCACTGCCCGCCACATCAACCAGCTGGAAAAGGCTGGCGTGAGCCAGCTGGAAGTGCCGTTCGACTACCTGATCGGCCGTACCATCGCCAAGGCGATCGTGCATCCGGCTACCGGCGAGATCATCGCCGAGTGCAACACCGAGCTGACCCTCGACCTCCTGGCCAAGGTGGCCAAGGCCCAGGTCGTGCGCATCGAGACCCTGTACACCAACGACATCGACTGCGGTCCGTTCATCTCCGACACCCTGAAGATCGACAACACCAGCAACCAGCTGGAAGCCCTGGTCGAGATCTACCGGATGATGCGTCCGGGCGAGCCGCCGACCAAGGAAGCTGCCGAGACCCTGTTCGGCAACCTGTTCTTCAGCGCCGAGCGTTACGACCTGTCGGCCGTGGGCCGGATGAAGTTCAACCGCCGTATCGGTCGTACCGAGATCGAAGGTCCGGGCGTCCTGAGCAAGGAAGACATCATCGATGTGCTCAAGACCCTCGTCGACATCCGTAACGGCAAGGGCATCGTCGATGACATCGACCACCTGGGCAACCGTCGTGTCCGTTGCGTCGGCGAAATGGCCGAGAACCAGTTCCGCGTGGGCCTGGTGCGTGTCGAGCGCGCGGTCAAGGAACGCCTGTCCATGGCCGAAAGCGAAGGCCTGATGCCGCAGGACCTGATCAACGCCAAGCCGGTGGCTGCCGCGATCAAGGAGTTCTTCGGTTCGAGCCAGCTGTCGCAGTTCATGGACCAGAACAACCCGCTTTCCGAGATCACCCACAAGCGCCGCGTCTCCGCGCTCGGCCCGGGCGGTCTGACCCGTGAGCGTGCGGGCTTCGAGGTTCGTGACGTACACCCGACCCACTACGGCCGCGTGTGCCCGATCGAAACCCCTGAAGGTCCGAACATCGGTCTGATCAACTCCCTGGCGACCTACGCCCGCACCAACAAGTACGGCTTCCTCGAGAGCCCGTACCGCGTGGTCAAGGACAGCCTGGTAACCGACGAGATCGTGTTCCTGTCGGCGATCGAAGAAGCCGACCACGTCATCGCCCAGGCTTCGGCGACCCTCAACGAGAAGGGTCAACTGGTGGACGAGCTGGTGGCCGTGCGTCACCTGAACGAATTCACCGTGAAGGCGCCGGAAGACGTGACCCTGATGGACGTTTCGCCGAAGCAGGTCGTTTCCGTCGCTGCCTCGCTGATTCCGTTCCTCGAGCACGACGACGCCAACCGCGCACTCATGGGCTCGAACATGCAGCGTCAGGCCGTACCGACCCTGCGCGCCGACAAGCCGCTGGTGGGTACCGGCATGGAGCGCAACGTGGCGCGCGACTCCGGCGTCTGCGTCGTGGCTCGCCGTGGCGGTGTGATCGACTCGGTCGATGCCAGCCGTGTCGTGGTTCGCGTGGCGGATGACGAAGTCGAGACCGGCGAAGCGGGTGTCGACATCTACAACCTGACCAAGTACACCCGTTCCAACCAGAACACCTGCATCAACCAGCGTCCGCTGGTGAGCAAGGGTGACGTGGTTGCGCGCGGCGACATCCTGGCCGACGGTCCGTCCACCGACATGGGCGAACTGGCCCTGGGCCAGAACATGCGCGTAGCGTTCATGCCCTGGAACGGCTTCAACTTCGAAGACTCCATCTGCCTGTCCGAGCGCGTGGTCCAGGAAGATCGTTTCACCACGATCCACATCCAGGAACTGACCTGCGTCGCTCGTGACACCAAGCTTGGCCCAGAGGAAATCACCGCGGACATCCCGAACGTGGGCGAGGCCGCGCTGAACAAGCTGGACGAAGCCGGTATCGTCTACGTCGGCGCCGAAGTGCAGGCCGGCGACATCCTGGTCGGCAAGGTCACTCCGAAAGGCGAGACCCAGCTGACCCCGGAAGAGAAGCTGCTGCGCGCGATCTTCGGTGAGAAGGCGTCCGACGTGAAGGACACCTCCCTGCGTGTGCCGACCGGCACCAAGGGTACCGTCATCGACGTTCAGGTCTTCACCCGCGACGGCGTCGAGCGCGACTCCCGCGCGCTGTCCATCGAGAAGATGCAACTCGACCAGATCCGCAAGGACCTGAACGAAGAGTTCCGCATCGTCGAAGGCGCGACCTTCGAGCGTCTGCGTGCCGCCCTGGTCGGTGCCAAGGCTGAAGGTGGCCCGGCGCTGAAGAAGGGCACGGAGGTCACCGACGACTACCTCGACGGTCTCGAGCGCGGCCAGTGGTTCAAGCTGCGCATGGCCGACGACGCCCTGAACGAACAGCTGGAGAAGGCCCAGGCCTACATCAGCGATCGTCGTCAGCTCCTGGATGACAAGTTCGAGGACAAGAAGCGCAAGCTGCAGCAGGGCGACGACCTGGCTCCGGGCGTGCTGAAAATCGTCAAGGTCTACCTGGCGATCAAGCGTCGCATCCAGCCGGGCGACAAGATGGCCGGCCGTCACGGTAACAAGGGTGTGGTCTCGGTGATCATGCCGGTGGAAGACATGCCGCACGATGCCAACGGCACCCCGGTCGACATCGTCCTCAACCCGTTGGGCGTACCGTCGCGTATGAACGTCGGTCAGATCCTCGAAACCCACCTGGGCCTCGCGGCCAAGGGGCTGGGCGAGAAGATCAACCGCATGCTCGAAGAGCAGCGCAAGGTCGCCGAACTGCGTAAGTTCCTGCACGAGATCTACAACGAGATCGGCGGTCGCGAGGAAAACCTCGACGAGCTGGGCGACAACGAGATCCTCGCGCTGGCCAAGAACCTGCGCGGTGGCGTACCGATGGCGACCCCGGTGTTCGATGGCGCCAAGGAACGCGAGATCAAGGCCATGCTGAAGCTGGCCGACCTGCCGGAAAGCGGCCAGATGCGTCTGTTCGACGGCCGTACCGGCAACCAGTTCGAGCGTCCGACCACCGTCGGCTACATGTACATGCTCAAGCTGAACCACCTGGTGGACGACAAGATGCACGCCCGTTCCACCGGCTCGTACAGCCTGGTTACCCAGCAGCCGCTGGGTGGTAAGGCACAGTTCGGTGGTCAGCGCTTCGGTGAGATGGAGGTGTGGGCGCTGGAAGCCTATGGCGCGGCGTACACCCTGCAGGAAATGCTGACGGTCAAGTCGGACGACGTGAACGGGCGGACCAAGATGTACAAGAACATCGTGGACGGCGATCACCGCATGGAGGCCGGCATGCCCGAGTCCTTCAACGTTCTGATCAAAGAGATCCGTTCGCTCGGCATCGACATCGAACTGGAAACCGAATAACACGTGACGCTAGACGGTGCGGCTGGTCAAGGCCGGTCGCACCGGGTCCGTGAGGAGGAAAGGCCTTGAAAGACTTGCTTAATCTGTTGAAAAACCAGGGTCAAATCGAAGAGTTCGATGCCATCCGTATTGGCCTGGCTTCGCCCGAGATGATTCGTTCCTGGTCTTTCGGCGAAGTTAAAAAGCCGGAAACCATCAACTACCGTACCTTCAAGCCGGAGCGCGACGGCCTGTTCTGCGCCAAGATCTTCGGCCCGGTGAAGGACTACGAGTGTCTGTGCGGCAAGTACAAGCGCCTCAAGCACCGCGGTGTGATCTGCGAGAAGTGCGGCGTGGAAGTCGCCCTGGCCAAGGTGCGCCGTGAGCGCATGGGCCACATCGAGCTGGCTTCGCCGGTTGCCCATATCTGGTTCCTGAAGTCGCTGCCGTCCCGTATCGGCCTGCTGCTGGACATGACCCTGCGCGATATCGAGCGCGTGCTCTATTTCGAGAGCTACGTGGTGATCGATCCGGGCATGACCACCCTGGAAAAGGGCCAGCTGCTGAACGACGAGCAATACTTCGAGGCCCTCGAAGAGTTCGGTGACGATTTCGATGCTCGCATGGGCGCCGAAGCCGTTCACGAACTGCTCAACGCCATCGACCTGGAGCACGAGATCGGCCGCCTGCGCGAAGAGATTCCGCAGACCAACTCGGAAACCAAGATCAAGAAGCTGTCCAAGCGCCTGAAGCTGATGGAAGCCTTCCAGGGCTCCGGCAACAAGCCCGAGTGGATGGTCCTGACCGTCCTGCCGGTGCTGCCGCCGGACCTGCGTCCGCTGGTTCCGCTGGATGGCGGTCGCTTCGCGACTTCCGACCTGAACGACCTGTATCGTCGGGTGATCAACCGTAACAACCGTCTGAAGCGCCTGCTCGACCTGGCCGCTCCGGACATCATCGTGCGCAACGAAAAGCGCATGCTGCAGGAAGCCGTCGACGCCCTGCTCGACAACGGCCGTCGCGGTCGCGCCATCACCGGCTCGAACAAGCGTCCGCTGAAGTCGCTGGCCGACATGATCAAGGGCAAGCAAGGTCGCTTCCGTCAGAACCTGCTCGGCAAGCGCGTGGACTACTCCGGTCGTTCCGTGATCACCGTGGGCCCGACCCTGCGCCTGCACCAGTGCGGTCTGCCGAAGAAGATGGCCCTGGAGCTGTTCAAGCCGTTCATCTTCGGCAAGCTGGAAGGTCGTGGTATGGCCACCACCATCAAGGCCGCCAAGAAAATGGTCGAGCGCGAGCTGCCCGAGGTCTGGGACGTTCTCGCCGAAGTCATCCGCGAGCATCCGGTTCTCCTGAACCGTGCGCCGACCCTGCACCGTCTGGGCATCCAGGCGTTCGAGCCGGTCCTCATCGAAGGCAAGGCGATCCAGCTGCACCCGCTGGTCTGCGCCGCGTACAACGCCGACTTCGACGGTGACCAGATGGCCGTCCACGTTCCGCTGACCCTCGAGGCCCAGCTGGAAGCGCGCGCGCTGATGATGTCCACCAACAACATCCTGTCGCCCGCCAACGGCGAGCCGATCATCGTTCCGTCGCAGGACGTGGTAATGGGTCTTTACTACATGACCCGTGAAGCGATCAACGCGAAGGGCGAGGGCATGGCCTTCGCCGACCTGCAGGAAGTCGACCGCGCCTACCGCAGCGGCCAGGCGTCCCTGCACGCTCGTGTGAAAGTGCGCATCAACGAAAAGATCAAGGGTGAAGACGGCCAACTGACCGCCAATACCCGTATCGTCGACACCACCGTCGGCCGCGCGCTGCTGTTCCAGGTCGTTCCGGCCGGCCTGCCGTTCGACGTGGTCAACCAGTCGATGAAGAAGAAGGCGATCTCCAAGCTGATCAACCACTGCTATCGCGTGGTGGGTCTGAAGGACACCGTCATCTTCGCCGACCAGCTGATGTACACCGGTTTCGCCTACTCGACCATTTCCGGCGTGTCCATCGGCGTCAACGACTTCGTCATCCCGGATGAGAAGGCGCGGATCATCAACGCCGCCACCGACGAAGTGAAGGAGATCGAGAGCCAGTACGCCTCCGGCCTGGTAACCCAGGGCGAGAAGTACAACAAGGTGATCGACCTGTGGTCGAAGGCCAACGACGAAGTGTCCAAGGCGATGATGGCCAACCTCTCGAAAGAGAAGGTCGTCGATCGCGAGGGCAAGGAAGTCGACCAGGAGTCCTTCAACTCCATGTACATGATGGCTGACTCGGGTGCGCGGGGCTCCGCGGCCCAGATCCGTCAGCTGGCAGGTATGCGTGGCCTGATGGCCAAGCCGGACGGCTCGATCATCGAGACCCCGATCACCGCGAACTTCCGTGAAGGCCTGAACGTACTCCAGTACTTCATCTCCACCCACGGTGCTCGTAAGGGTCTGGCGGATACCGCGCTGAAGACCGCGAACTCCGGTTACCTGACCCGTCGTCTGGTCGACGTGGCCCAGGATCTGGTAGTGACCGAGATCGATTGCGGTACCGAGCACGGCCTGCTGATGTCGCCGCACATCGAAGGCGGCGACGTGGTCGAGCCGCTCGGCGAGCGCGTGCTCGGCCGTGTGATCGCGCGCGACGTGTTCAAGCCGGGCAGCGATGAGGTCATCGTGCCGGCCGGCACCCTGATCGACGAGAAGTGGGTCGATTTCCTCGAAGTGATGAGCGTCGACGAAGTGGTGGTGCGTTCCCCGATCACCTGCGAAACCCGTCATGGCATCTGCGCCATGTGCTACGGCCGCGATCTGGCCCGTGGCCATCGCGTCAACATCGGTGAGGCAGTCGGTGTCATCGCTGCCCAGTCCATCGGTGAGCCGGGCACCCAGCTGACCATGCGTACCTTCCACATCGGCGGTGCGGCCAGCCGGACCTCCGCGGCCGACAACGTCCAGGTGAAGAACGGCGGCACCATCCGCCTGCACAACCTGAAGCATGTGGTTCGTGCCGACGGCGCGCTGGTCGCGGTTTCCCGTTCCGGCGAACTGGCGGTTGCCGACGACTTCGGTCGCGAGCGCGAGCGCTACAAGCTGCCGTACGGTGCGGTGATCTCGGTCAAGGAAGGCGACAAGGTCGACCCGGGTGCCATCGTCGCCAAGTGGGACCCGCACACCCACCCGATCGTCACCGAGGTGGACGGTACCGTGGCCTTCGTGGGCATGGAAGAGGGCATCACCGTCAAGCGTCAGACCGACGAACTGACCGGCCTGACCAACATCGAAGTGATGGATCCGAAGGACCGTCCGGCTGCCGGCAAGGACATCCGTCCGGCCGTGAAGCTGATCGATGCCGCGGGCAAGGACCTGCTGCTGCCGGGTACCGACGTACCGGCGCAGTACTTCCTGCCGGCCAACGCCCTGGTCAACCTGACCGACGGCGCCAAGGTGAGCATCGGTGACGTTGTCGCGCGTATCCCGCAGGAAACCTCGAAGACCCGTGACATCACCGGTGGTCTGCCGCGCGTCGCCGACCTGTTCGAGGCTCGTCGTCCGAAAGAGCCTTCGATCCTGGCGGAAATCAGCGGCACCATTTCCTTCGGCAAGGAGACCAAGGGCAAGCGCCGCCTGGTCATCACGCCGAACGATGGCAGCGATCCGTACGAGGAGCTGATTCCGAAGTGGCGTCACCTGAACGTGTTCGAAGGCGAACAGGTGAACCGCGGCGAAGTCATCTCCGACGGTCCGAGCAACCCGC
The DNA here is from genome assembly GCF_058680555.1 of Pseudomonas sp. YA1. Lineage (NCBI taxonomy): Bacteria > Pseudomonadati > Pseudomonadota > Gammaproteobacteria > Pseudomonadales > Pseudomonadaceae > Pseudomonas > Pseudomonas sp. YA1. The sequence continues at coordinate 11,613 of NZ_JBZWBG010000036.1, forward strand.
ACGACATCCTGCGCCTGCTGGGCGTGAGCTCGCTGGCGAAGTACATCGTCAACGAGATCCAGGACGTCTACCGTCTGCAGGGCGTGAAGATCAACGACAAGCACATCGAGACCATCCTGCGTCAGATGCTGCGCAAGGTCGAAGTCAGCGAGTCCGGCGACTCCAGCTTCATCAAAGGCGACCAGGTGGAACTCACCCAGGTGCTGGAAGAGAACGAACAGCTCGGTACCGAGGACAAGTTCCCGGCCAAGTACGAGCGGGTTCTGCTGGGTATCACCAAGGCCTCCCTGTCGACCGAGTCGTTCATTTCCGCGGCGTCGTTCCAGGAGACCACCCGCGTCCTCACCGAGGCGGCGGTCACCGGCAAGCGCGACTTCCTGCGTGGTCTGAAAGAGAACGTGGTCGTGGGTCGCCTGATCCCGGCCGGTACCGGTCTGGCTTACCACAGCGAGCGCAAGCGTCAGCGCGACCTCGGCAAGCCGCAGCGTGTGAGTGCCAGCGAGGCGGAAGCCGCACTGACCGAAGCGCTGAACTCGAGCGGTAACTAAGCATCAACGACAAGCCCCGGCTATCCCGATAGCCGGGGCTTTGTCTTGACGGTGTACAAGAACCTCTTTACTATTTTGTACCCCGAAAATTGGCAGGGCGCACGCTCTGTCATTTCGTTTGTGTGTCGTAAGACAATCAGTGGAGCTATAGATGGCAACTATCAACCAGCTGGTGCGTAAGCCGCGCAAGCGCATGGTCGACAAGAGCGACGTGCCTGCGCTGCAGAACTGCCCGCAACGTCGTGGCGTATGCACCCGCGTATACACCACCACGCCGAAAAAGCCGAACTCGGCACTGCGTAAGGTATGCCGTGTACGTCTGACCAACGGTTTCGAGGTTTCCTCGTACATCGGTGGTGAAGGTCACAACCTGCAAGAGCACAGCGTAGTGCTGATCCGTGGCGGTCGTGTAAAGGACCTTCCGGGTGTGCGTTACCACACCGTGCGCGGTTCGCTGGACACCTCGGGTGTCAAAGACCGTAAGCAGGGTCGTTCGAAGTACGGCGCCAAGCGTCCGAAGTAATAGCGTTTTTATATTTATCTGAGTCGATAAGAGTAAGGTCGGGCGTAACTTGACTGTTATGGTCCCGGGCTAACCTGAAGACCGTTTGAGGGCTTATCAATGCCAAGACGTCGTGTAGCGGCCAAGCGTGAAGTGCTGGCTGATCCGAAATACGGAAGCCAGATCCTGGCCAAGTTCATGAACCACGTGATGGAAAGCGGCAAGAAAGCCGTTGCCGAGCGTATCGTTTACGGTGCGCTGGACAAGGTGAAGGAACGCGGCAAGGCCGATCCCCTGGAAACCTTCGAAAAAGCTCTCGATGCCATCGCTCCGCTGGTCGAAGTGAAGTCCCGCCGCGTAGGTGGTGCGACTTACCAGGTTCCGGTCGAAGTCCGTCCGTCCCGTCGTAATGCCCTGGCCATGCGTTGGCTGGTGGACTTCGCCCGCAAGCGTGGCGAGAAGTCCATGGCCCTGCGCCTGGCTGGCGAGCTGCTGGATGCCGCTGAAGGCAAGGGCGCAGCAGTCAAGAAGCGTGAAGACGTGCACCGTATGGCAGAGGCCAACAAGGCCTTCTCGCACTACCGGTTCTAATCGCGCTGCCCAACCCCCGAGGACCTTATTGTGGCCCGTACTACACCCATCAACCGCTACCGTAATATCGGTATCTGTGCCCACGTTGACGCGGGCAAGACCACCACCACGGAGCGGGTTCTGTTCTATACCGGCGTCAACCACAAGCTGGGCGAAGTGCATGACGGCGCTGCGACCACCGACTGGATGGTGCAGGAGCAGGAGCGCGGTATCACCATTACCTCCGCTGCCGTTACCACCTTCTGGAAGGGCTCGCGCGGTCAGTACGACAACTATCGCGTAAACGTCATCGACACCCCCGGCCACGTAGACTTCACCATCGAGGTGGAGCGTTCCCTGCGTGTACTGGACGGCGCTGTCGTGGTGTTCTGTGGCACCTCCGGCGTAGAGCCGCAGTCGGAAACCGTATGGCGTCAGGCCAACAAGTACGGCGTACCGCGCATCGTCTACGTCAACAAGATGGACCGCCAGGGCGCGAACTTCCTGCGCGTCGTCGAGCAGATCAAGAAGCGCCTGGGTCATACCCCGGTTCCGGTCCAGCTCGCCATCGGCGCTGAAGAGAACTTCGTCGGTCAGGTCGACCTGGTCAAGATGAAGGCCATCTACTGGAACGATGACGACAAGGGCATGACCTACCGCGAGGAAGAAATTCCTGCGGAGCTCAAGGACCTGGCCGAAGAGTGGCGTTCCAGCATGGTCGAGGCTGCGGCCGAAGCCAACGAAGAGCTGATGAACAAGTACCTCGAAGAGGGCGAGCTCTCCGAAGCCGAGATCAAGGAAGGCCTGCGTCTGCGCACCCTGGCGTGCGAGATCGTTCCGGCCGTCTGCGGTTCCTCGTTCAAGAACAAGGGCGTTCCGCTGGTTCTCGATGCCGTCATCGACTACCTCCCGGCTCCGACCGAGATCCCTGCGATCAAGGGCGTCAGCCCGGACGACGAGACCGTCGAAGACGAGCGTCATGCCGACGACAACGAACCGTTCTCGTCCCTGGCGTTCAAGATCGCTACCGACCCGTTCGTCGGTACCCTGACCTTCGCCCGCGTTTACTCCGGCGTCCTGAGTTCCGGCGACTCCGTCCTGAACTCGGTGAAAGGCAAGAAAGAGCGCGTTGGTCGGATGGTGCAGATGCACGCCAACCAGCGTGAAGAGATCAAGGAAGTGCGCGCAGGCGACATCGCTGCCCTGATCGGCATGAAGGACGTCACCACCGGTGACACCCTGTGCTCGATCGAGAAGCCGATCATCCTCGAGCGCATGGACTTCCCCGAGCCGGTAATCTCGGTCGCTGTAGAGCCGAAGACCAAGGCTGACCAGGAGAAGATGGGTATCGCCCTCGGCAAGCTGGCCCAGGAAGACCCGTCGTTCCGTGTCAAGACCGACGAAGAGTCCGGTCAGACCATCATCTCCGGCATGGGCGAGTTGCACCTGGACATCATCGTCGACCGCATGAAGCGCGAGTTCGGTGTCGAGGCCAACATCGGCAAGCCGCAGGTTGCCTACCGTGAGACCATCACCAAGGACAACGTGGAGATCGAAGGCAAGTTCGTTCGCCAGTCCGGTGGTCGCGGTCAGTTCGGTCATTGCTGGATCCGTTTCTCGGCCGCGGACGTGGACGAGAAGGGCAACATCACCGAAGGCCTGGTGTTCGAGAACGAAGTCGTGGGCGGTGTGGTTCCGAAGGAATACATCCCGGCGATCCAGAAGGGTATCGAAGAGCAGATGAAGAACGGCGTCGTTGCCGGCTATCCGCTCATCGGCCTGAAGGCTACCGTTTTCGATGGTTCCTACCATGACGTCGACTCCAACGAGATGGCGTTCAAGATCGCTGCTTCCATGGCGACCAAGCAGCTGGCCCAGAAGGGCGGCGGCAAGGTGCTCGAGCCGATCATGAAGGTAGAGGTGGTGACTCCTGAGGACTACATGGGTGACGTGATGGGCGACCTGAACCGTCGTCGTGGTCTGATTCAGGGGATGGAGGACACGGTTTCCGGTAAGGTTATTCGTGCCGAGGTTCCGCTGGGTGAGATGTTCGGTTATGCGACCGACGTGCGTTCCATGTCCCAGGGTCGCGCGAGCTACTCCATGGAATTCTCCAAATACGCCGAAGCTCCGTCGAACATCGTCGAAGCGCTGGTTAAAAAACAAGGTTGATTCAGCCCTTTAAGTAAGAGGTTTACTGTCGTGGCTAAGGAAAAATTCGAACGTAACAAACCGCACGTCAACGTCGGCACCATCGGTCACGTTGACCATGGCAAGACCACTCTGACCGCTGCACTGACCAAGGTCTGCTCCGACACCTGGGGTGGTTCCGCTCGTGCTTTCGATCAGATCGACAACGCGCCGGAAGAAAAGGCCCGCGGTATCACCATCAACACCTCGCACGTTGAATACGATTCCGCTGTTCGTCACTACGCTCACGTTGACTGCCCCGGTCACGCCGACTACGTGAAGAACATGATCACCGGTGCTGCCCAGATGGACGGCGCGATCCTGGTTTGCTCGGCTGCCGACGGCCCCATGCCGCAGACCCGCGA
>NZ_JBZWBG010000037.1:0-9617 GCF_058680555.1 Pseudomonas sp. YA1
CGGATCAGCGCCGGACTGCCGCGCAGGTACGCCTGCACGTCGCGCAGGCGCGACGGATCGCCCCATTCGGGTTGCTGCAGCGCTTCGCAGCGCCGTACGCGTTGCAATAGATCGTCCATGGTGGGTCCCCCTTCGGCAGGAGATATCGTTTCGATCAAGTGGGAATGCCTTCGCGTTTTATTTCCGGGACCGGAATGCTCAAGGCGCGCAATTGCTGGAAGACGTTCATGAATTCGCGGTTGCGCTTGATCTTGCCGTCTTCAAGTTCGAAGGAATGCAGGAAGTGGTTTTCGTAATAACCTTCGGGATATCCGGGGAAAAGAATCTTGCCGTGACCGTCGCATTCGACCCAGAAATGATTGGGGTCGTCGGTTCCGAATATATTTATGTTGTACCACTCCCAATCGGGAAAGCACTTCAATGACCAGACGGCATGTTCCGCAAGTTTGTCTTTGCCACGAATGACGATGGGCGAGCCGGTATCGGTGGTCCATAAACCGCCACAGCCGTCCTCGACGAAAAGTTCATGGCGGCGCAGGCGATCCTGGCCTTTGGTATTCATGTACTTCTCGACGGTGGCGCGATTCTTTTCGCGAAGTTCGTTGGCATCGGTGAAACCGATTGGATTTGTCGTGTCAGGCATCGTCAATGCTCCTTGGCGGTAGATGTCATTCAAGTGGGAATACCGTCACGTTTTATTTGCGGAACGGCTATTCCCAATGCACGCAATTTCTGTATCGGGTTCATGAACTCGCGATTACGTTTTATCCGGCCGTTCTCGAGTTCGAAGGAATGGATGTAGTGGTTCTCGCAATAGCCCTGCGGATACCCCGGGACCAGCGCCTTGCCGCGCCCGTCGCACTCGACCCAGAAGTGGTTCGGATCCTCGGTCTCGAAGATCCGCACGTTGTGCCACTCCCAGTCGGGGAAGCAGCGCTCGAGCCACTCGGCGAGCCGCCTGAGGCTCTCATGGCCCCGGAAAACCAGGGGTTCGCCGCTTTCCGTGGTCCAGTTGCCGGCGCAGCCGTCCTCGACGAACAGGCTGTGCCGCTGCAACCGTTCGGCCCCCTTCATGGCCATGTAGCGCTCCACCGTGGCGCGATTCAGGCGCCGCAGACGCTCGATGTCGAGGGGTGTTTCCCTGTACCGCTGACCGTTCATGCGCCGCCTCCGAGAGGGCTCTCCAGGTATGCCGGAGAAACTTTTCCCTCGCGGCATCGGTTATTCTCTGGCGCGCAGGAGTTCGTCGCTCGGTAAGGGAGCGATATTCGCTGGGCGCATTGTTTATACGTAGAGTGAAATTTCGCGTTACATATGTTCGCCTGTCGTTTCCAATTTTCGAAAGGCAATAGGAGTTTCATCCCGGTTTTCTTTTGAAAACCTGTCGGTAATGGATTCGCAATGCTTTCGTTAAGGTGCGACAGACGAGGTCGCGAAGACTTTCAGCGTCATTCCGTGAAGTGTTTCAAATAGCCAGCATCCCTGGTCGCTGATGTGGATTGCATAAAACACAGAACGCTCGTACCGGCTCAACTACAAGATCTGGTAGGTGCCAGACAGGGTATGCGGGATTGCTAAGCTGATGCTTCCTGCAATGCCGGAGGTTGTAGCCAAGTTGTAATTTTATTCTTTCGGTACGCAGGAAAAGGCTCTGGAACAGGCAGTTGGAAAGTTCCAGGGTTGTTTCCGCAACGAGATCCAGGGAGCGCTGATCCGGGGGATGAGCGCATTTTTTCTCAAAGTTCCGAATGAACCGGGGTGTTCTGCGGTATTTCTCGCCGAGCGGGCAAGAAGTGCGAAATAGAGCGCTTGGGTACTTCTCGGGTTACGGAAATGTGTAACGAGAGAGAATAAAAGATGAATAATTCGAATCTTGCTGCTGCGCGTAATTTGATACAAGTTGTTACCGGGGAATGGAAGTCCCGTTGCGTCTACGTCGCTACGCGCCTCGGGCTGGCCGATCTGATCGAGAGCGGGATCGACAGCGACGAGACGCTGGCCGCCGCGGTCGGTTCCGATGCCGAGCGCATCCATCGACTGATGCGCCTGCTGGTGGCCTTCGAGATCTTTCAGGGCGATACCCGCGACGGCTACGCCAATACCCCCACCAGCCACCTGCTGAGGGATGTCGAGGGCTCCTTCCGCGACATGGTGCTGTTCTACGGCGAGGAGTTCCACGCCGCCTGGACGCCCGCCTGCGAGGCACTGCTCAGCGGTACCCCAGGCTTCGAGCTGGCGTTCGGCGAAGACTTCTACAGCTACCTCAAGCGCTGCCCGGATGCCGGCCGGCGCTTCCTGTTGGCGATGAAGGCGAGCAACCTGGCCTTCCACGAGATCCCCAGGCTCCTGGATTTCCGCGGGCGTAGCTTCGTCGACGTCGGTGGCGGTTCCGGCGAATTGACCAAGGCCATCCTGCAGGCCGAGCCCAGCGCCCGGGGCGTGATGCTCGACCGCGAGGGTTCCCTCGGCGTGGCCCGCGACAACCTCTCCAGCCTGTTGGCAGGGGAGCGCGTCAGCCTGGTGGGCGGCGACATGCTGCAAGAGGTGCCGTCCAACGGCGATATCTACCTGCTGTCGCGGATCATCGGCGATCTGGACGAAACCGCCAGCCTGAGGTTGCTCGGCAATTGCCGCGAGGCGATGGCCGGCGACGGCCGGGTGGTGGTGATCGAGCGGACCATCTCGGCCAGCGAGCCGTCGCCGATGTCGGTGCTCTGGGACGTGCACCTGTTCATGGCCTGCGCTGGCCGCCACCGCACCACCGAGGAGGTGGTCGACCTGCTCGGGCGCGGCGGCTTCGCGGTGGAGCGGATCGTCGACCTGCCGATGGAAACCCGCATGATCGTCGCTGCCAGGGCCTGAATCGGAACTCTCAACGGTTGGCCCCGGCGGTTTCGCCGGCGGCCAGTTGGCCGGCGCCCGGCGCCAGGTCGCCGCTGCCCCAGCCGAGCGCCTTGTAGAGGGCGATGACGTTGACGAACGAGGCGGTCTCCGCCTGCGCCAGTTCCTCGCGTATCTGGTACAGCGCGCGCTGGTTCTCCAGCACCGCCAGGTAGCTGCCGGCGCCGGCGCGGTAGCGTTCGTTGGCGATCTCCAGGGCGTTCGCGCCATGGGTCGCGGACTGGAACAGGGCGACCAGCCGACGCTGGTGTTCGGCCAGTTGGTTGAGCGCGTTGCCGACGTCCTCCTGGGCCAGCAGCAGGGAGCGCTGGTAGCGCGCCAGCGCGGCGTCGGACTGCGCCTCGACGGCGCGCAGGCGCGCCCGTACGTTGCCCAGGCGGAACGCCGGCCAACTGACGCTGGGCGCCAGTTCGAAGGCGCGCGAGGCACTGCCGAGGTCGCCGCTGCGCAGGGCGAAGAAACCGATGAAGCCGCCCAGGTCGAGGCGCGGATAGAGTTCGGCGGTGGCCGCGCCGACGTCTTCGGTGCTCGCTGCCAGTTGCCGCTCGGCGCTGACTACGTCGGGGCGCTGGAGGATCAGGCGGTCGACGTCGCCCAGCGGCAGGTTCTTCGCCAATGGCGCGGCGCCGCCACCGTCGGGGATCGGCGCGCCGCTGCCCGGCGCCTCGCCGCGCAGCACGTCGAGGCGGTAGCGGGCGCTCTCCAGCGCGGTCGTCAGTGGCGGAATCGCCGCTTCGCTGCGCAGCAGGTTGGCCTGGGCGTTCTCCACGTCCTCCGGCAGGCCGCTGCCCAGTTGCAGGCTGCTGCGGGTCAGCTCCAGGGTGTCGCGCCAACTGCGCACCTGGGCGCGCGCCACGTCCAGCCGGCGCTGGTAGCCCTGGATCTCGAAGTAGGCGCGGGCGGTGTCGGCGGCGATGCTCAGGCGTACCAGCCGGAGGTCGGCGTCGGCCGCTTCGGCGCGGGCCAGGGCGGCGTCGGAAAGTCGGCCGAGGCGACCGAACAGGTCGATTTCCCACTGCGCGTCGAAGCCGGCGCGGTAGCTCTCCGCCAGGCGCCGGCGCGGCTCGCCGTCGTAGTCCAGCTGTTGTTCGATGCTGCGGTTGTAGCCGGCCTGGCTGGTGACCTGCGGCAACTGGTCGAGCCAGCGATCGTCGAACAGCGCGCGGGCGCTGCGCAGGTTGGCGCGGGCCTCGCGGATGTCGTGGTTGCGCGCCAGCGCCTGGTCGACCAGGCGCACCAGTTGCGGATCGTCGAAGAAGCTCCACCAGGGCGCTTCCCGCCGCTCGCCGGAGAACTCGCCGAGGTGCTCGCTGGCGACGCGTGGCGGCGGCGACTGCGGACGCTGGTAGTCGGGGCCGACGCTGCAGGCGGCCAGGCCGGTGCCGACCGCCAGGGCCAGCGCCAGGCGCGAAAGGTTCGGGTAGGAGCGCTTCATACCTTGTTCACCAGCAGATCGGCCTCGGCCAGTTGCCGGCTGCGCGGGCTCTTGTCGACTTCCGCGTGGTTGCGCGCCAGCAGGGTATAGACGGTGGGCAGCACGAACAGGGTGAAGAGGGTGCCGACCAGCATCCCGGAGACGATCACCACGCCCAGGCCGAAGCGGCTGGCGGCGCCGGCGCCGCTGGCGAAGAGCAGCGGCACCAGGCCGAAGACCATTGCCGCGGTGGTCATCAGCACCGGCCGCAGACGGATCTGCGCGGCGCGCAGGATCGCCGCGCGGCGGTCGAGGCGCTCGTGGAGTTGCAGTTCGTTGGCGAACTCGACCATGAGGATGCCGTGCTTGCTGATCAGGCCGATCAGGGTGACCAGGCCGATCTGCGTATAGATGTTCATCGTCGCGTAGCCCAGCGCCAGCGGCAGCAGCGCGCCGCAGATCGACAGCGGCACGGTGATCAGGATGATCAGCGGGTCGGCCAGGCTCTCGTACTGCGCGGCGAGCACCAGGTAGATCACCACCAGGGCGGCGAGGAAGGCGAACACCAGGGTGTTGCCTTCCTGGGTGTATTGCCGCGAGTCGGATTGCCAGTCGTGGCTGAAGCCGGCCGGCAGGCCGCGCGCCACGTCGTCGAGGAAGGCCACCGCCTGGCCCATGGAGACGCCGGGCGCAGGGATCGCCTGGAGGGTCGCGGCGTTCTGCTGGTCGAACTGGATCAGCTTGTTCGGCTCGACCTGAAGCTCCACCCGGACCACCGTCGACAGCGGCACCAGGTTGCCGTCCTGGGTGCGCACGAACTGCCGTGCCAGCGCTTGCGGAGTGAAACGCTGGTCGCGCAGGCTCTGCGGGATCACGTCGTAGGAGCGGCCTTCCATGCCGAAGCGGTTGACGTAGTTCTCGCCCACCAGCACCGCCAGCGACTCGCCGATGTCCTGCATGCGGATGCCCAGGCTGTTGGCCTTGGCGCGGTCGATGCGGACCTGGACCACCGGGTTGTTGTAGTCGAGGTCGCTGTCGACCACCACGAACAGCCCGCTCTGGCGGGCCTTCTGCTTGATCTCTTCCATGGTCCGGTAGAGCACCGGATAGTCCTGCGGGCTGCGCAGCACCATCTGCACCGGCAGGCCGCCGGTGGAGCCGGGCAGGGCGGCCAACTGGAAGGCGAAGATGCTGCTGCCCTCGACGTCGCCGACCTTGCCTTGCAGCTCGGACTGGATCGCCGAGGCGTCGCGCTCGCGTTTTTCCCAGGCCGCCAGGTTGATCCCGCCGAAGCTCGCCGCCGGTCCGTCGGTGCCGTTGATGATCCAGGTGCTCACGGTTTCCGGGATGCTGGTGTAGACCTGGTCGAGCTTGCGCGCGAACAGTTCGACGTAGTCGAGGTTGGCGTGCTGCGGCGCCTTGATCGCGGTGAGCACCGCGGCCTGGTCCTCGGTCGGCGCCAGTTCGCGCTTGGGCATCGAATACAGCAGCGGCAGGCTGATGCACACCAGCAAGGCCAGGCCGCCGGTCAGCCAGCGGTGGCCCAGGGAGAACTCCAGGACCTGCCCGTAGCGCCGCGTCAGGCCGCCGAAGAACCACTCGGCGGCGCGGCCCATGCGCCCCTCGTTCTGGTGTGCCTGGAGCAGCAGCGAACTCATCACCGGCGACAGGGTCAGCGCCACCACCCCGGACACGATCACCGCGCCCGCCAGGGTCAGGGCGAACTCGCGGAACAGCGCGCCGGTGAGGCCGCCCATCAGGCCGATGGGGGTGTACACGGCGGCCAGGGTGATGGTCATGGCGATCACCGGGCCGGCCACTTCGCGGGCCCCGATCAGCGCCGCCGCCACCGGCGACTTGCCTTCCTCGATGTGGCGGTGGACGTTCTCCACCACCACGATGGCGTCGTCCACCACCAGCCCGATGGCCAGCACCATCGCCAGCAGGGTCAGCAGGTTGACGCTGAAGCCGAAGGCCAGCATCAGCGCGGCGGCGCCGAGCATCGACAGGGGAATGGTCGCCACCGGGATCAGCACGCTGCGCAGCGAGCCGAGGCAGAGGTAGATCACCAGCACCACGATCAGCAGCGCTTCCACCAGGGTCCGCACCACCTCGTCGATGGAGGCCTGGATGAAGCGCGAAGTCTCGTAGGCGAGGTCGACGCGGACATCCGGCGGCAGGGTCTTCTGGATCTCCGGCAGCAGCTTGCGGATGCCGTCGACGATCACCAGCGGGTTGCCGGTGGGCGTCGGGAACAACCCCAGGTGCACCGCCGGGTCGCCGTCCATCAGTGCGCTGGTCTCGGTGGCGGCGGCGCCCAGTTCGACGGTACCGACGTCGCGCAGGCGCACCAGGCCGTTGCCATCGTTGCGGATGACCATTTCGCGGAAGTCGTCGACGTTGGTCAGGTCGGTGTTGACCCGCACGTTGGACAGCACGTACTGCCCCTTCACCATCCCCGGCGCCGCCTGGTAGTTGTTGCGGCGGATCGCCTCGGCCACGTCGGAGGCGGTCAGGCCGCGCCCGGCGAGGCGGTCGGCGTCGAGCCAGAGGCGCATGGCCAGGCGCTGGCCGCCAAAGGTCTGGACCTTGGCCACGCCGTCGATGGAAGAGAACATCGGCTCGACCACCCGCGACAGGTAGTCGGTCAACGCCGGGATCGGCAGGGTCTTGCTGGAAAAGCCGACGTAGGCCACCGCGGTGGTCTCGCCGGAAGAGCGTTCGATCACCGAGTCGTAGGCACGCTCGGGCAGCTTGTAGCGCACCGAGTTGACCTTGGCCATGGTCTCGGTCATCGCCTGGGTCGAATCGCGGTTGAGCAGCATGCGGATGGTCACCACGCTACGCCCCTGCACCGAGGTCGAGGAAAGGTAGTCGATGCCCTCCACCGACGACACCGCCTGGGCGATCGGCTGGGTGACGAAGCCCTGCATGAGATCGGCGGAGGCGCCGGGGTACTCGGTGGTGACGGTGATGGTCGAGCTTTCCAGCAGCGGGTACTGGCGGATCGGCAGCTTGCCCAGGGAGAACAGGCCGAGCAGCAGGATCAGCGTGCTGACCACCAGCGCCAGCACCGGCCGGCGGACGAACAGGTCGGTAAAGGTCATCGCGGGGTTCCTTCAGCGGCCGGCGACCGGCACGGGGGGCGCGGCGCTGCTCAGGGTGTCTTCCTTGACCGGTTCCACGGCCATCCCGTCGCTCAGGTTGATCTGTCCGGAAGTCACTACCCGGTCGCCCTCGGCGAGGCCCTGGAGGATTTCCACGCGACCGTCCCAGCGCTCGCCGATCCGCACCGAGACGCGCTTGGCGCTGAGCGGCCGGTCGCCTTCCTGGTGGGCGACGAACACGGTGTCGCCGTAGGCGGTATAGGTGACCGCGGTTTCCGGCACGCTCAGCGACGGCGCGTCGGCTTTGCGCGAGACCCGGATGCTGGCGAACATGCCGGCGGCGAGCAGGCCTTCGGGGTTGTCCAGCAAGGCCTGGACCTGCACCGTGCGCGACTTGCCGATCAGCGGGTCGATGGCGCTGATGCGCGCCGGGAAGCTGCGCCCCGGATAGGCGTCGACCAGGACCTCGAGGGGCTGGCCGAGCTTCAGCTCGGGGCTGGTGCTTTCGTCCAGGGAGAAATTGCTTTTCAGGGTCCGCGCATCCACCAGGCTGGCCACCGGCTCGGCGACGCCGAGGTACTGGCCGAGGTGCACGCGGCGGATGCCGAGCTGGCCGGAGAAGGGCGCGCGGATCGCCTTCTGGTCGATCAGCGCCTGGGTCTGGCGCACCGCGCCGAGCGCCATGTCGCGGGCGGCGACGGCGTTGTCCAGCTGTTCCTGCGAGGCGACGTTGCGCTCTACCAGCTTGCGCGCACGGGCATGGAGGATCTCGGCATTACGCAACTGCGCCTTGAGACGGATCAGCTCGGCCTGTTCCACCGCGTCGTTGAGTTGCACCAGCAACTGCCCTTGCTGCACCTGCTGGCCCGATTCGAAGGCGATGCGGGTGATCCGTCCTGCCGCTTCGGCGGCCACCTGGACCTGGCGACCGGCCTCCAGCTCGCCGACGCCATCGAAGACGCGCGGCACCACCCGCCGCTCCACCGAGGCGAGGGCGACCTTCACCGGCGGGTAGCCGGCGAAACCGCCGGCGTCTTTCTTCGCCGAGCCGGTGGCGTAGACGGCGATGCCGATAACCGCCGCGCAGATGAGCGCGGCACTGGCGATCAGGACGGGTTTCTGCATGATCGCCTCAGGCCTTTTGGTAGGTGGCGGCCACGGAGACGTCCTGGCGCAGCCGCTGGCGTTGCGCGCTGGCGATGGCCGTGGCGATCAGGCCGCCGATCACCGCGATGTGTTCGAGGGCGAAGAACATCGCCAGCTTGGCTTCGACGCCGGTCTTGCTCCAGAAGGTGTGGACGATGAGGATGGTCAGCAGCAGGAACACCGCCAGCGCCCCGGCGCCGAGCCATAGCTTGCGGTCCAGCAGGACCAGCGCGGAGCCGGCCAGCAGGGTCACGGCGGTGGCGATGTTGAACAGCCAGGCCGGCTCCAGGCCGGCGGCGCGCATTTCCTCCAGGCTGGCCTGATAGTCGAACAGCTTCGCCAGTCCCGAGGCGACGAACATCAGGACCAGGCAGATCCGGGCGGTCAGCCAGAGCCAGTTGCTTTCGAGCGAGTTATCGATGAAGCGCTGCATGGGTCGTTCCTTGTGCTGGTCGCCATCCGGCGCCGCGAAGCGGCCGTGGGGGCGGTTCGTGGTCCTGGGGAAACGGGGCGGTATGACCGCAGCGGAGACTATAAAACCTCAAGTTAAGTTGAGGTCAAGGGCGTCTGTGATTAGCGCTGTAGGCCTTGCTGGGCGTGGGTTTCAGGTGGATTCGTTGGTGTCGCGGGACGGTGGGATGAGGGGCTGACGATTGGTCGCGGGGACTATTGGGGGAGGGGCTGGGTGTAGCTTGCAGGCAACCCGTCGCGACGGTTCCCCTGGAGCGAGACGCCTTCGCGGCATCACTGTCGCTCGACCCGCTGCGCGACGATTCGGCCTCCTGCCGGGGCGAGTTCGCTACCCCATCGTCTGGAGGGCAAGCATGACAAACCTCTACGTGGCGGATCCTGGTTCCGTAGGGCGAATAACCGCTTGCGGTTATCCGCCGGTTCTCCGGGACAGCGGCGGATAACGCCCCTGGCGTTATCCGTATATGGACCCCTCCCGGTTTGCCAGTGTTTGTCTTGATTTCAAACCTGTGTACGACTGCATCCGTATATCCGGCTTCATGGAGTGGTGTTGCAACTCCCGAGCCCTGATGAAATGC
>NZ_JBZWBG010000038.1:0-4592 GCF_058680555.1 Pseudomonas sp. YA1
CACCGGTGTCGAAATTCACCAGCGCACGCGGCACGTTTTCCAGGTCCAGCTCGCGGGTATCGACGCTGAAGCCTTGCTCGATGGCCTCGGCTTCCGTCAGGCCGACGGTGGCCACCTGGGGGTCGGTGAAGATCACCGCCGGCATGGCGCTCAGGTCCAGGGTGGCTTCGCCCCCGGTCATGTTGACGGCAGCCCGGCTGCCCCCGGCGGCGGCGACATAGACGAACTCCGGCTGATCGGTGCAGTCACCGGCGGCATAGAGCCCCGGCACCGTGGTGTGCAGATGCTCATCGACCAGAATCGCCCCACGTGCGGTTTCCACGCCGAGGCTCGCCAGGTTCAGGGCCTCGGTATTGGGTGTCCGTCCGGTGGCCACCAGCAGTTGATCCGCCCGCAAGGTGCCGGCGTTGGTGTCGACAATGAATTCATTGTCGGTGTAGTCCACGCGGCTCGCCTGGGTCTGCTTGAGGACCTCGATGCTCTCGCGGCGAAACGCCGCCTCCACCGCATCCCCTACCGCCGGGTCTTCCTGGGAGAGCAGGCGGCTGCGGGCCAGCACCGTGACCCGGCTGCCCAGCCGGGCGAAGGCCTGGGCCAGTTCCAGGGCCACCACCGAGGCGCCGATCACAATCAGCCGCTCGGGAAGGGTGTCCAGGGCCAGCGCACTGGTAGAGGTCAGGTAGGGGGTGTCGGCAAGACCCGGGATCGGCGGTACTGCCGGTCGGGCGCCAGTACCGATTAAGGCGCGGTCGAAGTGGACGACCTGCTCGCCGCCCTCGTTCAGCTTGACCATCAGGCTATGGGCATCGATAAACCGGGCCTCGCCGTGCAGGACCGTGATGGCCGGGTGGTCGCGCAGAATCCCCTCGTACTTGGCGTCACGCAGTTCCTCGACACGTCGCTGCTGCTGCTCGAGCAGCTTGGCCCGATCCACCACCGGCGCCTGGGCGCTCAGGCCTGCATCGAAGGGACTTTCCGTACGCAAGTGGGCAATATGGGCCGCGCGAATCATGATCTTCGAAGGCACACAGCCTGTATTGACACAGGTACCGCCGACGGTGCCGCGTTCGATCAGGGTGATCCGGGCGCCGCGCTCGGCGGCTTTCAGGGCCGCCGCCATGGCGGCGCCGCCGCTGCCGATCACCGCGATGTGCGGGGCGTCTTCATCACGGCCCTTGGACACCGATGCGCCTGCCGGGGAAGTGGACCCACTGTTGGCCAGTCGAGCTTGGTAGCCAAGTCGGGTCACGGCAAACGTCAACGCCGAGGCCGGTGTCTCCGGATCAACGGCTACCGATGCCGTCCCCTGAGGATAGGATACCTCCACCGACTGCACGCCGGGCAGCTTCTCCAGGGCTTCCCTGACATGATCCGCACAGCGGTCACAGGTCATGCCACTCACGTTGAGTTCAATCATCACGTTTCTCCGAGTCTTCATTAGTAAAGCCGGCATCCTGCTTCCGCTTGTGGTATCGCGCGTAGAGAGGTAAGCCGATGGCCAGGGCGGCAAACAGCAGGTAATCGAGATAGCCTGCCAACGCGGCCAGGCCCGCCGTACCGAATAGCACCAGGGCGATTGGCGCGGCGCAACACAGCACCATCAACCCGGTGCCAAGCACGACGCTTAAAAATTTCTGCGAATCTTTCACGCTTATTCCTTCACCGTGGCGGGCAAGCTCGTAAACAACTCACCCGATGACCGCGATGTGCAGCTGCTTGATGTCACTCAGGGGGCGTATTCCTTGATTTGATAGAGCCGTTGTCACAACAGGCGTCGAACTGCTTCTTACGCCAAATCGCATAAATGGTCAGGCCGATGAAGAAGGCCAGGGCCGGCAATAACACAACGTCGAGATAGCCCGTCAGCCCCGCCAGGCCCACCGTGCCAAGCAGGATCACCAGGATCGGCGTAAAGCAGCACAATGCCACCAGGACGGTGCCGATCACGCTCACGCGCAGCAGGGGCTTGGGATTCTTCATGATCACTCTCGATCCGCTTGCGAGGATGTCGGGGTTGATGGATACCCAGCGTTGATGGTGGCCTCGGTCAATGCCTCCACCGACGTTCGGGCGTCGTCAAAGGTGACCACGGCCTCGAGATCCGCGTAGCTCACGTCGACTTGCGAGACGCCGTCCACCTTGTTGAGGGCGGCCTTGACGGTGATCGGGCAGGCGGCACAGGTCATGCCCGGCACCGACAGCGTCACGGTCTGCAGGGCCGCTAAGGCGGGCGTGCTGAGCAGGGCGAGTAGCGCGATGAAGGCGAAACGAGCTTTCATGGTAGATCTCCTTTTAATAGAACAGGGGCAAGATGTAGGGGAATACCAGGGCGATTAGCACCAGCAGCGATACGAGCCAGAAGATCGCCTTGTAGCCCGTCCTGACCCGTGGCACGGCACACACCTCTCCCGGCTGGCACTTTTCCACTGGCCGAAAGACGCGACGCCAGGCGAAGAACATCGCCACCAGCGCGACGCCGATAAAGAGCGGGCGATAGGGCTCCAACGCCGCCAGATTGCTGATCCAGGCGCCGGAAACGCCCAGCGTGATCAGCACCAGCGGGCCGAGGCAACACGCCGAGGCCAGGAGGGCCGCGACTCCTCCGGCGGCCAGGGGCCCTCGCCCCGTTTTAGATGTCCGCATTGACGATTCTCCTTTCGGGATGGGGGGAGCTACGATAAGGTTACTTCCGTAGCTTGGTACGGAGTCAAGCATCATGAAGAGACATGCAGATAAAGTGGCGGACACCATGACCATTGGCGGCCTGGCCAAGGCGGCCGGCGTCAATGTCGAGACAATCCGCTATTACCAGCGACGAGGGCTATTATCGGAGCCCGAACGCCCTCCCGGAGGTATTCGACGCTATAGTGCCGCCGATATCGACAGGTTGACGTTCGTGAAAACGGCGCAGCAGCTGGGCTTTAGTCTGGATGAGATCAGTGACCTACTTCGGCTGGAAGATGGCGCCCACTGTCAAGAAGCCAGTGCTCTCGCAGAGCACAAGTTAGGGGACGTTCGCGAGAAGATCGACAGGCTTGAAAGAATTGAGAAGGTGCTGAGCGAAATGGTCGACAGATGCCATGCACAACAAGGCAATATCACTTGCCCGCTAATTGCGTCATTGCATGAAGGGCTCAGAGAAGCAGAAGACCCAAGGGAGTAACTCACCTTCAGTTCGTTGAAAACAACGCGGTCAAAGAGTCGCGATCATCTATGGACCATGTCGACAAGGAAAGTTTGCATGACTAGCTTGCCTGACAACATCCTTCACCTTCCCGAGTACCACGTCCTAGGCACCAAGATGGAAGAGCATGATCTCCACTACCAGGTCGAAGCTCCTGAGCCTCTAGCTTGCGAGGAATGCGGCGTTGAGAGTGAGTTTGTCAGGTTCGGCAAGCGCGATGTGGCCTATCGCGACCTACCCATCCACGGAAAGCGGGTCACCCTCTGGGTGGTCCGTCGCCGCTACACCTGCCGGGCGTGTGGAAGGACGTTCCGGCCAGCTCTTCCGGAAATGGTAGACGATCACCGCATGACGCGGAGGCTTTACAACCACGTCGAGAAGGAAGCCTTCAATCACCCCTACGCCTACGTGGCTGATACCACGGGCCTCGACGAGAAGACTGTCCGCGAGATATTCAAGAAGAAGGCTGAGTTCCTGGCAGCCTGGCATCGTTTCGAGACACCCCGCTGCCTGGGGATCGACGAGCTGTACCTGAACCGCCGCTACCGCTGCATCCTGACCAACCTGGAGGAGCGTACCCTACTGGACCTGCTGCCCGGTCGCCAGCAGGACGCGGTGACGAGGCGCCTCATGAGCATGACCGAGCGCCACCAGGTCGAGATCGTCAGCATGGATATGTGGAAACCCTACCGCCGTGCTGTCCAGGCGGTACTGCCGCAGGCTCGCATTGTGGTCGATAAGTTCCATGTGGTGCGGATGGCCAACGAAGCCCTGGAGAAGGTGCGTAAGGGACTCAGGAAGGATCTGAAGCCAAACCAGCGGCGGACCCTCAAGGGCGATAGGAAGATCCTGCTGAAGCGTGCCCACGACGTTTCAGATCGCGAGCGGCTTATCATGGAGACATGGACAGGGGCCTTCCCTCAGCTCCTGGCGGCCTACGAGCACAAGGAGCGGTTCTACCACATCTGGGACAGCACCACCCGGCGTGATGCCGAAAAGGCGCTGGCCCGCTGGATTGACGACATTCCACAGGGGCAGAAAGAGGTGTGGAAGGATCTCGTCAGCGCCGTCAGCGGATGGCGCGAGGAGGTGCTGGCCTACTTCGAAACCGACACCCCAATCACCAACGCCTTCACGGAGTCGATCAATCGGCTGGCCAAGGACAAGAACCGCGATGGCCGGGGCTACTCATTCGAGGTGATGCGGGCCCGGATGCTCTACACCACCAAGCACAAGAAGAAGGTGCCGCAGATCAAGGAATCCCCCTTCCTGGGCAAGGCCACCATGACCTACAGCATGGGTCTTCCCGAGCCTGAGAAAAACTACGGCGTCGATCTATCAACCTTCTGGGAGAGTTAAGGGTTCGAAGGAGCAAGGGGGCTCCATCTACCACTTAATCCGGATACCC
>NZ_JBZWBG010000039.1:0-4066 GCF_058680555.1 Pseudomonas sp. YA1
TGAACGCTGTAGAATGCGCCTCCCGCTGATCGGAAGATGGTTTGAAGGTCGGCGCAAGCGGTTGAGTAGAAAAGAAAATTTTCGAAAATAACGCTTGACGGAACGAGAGGTTGCTGTAGAATGCGCGGCCTCGGTTGAGACGAAAGCCTTGACCAACTGCTCTTTAACAAGTCGAATCAAGCAATTCGTGTGGGTGCTTGTGATGTAAGACTGGTGATCGCAAGATTATCAGCAACGCAAGTAACACTCGTGAATTCGAGAGTTTTATCTCTTTTTAAGAGAATGCGATTGCTGAGCCAAGTTTAGGGTTTTCTCAAAACCCAAGCAGTATTGAACTGAAGAGTTTGATCATGGCTCAGATTGAACGCTGGCGGCAGGCCTAACACATGCAAGTCGAGCGGATGAAGGGAGCTTGCTCCTGGATTCAGCGGCGGACGGGTGAGTAATGCCTAGGAATCTGCCTGGTAGTGGGGGATAACGTCCGGAAACGGGCGCTAATACCGCATACGTCCTGAGGGAGAAAGTGGGGGATCTTCGGACCTCACGCTATCAGATGAGCCTAGGTCGGATTAGCTAGTTGGTGGGGTAAAGGCCTACCAAGGCGACGATCCGTAACTGGTCTGAGAGGATGATCAGTCACACTGGAACTGAGACACGGTCCAGACTCCTACGGGAGGCAGCAGTGGGGAATATTGGACAATGGGCGAAAGCCTGATCCAGCCATGCCGCGTGTGTGAAGAAGGTCTTCGGATTGTAAAGCACTTTAAGTTGGGAGGAAGGGCAGTAAGTTAATACCTTGCTGTTTTGACGTTACCAACAGAATAAGCACCGGCTAACTTCGTGCCAGCAGCCGCGGTAATACGAAGGGTGCAAGCGTTAATCGGAATTACTGGGCGTAAAGCGCGCGTAGGTGGTTCAGCAAGTTGGATGTGAAATCCCCGGGCTCAACCTGGGAACTGCATCCAAAACTACTGAGCTAGAGTACGGTAGAGGGTGGTGGAATTTCCTGTGTAGCGGTGAAATGCGTAGATATAGGAAGGAACACCAGTGGCGAAGGCGACCACCTGGACTGATACTGACACTGAGGTGCGAAAGCGTGGGGAGCAAACAGGATTAGATACCCTGGTAGTCCACGCCGTAAACGATGTCGACTAGCCGTTGGGATCCTTGAGATCTTAGTGGCGCAGCTAACGCGATAAGTCGACCGCCTGGGGAGTACGGCCGCAAGGTTAAAACTCAAATGAATTGACGGGGGCCCGCACAAGCGGTGGAGCATGTGGTTTAATTCGAAGCAACGCGAAGAACCTTACCTGGCCTTGACATGCTGAGAACTTTCCAGAGATGGATTGGTGCCTTCGGGAACTCAGACACAGGTGCTGCATGGCTGTCGTCAGCTCGTGTCGTGAGATGTTGGGTTAAGTCCCGTAACGAGCGCAACCCTTGTCCTTAGTTACCAGCACCTCGGGTGGGCACTCTAAGGAGACTGCCGGTGACAAACCGGAGGAAGGTGGGGATGACGTCAAGTCATCATGGCCCTTACGGCCAGGGCTACACACGTGCTACAATGGTCGGTACAAAGGGTTGCCAAGCCGCGAGGTGGAGCTAATCCCATAAAACCGATCGTAGTCCGGATCGCAGTCTGCAACTCGACTGCGTGAAGTCGGAATCGCTAGTAATCGTGAATCAGAATGTCACGGTGAATACGTTCCCGGGCCTTGTACACACCGCCCGTCACACCATGGGAGTGGGTTGCTCCAGAAGTAGCTAGTCTAACCGCAAGGGGGACGGTTACCACGGAGTGATTCATGACTGGGGTGAAGTCGTAACAAGGTAGCCGTAGGGGAACCTGCGGCTGGATCACCTCCTTAATCGAAGATCTCAGCTTCTTCATAAGCTCCCACACGAATTGCTTGATTCACTGGTTAGACGATTGGGTCTGTAGCTCAGTTGGTTAGAGCGCACCCCTGATAAGGGTGAGGTCGGCAGTTCGAATCTGCCCAGACCCACCAATTGTTGGTGTGCTGCGTGATCCGATACGGGGCCATAGCTCAGCTGGGAGAGCGCCTGCTTTGCACGCAGGAGGTCAGGAGTTCGATCCTCCTTGGCTCCACCATCCAAACAATCGTCGAAAGCTCAGAAATGAATGTTCGTGAATGAACATTGATTTCTGGTCTTTGCACCAGAACTGTTCTTTAAAAATTCGGGTATGTGATAGAAGTAAGACTGAATGATCTCTTTCACTGGTGATCATTCAAGTCAAGGTAAAATTTGCGAGTTCAAGCGCGAATTTTCGGCGAATGTCGTCTTCACAGTATAACCAGATTGCTTGGGGTTATATGGTCAAGTGAAGAAGCGCATACGGTGGATGCCTTGGCAGTCAGAGGCGATGAAAGACGTGGTAGCCTGCGAAAAGCTTCGGGGAGTCGGCAAACAGACTTTGATCCGGAGATCTCTGAATGGGGGAACCCACCTAGGATAACCTAGGTATCTTGTACTGAATCCATAGGTGCAAGAGGCGAACCAGGGGAACTGAAACATCTAAGTACCCTGAGGAAAAGAAATCAACCGAGATTCCCTTAGTAGTGGCGAGCGAACGGGGATTAGCCCTTAAGCTTCATTGATTTTAGCGGAACGCTCTGGAAAGTGCGGCCATAGTGGGTGATAGCCCCGTACGCGAAAGGATCTTTGAAGTGAAATCGAGTAGGACGGAGCACGAGAAACTTTGTCTGAACATGGGGGGACCATCCTCCAAGGCTAAATACTACTGACTGACCGATAGTGAACCAGTACCGTGAGGGAAAGGCGAAAAGAACCCCGGAGAGGGGAGTGAAATAGAACCTGAAACCGTATGCGTACAAGCAGTGGGAGCCTACTTGTTAGGTGACTGCGTACCTTTTGTATAATGGGTCAGCGACTTATATTCAGTGGCAAGCTTAACCGTATAGGGTAGGCGTAGCGAAAGCGAGTCTTAATAGGGCGTTTAGTCGCTGGGTATAGACCCGAAACCGGGCGATCTATCCATGAGCAGGTTGAAGGTTAGGTAACACTGACTGGAGGACCGAACCCACTCCCGTTGAAAAGGTAGGGGATGACTTGTGGATCGGAGTGAAAGGCTAATCAAGCTCGGAGATAGCTGGTTCTCCTCGAAAGCTATTTAGGTAGCGCCTCATGTATCACTCTGGGGGGTAGAGCACTGTTTCGGCTAGGGGGTCATCCCGACTTACCAAACCGATGCAAACTCCGAATACCCAGAAGTGCCGAGCATGGGAGACACACGGCGGGTGCTAACGTCCGTCGTGAAAAGGGAAACAACCCAGACCGCCAGCTAAGGTCCCAAAGTTGTGGTTAAGTGGTAAACGATGTGGGAAGGCTTAGACAGCTAGGAGGTTGGCTTAGAAGCAGCCACCCTTTAAAGAAAGCGTAATAGCTCACTAGTCGAGTCGGCCTGCGCGGAAGATGTAACGGGGCTCAAACCACACACCGAAGCTGCGGGTGTCACGTAAGTGACGCGGTAGAGGAGCGTTCTGTAAGCCTGTGAAGGTGAGTTGAGAAGCTTGCTGGAGGTATCAGAAGTGCGAATGCTGACATGAGTAACGACAATGGGTGTGAAAAACACCCACGCCGAAAGACCAAGGGTTCCTGCGCAACGTTAATCGACGCAGGGTTAGTCGGTTCCTAAGGCGAGGCTGAAAAGCGTAGTCGATGGGAAACAGGTTAATATTCCTGTACTTCTGGTTACTGCGATGGAGGGACGGAGAAGGCTAGGCCAGCTTGGCGTTGGTTGTCCAAGTTTAAGGTGGTAGGCTGAAATCTTAGGTAAATCCGGGGTTTCAAGGCCGAGAGCTGATGACGAGTCGTCTTTTAGATGACGAAGTGGTTGATGCCATGCTTCCAAGAAAAGCTTCTAAGCTTCAGGTAACCAGGAACCGTACCCCAAACCGACACAGGTGGTCGGGTAGAGAATACCAAGGCGCTTGAGAGAACTCGGGTGAAGGAACTAGGCAAAATGGCACCGTAACTTCGGGAGAAGGTGCGCCGGCTAGGGTGAAGGATTTACTCCGTAAGC
>NZ_JBZWBG010000040.1:0-3923 GCF_058680555.1 Pseudomonas sp. YA1
TCGCGCTGGGTCAGCACCAGCGCCGCGCCGCAATCCTCCAGCATGTAGCGCAGGCGCTCGGCCGGATAGGCGATGTCCAGCGGCACGTAGGCGCCGCCGGCCTTGAGTACGGCCAGGAATGCCACCATGATCTCCGCCGAACGGCGCATGGCGATGGCCACCCGCACCTCCGGACCCACGCCCAGTTCCACCAGGCGCTGGGCCAGGCGGTTGGCCTGGCTGTCGAGTTCGCCATAGCTCAGCCGCTGCTCGCCGAACAGCACCGCAATCGCCTCCGGCGCTCGACGCGCCTGCTCCGCGACCAACTGGTGGACGAACGGCCGGCTCGGATAGTCCTCACCGGTCTGGTCCCAGCGCGCCAGCAGCAGGTCCCGCTCGGAACGATCCAATAGCGGCAACTCGCCAAGACTCCGGTTTGCGTCCTGGCAGATCGCCTCCAGCAAATTACGCCAATGGGTTGCCAGCCGTTCCACGGTGACCGCATCCAGGTGCAAACGGTCGTAGCTATAGTGGATGGTCAGCGTCTCGCCCATGTTCACGGCCAGGGTCAGCGGGTAGTTGGTCTGTTCTCGACTCACCACCTCACCAAAGCGCAATCCTGCCGGAGCTCCTTGTTCCAGGGCCTCCGATACGGGGTAGTTCTCGAATACCAGCAGACTGTCGAACAAGGACTCACCACCCTGTCCGGCCCAACGCTGCACCTCGAACAATGGCGTGTGCTCATACTCACGCAAGGCCAGGTTGCGCTCTTGCACCATGGCGACCCAATCGCCCACGCTCAGGTCCGCGCGCGGACGGCAAATGACCGGCAGGGTATTGATGAACAACCCGATCTGCTGCTCGATGCCGGATAGCTCCATCGGCCGGCCGGCCACCGTGGCGCCGAAGCACACCGTTTCCTGTCCGGTATAGCGTTGCAAAAGCAGCAGCCAGGCCGATTGCACCAGGGTGTTCAGGGTCACTCGTTGGGCGCGGGCAAAGGCATCCAGCCGTCGGGTCTGCTCCGCGTCGAACAGTTGATAGTGATCGCCGTAACCATCAGCCACTGGTTTGACCTGACCAGCAAGCGCCTGCATCAGCCGCGTAGGTGCATCGAGCTCGGCGAGTTGCTCCTTCCAGAAACGCCCGGCGGCATCCTGATCCTGACGTTGCAGCCAGGCGATATAGTCGCGATAGCGACCCGCCAGCGACGCCGGCAAGCGACCCGCATACCGCTCCAGCACCTCGCCGAGCAAGCGCGAGCCACTCCAGCCGTCCATCAGAATGTGATGGTTCGTATAGACCAGATGATGTCGACCTTCGCCCACGCGAATAACCGCGATCCGCAACAACGGCTCCCTGGTCAGGTCGAACCCCTTGCGCCGCACGTCTTGCGCATACGACTCCAGCGCCTGCTCAAGGTCCTCTCGCGCACTCCAGTCGAAAACCTCGAAGGGCAGCCGCACCTGCTTGTGGATCAGTTGCAGCGGCCGCTCCAGGTCCGTCAGTATGTTGGCCCGCAGCACCTCGTGACTGGCGACGGTCGCCAACCAGGCCTGGTGGAAAGCCCCGACGTCCAGTCCTTCCACGTCCACTCGCATCTGGTTGACGTAGTCGCTTCCTCCCTGCTCGTACAGGGAGTGGAAAAGCATCCCCTGCTGCATTGGCGACAGCGGATAGAGGTCGGCGATCTCGCCTGCCGGAACTGGCAAAGCGTCAAGTCCGGCCTGGTCGAGGTTCGCCAAGGGAAAGTCCGATGGTGTCACGCCACGATTGCGCTCCTGGCAGCAATGTTCCACAAGAGTCTGGAGCTCCCGTCCGTACTCATCCGCGAGCGCCTGTATGGTCTGCTCGTCGAACACTTCCCGGCTGAAGGTCCAGCCCAGGCTCAGCTCGCCGTCGTAGACCCGCCCGTCGACGCTCAGCAATGCGCCCAGAGGCGCCTGCTCGTCCATGACCGCACCACCATCCTCCCGGGCCGGCGCGAACAATCCGCGTTGCTCATCGAAGCTGCCATCGAACTGGCCTAGATAGTTGAAGACGATCTCGCCTTCCGGCAACGTTTCGAGCGTTCTGCGGGCCTCGGCGCTTCCCAGGTAGCGCAGTAGGCCGTAGCCGATCCCCCTGGAAGGAATTGCGCGCAGCTGTTCCTTGATGGCCTTGACCGAGTCGGCCAGGTTCTGCCGGGGGCTGAGGCGCACTGGATAGAGGCTGGTGAACCAGCCAACGGTACGGGTCAGGTCGATATCCTCGAACAAGTCCTCGCGCCCATGACCCTCCAGGCGGACCAGAACCTCCGCCCGCCCGCTCCAGCGACAAACCACCCGTGCCAGCGCTGTCAGCAGCAGGTCGTTGACCTGTGTGCGGTAGGCTGCTGGCGCCTCCTGCAGCAAGCGACGGGTCGTCTCGCGCGGCAACCGGGTATCAGCGTGGGCAACATGCCTTTGCTGACGGCCACCTTCGGGACGCTCGCAAGGCAGATCCGTGCTCACGCCCTCCAGCGCCTGTCGCCAATAACAAAGCTCACGCTCGACGGCTTCGCTGCTGGCATGCTCCTTCAGGCGATCGGCCCAAGCCTTGAACGAACTGGTTTTCGCCGGCAAGTTCGGCGCCTGTCCAGCCTGTAGGCTCTGATAGGCCTGTTGCAGGTCTTCCAGCAGGATTCGCCAGGAAACGCCGTCCACCACCAGGTGATGAACGACCAGCAAGAGCCGCTGGCTGCCATCGGGCAAATCGGCCAGCAGCACTCGCAGCAAAGGCCCATGTTTCAGATCCAAGCTGCGTTGTGCCGCCTCGACGACCTCCGAAAGGTCGCCGTCAGCCAACTGACGCACCCATAGCACATCTTCCGCACACGCGGCAGGATCGAACGCCGCCTGCCACTCTTCGTCCACGCCGTCGAAACGCAATCGCAAGGCATCATGACGGGAAACGACGGCCTGTAACGCTTCTCTCAACAGAACAGGCTCGAGAGAATCTGCCGGCGCCAGCAACAGAGACTGGTTCCAGTGATTGCGCTGGGGAATCGCCTCGGCGAAGAAGCGCCGTTGCACCGGAGTCAGCGGCATCGATCCGCTGACCGGGCCCTGGTCGACCGCTAACGCCGGCGCGAAGCGTGCGACCGAAGCCACGCCTTGCACGGTCTGGTGCTGGAACAGATCCTTGGGGGTGAACTGGATACCCGCCTGGCGAGCTCGGCTCACCACCTGCAGGGAGATGATCGAGTCTCCGCCCAGCTCGAAGAAGTTGTCGGTCAGCCCGACCCGCTCCAGCTTCAGTACCTCCGCCCAGATCGCCGCCAGCTGCTGCTCCAGGTCCGTCTCCGGTGCGGCGTAGACCTGCTGGCTGTCGCCGGCTTCCGGCGCCGGCAGCGCCTTGCGGTCCAGCTTGCCGTTGGGCAGCAGCGGCAGCGCCGCCAGGAACACCCACTGGGTCGGCACCATGTATTCCGGCAGGCTCGCCTTGAGCGCCGACTTCAGCACTTCACGCAGGGCGCCGCGCTTCTCGTCCTCCAGCGCCCCGACATCCTGCGGTACCACGTAGCCCAGCAACTGCTGGCCGCTCGCACCGTCGGCGGCCAGCACCACCGCTTCGCGCACGCACTCCTGCTCCAGCAGGCGCGCCTCGATCTCGCCCAGTTCGATACGGAAACCCCGGATCTTCACCTGGTGGTCCAGGCGACCGAGATAGTCGATCTGCCCGTCTCTGCGCAACCGCGCCAGGTCGCCGGTACGGTAGATCCGCTCGCCGTCGCCGTACGGGTCCGGCACGAAGCGCTCCGCGGTCAGCCCAGGTCGTCCCAGATAGCCACGCGCCAGGCCGGCGCCGGCGATCAGCAGTTCGCCTCGGCAACCCACCGGACAGACCCCACCCGCCGCATCGAGGATGCGCGCGCGCACCCCCGCGATCGGTGCACCAATGGGAATTTCCCCCCCCACCTCCTT
>NZ_JBZWBG010000041.1:0-3276 GCF_058680555.1 Pseudomonas sp. YA1
ATCTGATCGAAAGCACGAGCGGAACCACCCCAGGTGTCGGAGCAGACCTTGGTCAGTGCAGCGGTCAGAGTGGTCTTGCCATGGTCAACGTGACCGATGGTGCCGACGTTGACGTGCGGCTTGTTCCGTTCAAATTTTTCTTTAGCCATGGAGACCATCCCCTTCAAGGAATTGAGCGGATCACGCTACCATTAGAACAAGGGCAGATATTTTCATATCTGCCCCTGGATAAATGGAGCTCATGAGCGGATTTGAACCGCTGACCTCACCCTTACCAAGGGTGTGCTCTACCAACTGAGCTACATGAGCGAAACACAAGCAACTTGACTGGAGCGGGTAGCGGGAATCGAACCCGCATCATCAGCTTGGAAGGCTGAGGTTCTACCACTGAACTATACCCGCGGAGCCCGAAGCTCACGCTTTTAAACTGGTGGAGGGAGAAGGATTCGAACCTTCGAAGTCTATGACGTCAGATTTACAGTCTGATCCCTTTGGCCACTCGGGAATCCCTCCAAACTGGTGGGCGGCATTCTCTACGTCTGCCACCTTGCTGTCAAGAGTTTTCTCTTAAAAAACCTGAACTTAGGTTTCAACAGCAACTTCATGGTAGGAGTCTTTCAGACTTCCCCCTGCGAAGCGGGCGCCATTCTATGCAAACCATCAGGGGGATGCAACACCTTTGCACGACATTATTTGATGCTGCAATCCCTTGAAGTCCCGAGCCAGCTCCTGGAGCAGTTGCTCATCCACCAGGCGCCGGCTGCCGGGGGCCACCCTTACCCAGAAATCACGCTGCCCGCGGGGCAATTCCTTCAGCTCCGCCTCGTAACCTGCCGTCTTGAGACGCGCCTGCGCACTTTCAGCCGAATCCCGCGCGGAAAACATCCCCAAAGAAATGCCATTGGCCAGCACTCCCTCGCCAATCAGGTAGCTGTCGATATTGCGCGCCTGAAGCTCCTTCAACTGACGAAGCGCAGCCTCCCGCGAGGCCAGCGGAGGAAGATAGACCCAGTAATCGACGCTCATCTCCCCACGGGCCTCGACCTCCGCCTCGATATCCAGGCCCAGCAGGCGCTGCTGCAACCTTCGGGCATCCGCCTCCTCACCGCCTCCGCCAAGATAGAGACAGGCCGACTCGGATGCGATCGACTCTTCGGCAGCCGAAGGCACACTCGGCGCCGGCACCTGCGACCCCGAGCGCGCCCTGGAAGCAAGGTTGCTCTCGGCCAACAGCAGAATGTTCTTCTGCCCATCCTTATAGAGTTCCAGCGGTGCGATTTCCTTGGCCCGTAGCGGGGATTGCTGCTGGTGCCAGACGTAGTAGAAGACGTTCAGGGCCAGGAGAAACAGGAAGAACCAGCGCATAGATCCTCTCACTCAATCGGGCAAGCCAGTGCCAGCCCTACGAAAACCAGGTCCGGCATGATCCGGGCGCCAGCCAGTTCGTCGCGAACCAGTTCGGCATCCCCACCCGTCAGGAATATTTCACAATCCGGACCGAGCAGCTCGCACGCCATGGCGTACTGCTCACGAACGAACCCCCTGAGCATGAGCAGACAACCCCGCTCAACCGCCTCGGCCGTGGCATGCCCTGGCTGGAGACTGGCAAGCGCCCGACGGGCCTCTGCATCGTCGTAGCGGATACGTCGGGTATGGGTGCGCAACTGGCTTCTCATCAGGGTCATGCCCGGGCATATGTAGCCCCCCAGATGCACTCCATCCGCCGCGACCAGGTCAGAGGTGACCGCGGTCCCCAGATCAATGACCAGGCAGGCCTTCTTAGCCAGGTGATGAGCCGCGACGAGGGCCAACCAGCGGTCGAGCCCCAGGCGCTGGTAGTCGAGATAGCCGTTGCGCACTCCCGCCAACTGCTTGCCGGATGATGCAACCAGCGCCGAAACCGGGAACAGCTGCTCCAACCGTGCGACCAGTTGCGAGGTTTCCTGCTCGCTGCGAACGCTCACCAGGCGACAGGCTCGCACTGGCAGCGCTTGCTGCGATGTTAACTGTTCGACCAGGGCATCATCGGACTCCGCAAGGCCACCGGCGACCGACCGTGCCGCGCCCTCGATGACCCGCCACTTGATCAGCGAGTTTCCACAGTCGAGCTCAAGAATCATTGACGCAACCTCAAACTAAGCTCCCCTCCACTGAAACCCTGCTCCACGCCATCCACCTCGAGACGCAGCGCTCCTCGGCTATCGACACCCAACACGCGACCCTCGATGGAACTCAGGGCAGTCGAGAGAATGACCTGGGCACCCTGCCAGAGATTGCAGGACTCCCACTCCTCGCGACTTGCAGCAAAGCCTTCGCGCGAATGCCTATCGAGATAATCGGCCAACTGCCGATTGAGAGCAGAGAGCAGCCGCGAACGATCCACCAGCTCCCCCAGCGCTTCGCGCAGGGAGGTCCAAGGCTGGCCGATATCAGTGGCGGTCTTCATGTTGACGTTGATCCCTATGCCGATAACGACATGACACAGATCCGCGGGGTCGCCACTCAGCTCCAGGAGAATTCCGGCGATCTTCTTGCCTCCCTGCAGAACGTCGTTCGGCCACTTCAACCCGGCGTCCCGGACGCCCAAGGACTCCAGGGCCCGGAGCACCGCGAGACCGACAACCAGGCTCAACCCTTCGAGCTCCCGAGCGCCCCCCCTGACAGTAATGGCCAGAGAATAATAGAGGTTCTCTCCATAGGGACTGACCCAGGCTCGCCCGCGACGTCCACGCCCGGCAGTCTGCTGCTCGGCGACGATAACGAAAGGCGTCGAGGCTCCAGCCGCGAGCCTGCGCATGGCCTCGCTATTGGTTGAATCGACGGTGGGCATGATCTCGACAGGCCAGAGGCTGTCGATCTTCCGCGGATCCAGGAGACTGAGGGGACTCGCCAGGCGGTAACCCCGGCCACGCACCTTGTGGAACTGCAGGCCATGTTCAGCCTCCAGGTGCTGCAAGCGTTTCCAGACTGCACTGCGACTGATGCCCAGTACCGCCCCCAACTCCTCACCGGAGTGGAATCGCCCGTCTTGAAGTAGTTTCAGCAAGGTCTGCATAGACGCCCCACACTAGCCAGGCACGCATCATATAGAGGCACTTGCGCTTTGCCTACGAAAAGCCCTGCCGTATAGCTGCCTTTTCCCCGGATTTTCGCAGACTTTTCCGCGCGCAAAAGCAAAACCCCCGGTCATCACTGACCAGGGGTTTTGGGATAGGAGCTTGACGATGACCTACTCTCACATGGGGAGACCCCACACTACCATCGGCGATGCGTCGT
>NZ_JBZWBG010000042.1:0-2832 GCF_058680555.1 Pseudomonas sp. YA1
TCGCCGCCGATCAGCGCCGCCACCCCGCTGTAGTAGCCGCGACCCTGCGGCTCGTAGCGGCGGATCACCCGGCAGGCGCTTTCCAGCGGGCTGCCGGTGACGGTCGGGGCGAACAGCGTCTCGCGCAGCACCTCGCGCACGTCGCGGCTGGTCTGGCCCTCGATGAAGTACTCGGTGTGCGCCAGGTGCGCCATCTCCTTGAGGTAGGGACCGAGCACCCGGCCGCCGTCCTCGCAGATCCGCGCCATCATCTTCAGCTCCTCGTCCACCACCATGTACAGCTCGTCGGCTTCCTTGCGGTTGTCGAGGAATTCCATGACCTCGGCCAGGTTCGGCCCGGCCGGCGGGTAGCGGTAGGTGCCGCTGATCGGGTTCATCACCGCCAGGCCGTCGCGCACGCTGATGTGTCGCTCGGGCGAGGCGCCGACCAGGGTGCGTTCGCCGGTGTGGACGATGAAGGTCCAGTAGGCGCCCTTCTCGCGCAGCAGCAACTGGCGGAAGAAACTCAGCGCGCTGGCCGTGGCGTAGCCGTCGATGCGCGCCTGGAAGCGCCGCTTGATCACGAAGTTGGCGCCTTCGCCGCGACCGATCTCGTCGGCGATGACCCGCCCGACCACTTCGGCGTAGGCCTCGTCGTCGAGGTCGAAACCTTCCTCGCTCAGTTCCAGCGCTTGGTTCGGCAGCAGCGCCAGGGCCTGCTCCAACGGCAGCAGTTCCTGCTCCAGAACCTTCAGCGCCAGCAGCGGCGTGCCGTCGTCGAGCGCCTCGAAGCCGCGCTCGGCGATCTGCCGGTAGGGAATCAG
This sequence comes from Pseudomonas sp. YA1, assembly GCF_058680555.1. NCBI lineage: Bacteria > Pseudomonadati > Pseudomonadota > Gammaproteobacteria > Pseudomonadales > Pseudomonadaceae > Pseudomonas > Pseudomonas sp. YA1. Next base: position 804 of record NZ_JBZWBG010000042.1, read on the forward strand.
CGCCAGCAGGTCATGGCGCGGCAGGCCCGGGCCGGGCTCGTCCAGCGGCAGGTCGGCCAGGCCGTGCAGTTCGAGCGTCTCGCCGCGAATCACGTCGAGCAGGCCCGGGCCATTGCTTTCCGGGCGGTAGAGCAAGGCGAACGGCGCCGGCCGTTCGAGCAGGCGCTGCAACAGCGATGTGGGCAGGGCGTTCATTCCAGCACCTCGTCGGTGGTGACCACCATCGCGCAGCGGCTGGCGGCGTATTCCAGGGCCATGCGGTGGTGCGCCTCGCTGAAGTCGGCGATGGCGTCGGCCACCAGGAACGGCTGGATGTCGTTGGAGTAGGCGTCGACCGTGGAGATCAGCACCCCGACGTGGGCGTATACGCCGCACAGCACCAACTGGTCGCGGCCGGCGGCGCGCATCCGCTGGAGCAGGTCGGAGTGGAAGAAGGCGCTGTAGCGCCACTTGGTCAGCAGCCAGTCGTCCGGCCCCGGCGCCAGCTCCTCGACCACTTCGCGGTCGGCCGGACTGGCGCGCATGCCCGGCCCCCAGAAGTCCTTGAGCAGGCCGCGCTGCTCCTCGGTCATGCTGCCCGGCTGGGCGGTGTAGGCGATCTGCACGCCCTGCTCGACGCACCAGCGGCGCAGCCGCGCGGCGTTGGCCACCAGCCCGGCGCGCAGGCTCTCGGGCAGCGGGCGCAGGAAGTAGCGCTGCATGTCGTGCACCAGCAGCACCGCGCGCCGCGGCTCCAGGCTCCAGCGCGCCAGGTTGGCCGGCAACTGCTGGGCGGTCGGCAAGGGATAGGCGGTGATTTCGGGAATGCCGCTCATGCCACGGTCTCCAGGGGGAAGGTTGCGCTCGGGATCGCTTCTGCGCCGGACCAGGCCATCACCGCGCTGAGCGCCTGCCAGGGGTTCAGCCGCGGATCGCAGAGGCTGGTGTAGTGCCGGCCGACCTGGTGCAGGCCGCTGGAATCGGCGACGCACTCGGTGACGTCGTCCGGGGTGGTCTCCAGGTGCAGCCCGGCGGCCACGCCGCCGGAGCCGGACACCGCCAGGCGGAACGCCGCCACCTCCTCGGCGATGCTGCGCACCAGGCGGGTCTTGTTGCCGCAGGGCGCGACGATGGTGTTGCCGTGCATCGGGTCGCTCAGCCAGATCACCGGGTGGCCGGCCGCGCGCACCGCTTCCACCAGCGGCGGCAGGCGCTCGCCGACCTTCTGCGCGCCCATCCGCGCGATCAGCGTCAGGCGCCCCGGCTCGCGGCGCGGGTCGAGGCGCTCGCAGAGCGCCAGCAACTGGTCGCGGCCGATCTCCGGACCGACCTTGCAGGCCACCGGGTTGAGCACCTCGGCCAGCAGCGCCACATGGGCGCCGTCGACCTGGCGGGTGCGCTCGCCGATCCACGGCCAGTGGGTCGAACCGAGATAGACCCGGCGCTGCTCGTCCTCGCGCAGCATCGACAGCTCGTAGTCGAGCAGCAGCATCTCGTGGCTGGTCCAGACCGGCGAGGCATTCGCCTCCTGCCCGGACGCGGCGTCCCAGCCCAGGTGGCGCATGATGTTGCGCGCCGCCGCATAGCCCTTGAGAATCCGCTGCGGATCGGCCCGGCGCTGCTCGGCATGGGCCTCGCGGCCGTTGACCATGTCGCCGCGATAGACCGGCAGGGTCTGCTCGCCGACCTGCTCGTGCGGCTTGGAACGCGGCTTGGCGTACTGCCCGGCGATGCGCCCGACGCGGATCACCGGCCGCCGGCCGGCCAGGCGCAGGGCGCCGGCCAGCAGTTCCAGCACGGCGGCCTTGCGCGCCACGTTCTCGGCATGGTGGTCGTCCATGTCCTCGGCGCAGTCGCCGCACTGCACCACCAGCGCCTCGCCGCGGGCGACCCGCGCCAGGGTCGCGCGCAGGGCCAGGATGTCGCCGGCGCGGATCAGCGCCGGACTGCCGCGCAGGTACGCCTGCACGTCGCGCAGGCGCGACGGATCGCCCCATTCGGGTTGCTGCAGCGCTTCGCAGCGCCGTACGCGTTGCAATAGATCGTCCAT
>NZ_JBZWBG010000043.1:0-2097 GCF_058680555.1 Pseudomonas sp. YA1
TTCCTGGCGGCGCTGCCGCTGCTGCCCAACGGCAAGCTGGACCGCAAGGCGCTGCCGGCGCCGGAAGCCGGCGACAGCCAGCAGGTCTACGCCGCACCGGAGACGGACCTGGAGCAGCAACTGGCGGCGATCTGGGCGGAGGTACTGAAGCTGGAGCGGGTCGGGCTGACCGACAACTTCTTCGAGCTGGGCGGTCATTCGTTGCTGGCAACCCAGGTGCTGGTACGAGTTCGGGAACAACTCGGGCTCGAAATGGCGCTGAAGGAACTGTTCGAGTTTCCTGTCCTGACTGATCTGGCTCGCCAACTGGAAGGGCGCGGCAGCGTCAGTGCATCTCTCCAGGATGAATTGGCTAAATCCCTGGAGGCCCTTAAACGTCTTACTACGGAGGAAATAGATGCGCTGACGTCTTAAGGAGATATCCCGGTGCAAGAGCTGCTTAAGTCCGTAAGGTCACTCTCTCAGAAAGAACGCAAGGCCCTGGCGGCCTTGCTCAAGCGTCAAGGAGTGAACCTGTATGGAATAACCCCTGTACTCAAGCGCTCTCCGGAGGAGCCGTTGCAGCTGTCCTACGCCCAGCAACGGCAATGGTTCCTCTGGCAACTGGAACCGGGCAGCGCGGCCTACCATATCCCGGCGGTCCTGCGTCTGCATGGTGAACTCGACACCGAAGCCTTGAAACGTAGCTTCGCCGCACTGGTGGAGCGTCATGAGGTATTGCGCACCACCTTCCGCCAGGAAGGCGACGAGACACTGCAGGTCGTACATGACGATCTGCCTCTGGAGCTGCGCGAAGAGACCATGAGTGGGACGGATGAGTCCGCACTGTTGCTGCGGATCGAAGACGAAGTCCTGTTGCCGTTCGACCTGGAACGTGGTCCGTTGCTACGGGTCCTGTTGCTGCGCCTGTCCGCCGAGGAACAGGTGCTGGTGGTGACCCTGCACCACATTGTCTCCGATGGTTGGTCGACGCCGATCATGGTGGAAGAGCTTATGCAGTTCTACGCCGGCTACCGTGAAGGCCGCGCCGTGGAGCTGGAGCCGTTGCCGATCCAGTACGCCGACTATGCCCTGTGGCAGCGCAGCTGGATGGAAGCCGGCGAGCGTGAGCGCCAACTGGCCTACTGGCGGCAGCAGCTGGGCGGCGAGCAGCCGGTGCTGGAACTGCCGACCGACCGGCCGCGGCCGAGCGTACAGAGTCCTGCCGGCGACAGCCTGCAGGTGGAGCTGGGCGAAGACCTGGGTCGCTCGCTGAAACAGCTGGCGCAGCAGCAGGGCGTGACCCTGTTCATGCTGTTGCTGGCCAGTTTCCAGACCTTGTTGCATCGCTACAGCGGGCAGCCGGAAATCCGCGTTGGGGTACCGATCGCCAACCGCACCCGGGTAGAGACAGAGCGTCTGATCGGCTTCTTCGTCAATACCCAGGTGTTGAAGGCCGACTTCGACCTGGAGACTCGTTTCGACGCCTTGTTGCAGCAGGTCAAACGTACCGCACTGGAAGCGCAGGCCCATCAGGACCTGCCGTTCGAGCAACTGGTGGAGGCGTTGCAGCCGCAGCGGAGCCTGAGCCACAGCCCATTGTTCCAGGTGATGTACAACCACCAGAACGCGGGTCAGGGCAAGGCTCTGGAGCTGCCGGGGCTGCGAGTGGAGGCGCTGGAGCGGGCGAGCGCGACGGCGCAGTTCGACCTGACCCTGGATACCTATGAAAGCGGTGACGCGCTGAGCGCGTCGCTGATCTACGCGACCAGCCTGTTCGAGCGGTCGACGGTGGAGTGTCTGGCGGCACACTGGCGCAACCTGCTGGAGGCGATCTGCCAGGACGCGAGTCAGCGTGTCGGCGAATTGCCGATGCTGGCTGAAGCGGAGTACGTCGAGCTTGTTCGCGGCTGCGAGTCCGCCCCCTGTGCCGAGCCTGCCTGCCTGCATCCCTTGGTCGAGGCGCAGGCGGCGCGGACCCCGGAGGCGACGGCGGTGATGCATGGCGAGATCGAGCTGAGCTACCGGGAACTGAACCGCCGGGCCAACGTACTGGCGCACAGGCTGCGGGCCGAAGGCGTTGGTCCGGACGTACCGGTGGGTATCGCCATGCAGCGC
>NZ_JBZWBG010000044.1:0-1328 GCF_058680555.1 Pseudomonas sp. YA1
GAGGGTGTGCAGAATTTTGTGTAACCGGGGTTAGGGTTACTGCTGCGGCAGGCGGTCTTCGTAGCTGATCGTAAAGCGAGTCAGCGCCGCCTTCCAGTCACGGATCGGCATCGTCCATTTCTTGCTGATGTTGCGTAGCGCCAGGTAGAAGAGTTTCAGCAGCGCCTCGTCACTGGGGAACGAGCCGCGGTTCTTGGTAATCTTGCGCAGGCTCATGTTCACCGATTCGATGGCGTTGGTGGTGTAGATCACCTTTCGGATCTCCGGCGGGAAGTCGAAGAACGGCGTGATCCTGGCCCAGTTGCGTCGCCAGGACTGGCCAATCGGCAGGTAGTCGTCATCCCACTTGGCCTCGAATTCACCGAGGCGCAGTTCGGCCTCGTCAGCGGTGCTGGACTGGTAAATCCGCTTCAGGTCGGCGGCGACCTCCGCCCGCCGCTTCCAGGACACGTAGTTCAGGCTGTGCCTGACCATGTGCACGATGCACAGCTGCACGCTGGTGCGCGGGAACACCGCCTCGATGGCCTCGGGGAAGCCCTTCAAGCCATCCACGCAGGCGACGAAGATGTCCTGAACGCCACGGTTGCGCAGTTCGGTCACCACCTGCAACCAGAACTTGGCGCCCTCGTTCTGGGCGATCCACAGGCCGAGGATTTCCTTCTCGCCGGCCAGGTTGATACCCAGCGCCAGATAGACCGCCTTCACCCGCACGGCGCCCTCGCGCACCTTGCTGTGGATGCAGTCGAGGTAGACGATGGGATACACCGTATCGAGCGGGCGCGACTGCCAGGCCTTGACCTCATCGGCCACCGCGTCGGTCACCGAGGAGATCAGGCTGGGTGACACCTCGGCACCGTACATTTCCTGCAAGTGCGCCTGGATCTCGCGCACCGTCATGCCGCGGGCATACAGCGAAAGGATCTTGTCGTCGAAGCCCGTCCAGCGGGTCTGGTGCTTCTCGATGATCTGCGGATCGAAGGTGCCATGCCGGTCGCGCGGTACCTCGATGGGCAGTTCACCGAACTCGCCCTTGAGTTTCTTCTTGCTGAAACCGTTGCGGGTGTTGCCCATCCAATTGCTGACAGGCTGATGCTTGTTGTGGCCCAGGTGGTGGGTCAGCTCGGCATCCAGCGCACGCTCGACCAACTTCTTGGTCAGTTGCTTGAGGATGCCGTCGGTACCGATCAAGTCTTCAGGCTTCTGATAATTGGCCAGAAGCTGATCCAGCAGTTCGTCGGTAATGGTGTGGGGCGTCTTGTTCATGGTGTCTCCAGTTCTCAGCGACAGTGTCGCTCATGAGCCGGTTACACAAAATTTCGGACACCCTC
>NZ_JBZWBG010000045.1:0-1324 GCF_058680555.1 Pseudomonas sp. YA1
GTGTCTAGTCCTGAAATAGGTTTACACCTGCTCAGGTAGGCCGATAGGTCTCAAAGCGCCCGATGCACCGCATCGGGCGTTTTGTTTTTCAGGGCCATGTGAGGCCGCTCTGTGTTGTAGATCTGCACGGCTTCAGCAACCATCTTCCTTGCCTGATCCAGATTTTCAGGGCTACTCAGCAGCAGCTCTGTTTTGAGGATTCCGTTGATGCGCTCAGCTAGCGCGTTCTGGTAGCAGTCATATCCGTCAGTCATCGAGCACTGGACGCCATGCCGTGCATGCAGTGACTGATACAGTGCCGAGCAGTATTGAATACCGCGATCCGAGTGGTGGACCAGTGGCTGGCGACGCTGCCGTTTGCGTAGGGCCTGCCTAAAGGCTTGTGCAACTGACTTGGCATGCAGGCTTTCATGCACATGGTGGCCAACAATTTTTCTGGAATACGCATCCGTTACCAGGCTTAGGTACAGCGGGCCGCTACTGGCTGGCAGGTAAGTAATGTCCGCCACCCAAACGTGCTCCGGTCCTGACGGGACAACCTGGTTCGGGCCTGACTTGAGTAGGTTCGGATGGCGGTAGAAGCGATGAAAGCTTTGTGTTGTCTTGTGATACGCCCGCTTGGGCAACACCAGCAAACGGCGCTCTCCCAGGACCTGAAATAGTCGGTCTCGGCCAATTTGGAGCCGCCTATCAGGCTGGCAATGCAGCAGATAGTGCAGCTTTCGTGCGCCTAGTCGTGGCTGACGTATCCGGATTTGTTGAACAAATTCGACAACCCGATCTGCCTGGCGTGCTTTGCTATCAGCAGCTCGATTGCGCTTGTAGTAAGCCTGTCGGCTCATGCCAAGAAACTGACAAGCCCTGGCAATGCTCAGTCCTGCGACTTGACCTTGCGAGAGGACTTGCCGGATCGCTTTTTTACGACCGATACACCGTAATCATTTTTCAGGACATCAACGACGGTCTCGAAGAACTGAGCCTTCTGGCTCATCAACTCAAGCTGCTGCTCAAGCTCTTTGATCCGCTGCTCTGGAGTGAGCGTTTTGGGGTCAGACATCGCGCAACTCCTCTCGGCCCGAATCGACGCCCCTTGGCTCCAATCCTGCCGACCATGCTTGCGCAACCATACCAGAACCGTCGACCGGCCCTGGATGCCATACCGCACCTGGGCCTGCTTGTAGGTCAGTTCGCCTTTTTCGATCTGATCAACGACGGCCAATTTAAAAGACAGTGAGTAATCTCGCTGTGTGCGCTTTACACCTTGCTCCATCTAGCTCTCCGGAAAATCGGCATGGGAGGTGTAAACCTTATTCAGGACGGGACA
>NZ_JBZWBG010000046.1:0-1116 GCF_058680555.1 Pseudomonas sp. YA1
CTGGCTGGTCGAAGATACCAGGCCGCTGCGACTGTTTATTAAAAACACAGCACTCTGCAAACACGAAAGTGGACGTATAGGGTGTGACGCCTGCCCGGTGCCGGAAGGTTAATTGATGGGGTTAGCGCAAGCGAAGCTCTTGATCGAAGCCCCGGTAAACGGCGGCCGTAACTATAACGGTCCTAAGGTAGCGAAATTCCTTGTCGGGTAAGTTCCGACCTGCACGAATGGCGTAACGATGGCGGCGCTGTCTCCACCCGAGACTCAGTGAAATTGAAATCGCTGTGAAGATGCAGTGTATCCGCGGCTAGACGGAAAGACCCCGTGAACCTTTACTGTAGCTTTGCACTGGACTTTGAGCCTGCTTGTGTAGGATAGGTGGGAGGCTTTGAAGCGTGGACGCCAGTTCGCGTGGAGCCATCCTTGAAATACCACCCTGGCATGCTTGAGGTTCTAACTCTGGTCCGTAATCCGGATCGAGGACAGTGTATGGTGGGCAGTTTGACTGGGGCGGTCTCCTCCTAAAGAGTAACGGAGGAGTACGAAGGTGCGCTCAGACCGGTCGGAAATCGGTCGCAGAGTATAAAGGCAAAAGCGCGCTTGACTGCGAGACAGACACGTCGAGCAGGTACGAAAGTAGGTCTTAGTGATCCGGTGGTTCTGTATGGAAGGGCCATCGCTCAACGGATAAAAGGTACTCCGGGGATAACAGGCTGATACCGCCCAAGAGTTCATATCGACGGCGGTGTTTGGCACCTCGATGTCGGCTCATCACATCCTGGGGCTGAAGCCGGTCCCAAGGGTATGGCTGTTCGCCATTTAAAGTGGTACGCGAGCTGGGTTTAGAACGTCGTGAGACAGTTCGGTCCCTATCTGCCGTGGACGTTTGAGATTTGAGAGGGGCTGCTCCTAGTACGAGAGGACCGGAGTGGACGAACCTCTGGTGTTCCGGTTGTCACGCCAGTGGCATTGCCGGGTAGCTATGTTCGGAAAAGATAACCGCTGAAAGCATCTAAGCGGGAAACTTGCCTCAAGATGAGATCTCACTGGGAACTTGATTCCCCTGAAGGGCCGTCGAAGACTACGACGTTGATAGGCTGGGTGTGTAAGCGTTGT
>NZ_JBZWBG010000047.1:0-990 GCF_058680555.1 Pseudomonas sp. YA1
AATCGGTGCTGACCCGCGAGGGTCCGCGCATCATCGCCGACCTGCTGCGCCACGCGCTGGTCGAGCGGCGGCCCTGAGCCAGGAGAGCCCATGCACAGATATGTCGTGATAGACGCCTTCGCCAGCGAACCGCTGCAAGGCAACCCGGTGGCGGTGTTCTTCGACTGCGACGACCTCAGCGGCGAGCGCATGCAGCGCATGGCGCGGGAGATGAACCTGTCGGAGAGCACCTTCGTGCTCCGCCCGCAACAGGACGGCGACGCGCGCATCCGCATCTTCACCCCGGTCAACGAACTGCCGTTCGCCGGCCACCCGCTGCTGGGCACCGCCATCGCCCTGGGCGCCGAGACCGATAAGGACAGGCTGTTCCTGGAGACCAGGATGGGCACCGTGCCCTTCGCCCTGGAGCGCCAGGACGGCAAGGTGGTGGCCTGCAGCATGCAGCAGCCGATCCCCACCTGGGAGCACTTCAGCCGACCGGCCGAGCTGCTCGCCGCCCTCGGCCTGAAGGGCTCGACCTTTCCCATCGAGGTCTACCGCAACGGCCCGCGCCACGTCTTCGTCGGCCTGGAGAGCGTCGCCGCGCTGTCCGCGCTGCACCCCGACCACCGCGCGCTGTGCGACTTCCCGGACCTGGCGGTGAACTGCTTCGCCGGCGCCGGGCGGCACTGGCGCAGCCGCATGTTCTCGCCGGCCTACGGCGTGGTCGAGGACGCCGCTACCGGCTCCGCCGCCGGGCCGCTGGCGATCCACCTGGCGCGCCACCGGCAGATCCCCTACGGGCAGCAGATCGAGATCCTCCAGGGCGTCGAGATCGGCCGGCCGTCGCGCATGTACGCCCGCGCCGAGGGTGCCGGCGAGCGGGTCTCGACGGTGGAAGTGTCGGGCAACGGCGCGGCCTTCGCCGAAGGCCGGGCCTACCTGTGAACGGGCAGAACGGAGGAACGCCGTGATGGGCGTCAACGCGAACATTTCCGAGTCCCTCACCGG
>NZ_JBZWBG010000048.1:0-988 GCF_058680555.1 Pseudomonas sp. YA1
CCGGCGATCAGCAGTTCGCCTCGGCAACCCACCGGACAGACCCCACCCGCCGCATCGAGGATGCGCGCGCGCACCCCCGCGATCGGTGCACCAATGGGAATTTCCCCCCCCACCTCCTTCACCGGCGCCGAGAAGCAGCAGGCATCGATGGTCGCTTCGGTCGGCCCGTAGAGGTTGACCAGCTCGCCGTTCCAGCGGCGCCCCAGTTGTTCCAGCAGCGCGCCGCTCAGCGCTTCGCCACCGCAGCAGAGCAGCCGCAGCGAGTCCAACTGGTCGTCGCCGGCGAAAGGCAGCAGCGCCTGCAACAGCGACGGCGGCATTTGCAGCACATTGATCCGTTGTGCCTCGACCAGCCCCCACAAGCTCTCTAGCGAGGTACCCAGCTCCGCAGGCGCCAAGTGCAGGCGAGCGCCGGACATCAGTGGCAGCCAGAACTCCCACACCGAGGCGTCGAAGCTACTCGAGGTCCGCTGCAACACCCGCTCGTGCGCCGCCAACTGGAAGCGCTCCTGCATCCAGCGCATGTGATTGACCAGCGCGCCATGGGTGATGCCAACGCCCTTCGGGCGCCCGGTCGAACCAGAGGTATAGATGACGTAGGCCAGATGCTCCGGACAGGCACGCTGCTCCGGATTCCCGTCCCACTGCGCCGGGACGTTCTGGAACAGGCTCGGGTCGTCCAGGCATAGGTTCGTCAGCTGTGCGTTGAACGGCAGTTCATCCTGCAGGAACGTCTGGGTCAGCAACAGGCCAATCCCGCTGTCCTCTGCCAGGAAGGCCAGGCGCTCGGCGGGATAACCGGGATCCATCGGCACGTAGGCGCCACCGGCTTTCAGCACCGCCAGCAACGCCACGACCAACTCCGGGCTGCGCTGCATGGCGATACCCACCGGTACGTCCGGACCAACGCCTTCGGCCCGCAGCCTGTGCGCCAGTACGTTGGCCCGGCGGTTCAGTTCCCGGTAGCTCAGCTCGATCTCGCCATGCA
>NZ_JBZWBG010000049.1:0-937 GCF_058680555.1 Pseudomonas sp. YA1
TGTAGTGGTCAACCCATCCCGGACAGTGGGTTGAGTTTTTCTTCGGCCACCGCAGGTGGTAACCCGTCGTTGAATTGATGCGGCCTGATCCAGTTGTAGCGGTGCATCAAGTAATGACTGATGTCCCGTTGGGCCTCCTGCGCCGTCAGGTAACCCGTTGACGGGACCCACTCCGACTTCAGACTGCGGAACAGGCGCTCCATCGGCGAGTTATCCCAGCAATTCCCCCGACGGCTCATGCTCTGCTGCATCCGATAGCGCCAGAGCCGTTGCCGAAACAGGCGGCTGGCGTACTGGCTGCCCTGGTCTGAATGGAACAGCACCTGCTGTGGCCTGCCGCGCTGTTCGTAGGCCATGTCCAGGGCCTTGATCACCAGTTCGGCATCCGGCTTGGCCGAGAACGCCCAGCCGATCACCCGCCGGGTATGCAGATCCAGTACCGCGGCCAGGTAGTGCCAACGGCCTTGCGCCCAGACGTAGGTGATGTCGCCACACCACACCTGATTGGGATGCTCGGTCGCGAATTTGCGGTTCAGCCGATTCGGGATATCCGGCCGCTCAACCGTGGCCTGTTTGTAGGCGTGCGAGCCCGGTTGCTTGCTGACCAGGCCCAGCTCACGCATCAACCGACGCACTCGGAAACGGCCGATGGTCACGCCCTCTTCGCGCAGCATGCCCAGAATGCTGCGGCTGCCGGCCGAGCCCCGACTCTGGCTGAACAACTGGTTGACTTGGCTGCGTAGCGCCACGCGGCGAGCATCGACACGCCGCCGTCGAAGACGGTGGACGTAGTAGCAAGACCGCGCCACATCGAAAGCTGAACAGACCACTTCCACCGACTCCTGCTCACTCAACTGGTCTATCAGCGCGTACGATCGAGTTCGTCCGACATCAAGAGAGCGGTAGCCTTTTTTAATATCGCTTTCTCCCGCTCCAA
>NZ_JBZWBG010000050.1:0-917 GCF_058680555.1 Pseudomonas sp. YA1
CAGGACGCGACCCTGCAGAACACCTTCGCCCTCGCCGCCCAGGCCTACTACGACGCCCTCGCCGCCCAGCGCAGCCTGGCCGCCTCGCGGCAGGTCGCGGCGCTGGCGGCGCAGAACCTGGAAGCCGCCGACGCCAAGTACCGGGCCGGCGCCGCCGCCCTTTCCGATCGCCTGCAGGCGCAGACCGCGCTGTCCCAGGCGAGCCTCGCCCAGGTCCGCGACGAAGGCGCCCTGAGCAACGCCCTCGGCGTCATCGCCCTGCGCATGGGCCTGGCGCCGGATACCCCGCTGCGCCTCTCCGGCGAGCTGGAGGCGCAACCCGACACCGGCTTCGTCAAGGCCATCGACGAGATGCTCGCCGAAGCCCGCCGCGAGCATCCGGCACTGCTCGCCGCCCAGGCGCGGCTGAAGGCCGCCGCCGCCTCGGTGGAGGAAAGCCGCGCCGCCGGCCGGCCGAGCCTGGCGCTGAGCGCCAACCTGGCACGCAGCCACAGCGACCAGGCGATGGCCTTCAACGGTGACACCCGCGAACGCGACCGCAGCATCGGCCTGCAACTGAACATCCCGTTGTTCGAAGGCTTCGAACGCACCTACCAGGTCCGCAACGCCCTGGCCCGCCGCGAAGCCAGCGAAGCGGAGCTGGCCGACACCGAGCAGCAGGTTTCGCTGGAGGTGTGGAACAACTACCAGTCGCTCAGCGTCGAGACCCGCAGCCTGGCGCGCACTCGCGAACTGGTCGAACAGTCGCGGCAAAGCCTGGAGGTGGTGCAGGGCCGCTACCGCTCAGGGGTCGGCAGCATGATCGAGCTGCTCAACGCCCTGACCGCCTACGCCAGCGCCGAGGACCAGCACATCCGCGCCCTCGGCAACTGGCAGACCTCGCGCCTGCGACTGGCGGCGAGCCTCGGTCGCCTGGG
>NZ_JBZWBG010000051.1:0-836 GCF_058680555.1 Pseudomonas sp. YA1
AGCTCACCGGCCAGACCCAGCGGCAGCAGGTCCAGGTCCGCGCCCAGTACATAGGCCCTGCGACGTCCCAGCAAGGTACCGATAGGTGCGTAAGCCGCACCGCACGGATCCTGCGGACACGCCTTCCACAACAAGGGCGTGACCACCGTCTCGGTCGGTCCATAGCCGTTGAACAGGTAGCCCGGGCGCAGGCTTTCCCAGGCCAGCTCGTAGCTGGCCTGCGGCACCGCGTCACCGCCGAAGCAGTACACCCGCACCGGCGGCGGGTTGCCGTCACGCTCGGCATGCTCGGCCAGTTGCTGCAGGTACACCGGCGGAAAGACCCCGATGGTCACACCGTGACGATGCATCTGCGCATAGGTCTCCTCCGGCAGCCAGATACTGTCGTCGCGCACCAGCACCCGCGCTCCGTTGATCAACGGGTGCATCCAGCCTTCATGGGCACCGTCGAAGGCGAACGACATGAAATGCAGCTCGCAGTCCGCCGGGCTCGTCTCGTAGCGCTCGCCGGTCGCACGGATATGCGACACCAGCGGTCCGTGGGATACCGCCACGCCCTTGGGCAGGCCGGTCGAACCGGAGGTGTAGATCACGTAGGCCAGGTTTTCCTCGGCCAGATCGACCTCCGGCGCACCCTCCGGACGATCCTGCCATTCGCCCGGGTCGTCCACCGCCAGGCTCGCCAGGCCGGCGGGCAACGGCAGACGCTCGAGCACGTCGCGCTGGGTCAGCACCAGCGCCGCGCCGCAATCCTCCAGCATGTAGCGCAGGCGCTCGGCCGGATAGGCGATGTCCAGCGGCACGTAGGCGCCGCCGGCCTTGAGTACGGCCAGGAA
>NZ_JBZWBG010000052.1:0-706 GCF_058680555.1 Pseudomonas sp. YA1
GCGCTTCAAGGCCTCGACATCCAGTTCGCCACGCAGGCGCAGGGCCGCCGGGATATGGTAGGCCGCGCTGTCGGGCTCCAGTTGCCAGAGGAACCACTGGCGTTGCTGGGCATACGACAGCGAGCGCGCGCCCGGCTGCTCGCACACGCGGGGAATGGGCATTTGCAGGAAGCTGATGCCCTTGGAGCACAACCGTTGATAGAACAATTCCCGCTGCGGCAAAGGCAGCCCGGCGAAACGTCGGGCAAGATCGGCATTGTTGTTGAGATTCATATCAGACGGCCTCGAGTTCGCTCATGAATTCCCGCAGCTCGTCGATGTCCGCTGCGTCGGTAGGTTTGTAGCCTTCAAGCGAAGTCGCATAGGCCTGTAAAGTCTCGGCCTGGAACAGCAAGACCAGGGGGGCATTCATGTCCAGCTCGGCATGGATGCGCGCCGTGACCTGAGTCGCCAGCAACGAATGCCCGCCGAGCTCGAAGAAGTTGTCGGCCATCCCGACCCGCTCCAGCTTCAGCACATCCGCCCAGATCGCTGCCAATGTGCGCTCCAGCTCCGTCACCGGCGCCACATACTGCTGCTGGCTGTCGCTGGCGTCCGGCGCCGGCAGCGCCTTGCGGTCCAGCTTGCCGTTGGGCGTCAGCGGCAACGCCGACAGGAACACCCACTGCGTCGGCACCATGTATTCCGGCAGGCTCGCCTTGAGCGC
>NZ_JBZWBG010000053.1:0-658 GCF_058680555.1 Pseudomonas sp. YA1
CGTTCGGCCAGGCGCGCGGTGCTTTCGTCGAGGCTTACCTTGCCCTGGCCGAGGACTATCACGCGGTCCGCCGAGGCGATGGTCTCGGGCCGATGGGCGACCATGACGCGGGTGATGCGCAGCGCGCGAATGGCGGCGTTGACCCGCTGTTCGCAGTGTACGTCGAGGTGGCTGGTGGCTTCGTCGAGGAACAGGATGCGCGGCTTCTTGTACAGCGCCCGGGCCAGCATCACCCGCTGCTTCTGGCCGCCGGAGAGCACCGTGCCCATGTCGCCGACCAGGGTGTTGTAGCCCATCGGCATGGCCTGGATGTCATCGTGGATGGCAGCCATCTGCGCGCACTGCAGCAGCCAGGGCATGTCCGGCTGCGGGTCGAAGAAACTGATGTTGTCGCTGAGCGAACCGGCGAACAGCACGTCGTCCTGCAGCACCGTGCCGACCAGTTCGCGCAGGCCGTCCAGGCCCAGTTGCGCAAGGTCCAGGCCGGCCATGCGGATCTGTCCCTCCACTGGCGGGAGGATGCCCAGCAGGACGTTGAACAGGGTGCTCTTGCCGCAGCCCGAGGGGCCGACGATGGCCACCGACTCGCCGCCGGCGATGCGCAGGTCGAGGCCGTCGAGGACCCAGGGCTCCTGTTCCGCGTAGCGGTAGCGCAGGC
>NZ_JBZWBG010000054.1:0-603 GCF_058680555.1 Pseudomonas sp. YA1
GCCGAGGACACCTTCACCTCGATGATCGCCAAGCAGCTCAAGTCGCTGGGCCTGACGGTGACCGTGCGCGGCTTCCAGGAGCCGTACTCGTTCGACGGCTACGACCTGGTGATCATGGGCCCCGGCCCGGGCAACCCCACCGAGATCGGCCAGCCGAAGATCGGCCACCTGCACCTGGCCATCCGTTCGCTGCTCAGCGAGCGCCGGCCGTTCCTCGCCGTGTGCCTGAGCCACCAGGTGCTGAGCCTGTGCCTGGGCCTGGACCTGCAACGCCGGCAGGAGCCCAACCAGGGCGTGCAGAAACAGATCGACCTGTTCGGCGCCGCCGAGCGCGTCGGCTTCTACAACACCTTCGCCGCGCGCGCCCTGCAGGACCGCATCGAGATCCCCGAGGTCGGCCCGATCGAGATCAGCCGCGACCGCGAGACCGGCGAGGTCCACGCCCTGCGCGGGCCGCGCTTCGCCTCCATGCAATTCCACCCCGAATCGGTGCTGACCCGCGAGGGTCCGCGCATCATCGCCGACCTGCTGCGCCACGCGCTGGTCGAGCGGCGGCCCTGAGCCAGGAGAGCCCATGCACAGATATGTCGTGATAGACGCCTT
>NZ_JBZWBG010000055.1:0-599 GCF_058680555.1 Pseudomonas sp. YA1
AGTCATTACTTGATGCACCGCTACAACTGGATCAGGCCGCATCAATTCAACGACGGGTTACCACCTGCGGTGGCCGAAGAAAAACTCAACCCACTGTCCGGGATGGGTTGACCACTACAATTCAACCTCACACTCCCCTCTTCACTATCATTAACTCCGGAAAGCTTTTGCTCTCTCTCAAAGCAGTGCTGCCCAATCTCATCCGATCCACCTCCACCACCGACACACCCATAGATGAGAGCAATTAAAGAAAATAGAGAGAAGTACCTATATCCGACCCAACCACCCATCTTCATACTGCTAGAAAAATACAACATTTGCGTCACACCTTTGTAATTCTCAAGAGTTACCCTTCACCTAGAAAAACCCTACCCCCAATTTCGCTTCAGTTCTGTTTCAGAAGACAACAACTATCTAATTCACTAGTAGGAATCTCAGCGCAGCCTTCCTGCCTCTTAGCAACAAAAATAACTGTTTCGGCAGTGTAGTGGTCTACTGATCCCGGACACCGATTTAGGCGAGAATCCTCGCCGTGAGAGAGGTGTCTGATGAGCAAGCAACGACGTACGTTTTCCGCCGAGTTCAAACGAGAGGCCGCG
>NZ_JBZWBG010000056.1:0-581 GCF_058680555.1 Pseudomonas sp. YA1
AGCAATCGTGGTGGATGTTTCAACTACGGTGTGGCAGGAACGCTCAACCGGGCCGGTAGCATGTCTCCCGGCTGAGTAAGGCCCAAAGGATCCGGGCATTCTTGTTGGCCAGGGCAACGGCGACGACATTGGCAGGACGCCGTTGCAGCAGACCTTGCAGCCAGCGGCTGCGGGCATCGGTCTTGTTGGCGCAACAGCGCACGACTGCACGGGCGCCATGGATGAGCAAGGTCCGCAAGTAGGTATCGCCGCGCTTGCTGATGTTGCCCAAGCGCTGCTGCCCGCCCGTGGAGTGCTGCCGTGGCACCAGGCCCAGCCAGGCCGCAAACTGGCGGCCCGTGCGGAATTGCCGTGCATCACCGGCGGATGCCGCCACCGCGCTGGCGCTGATCGGGCCGATGCCTTCCACCGCCAGCAGGCGCTGGATGCGGGCATCGCCACGTACGTGAGCCTGAATCTGTCGCTCCAGTCGAGCGATGCGCGCCTCCAGCGTCTGCAATTCATCTTTCAATTCACGCAACAGCTCGCCCATCGGGGCCGGCAAGGACGCCGGTTCGGTAGCCGTGACCGTTTCGAGCAAG
>NZ_JBZWBG010000057.1:0-575 GCF_058680555.1 Pseudomonas sp. YA1
CGGTGGAAGTGTCGGGCAACGGCGCGGCCTTCGCCGAAGGCCGGGCCTACCTGTGAACGGGCAGAACGGAGGAACGCCGTGATGGGCGTCAACGCGAACATTTCCGAGTCCCTCACCGGGACCATCGAAGCCCCTTTCCCGGAGTTCGAGGCGCCGCCGGCGAACCCCATGGAGGTGCTGCGCAACTGGCTGGAACGCGCCCGCCGCTACGGCGTGCGCGAGCCGCGGGCACTGGCCCTGGCCACGGTCGACGGGCAGGGCCGGCCGTCGACGCGGATCGTGGTGATCGCCGAGCTGGGCGAGCGCGGGGTGGTGTTCGCCACCCACGCCGATAGCCAGAAGGGCCGCGAACTGGCGCAGAACCCCTGGGCCTCGGGGGTGCTGTACTGGCGCGAGAGCAGCCAGCAGATCATCCTCAACGGCCGCGCCGAACGCCTGCCCGACGAGCGCGCCGACGCCCAGTGGCTGAGCCGCCCGTACCAGACCCACCCGATGTCGATCGCCTCGCGGCAGAGCGAAACCCTCGCCGACATCCACGCCCTGCGCGCCGAAGCCCGGCGCCTGGCGGAAACCGA
>NZ_JBZWBG010000058.1:0-563 GCF_058680555.1 Pseudomonas sp. YA1
ACGCTGTTCGCCCCGACCGTCACCGGCAGCCCGCTGGAAAGCGCCTGCCGGGTGATCCGCCGCTACGAGCCGCAGGGTCGCGGCTACTACAGCGGGGTGGCGGCGCTGATCGGCGGCGATGGCCAGGGCGGGCGCACGCTGGACTCGGCGATCCTGATCCGCACTGCCGAGATCGAGGGCGACGGCCGCCTGCGCATCGGCGTCGGCTCGACCATCGTGCGCCACTCCGATCCCCTGGGCGAGGCGGCGGAAAGCCGGGCCAAGGCTTCCGGGCTGATCGCCGCGCTGAAGAGCCAGGCGCCGCAGCGCCTGGGCTCGCACCCGCACGTGGTGGCGGCGCTGGCCAGCCGCAACGCGCCGATCGCCGACTTCTGGCTGCGCGGCGCCAGCGAGCGCCAGCAGTTGCAGGCCGACCTGTCCGGACGCGAG
The DNA here is from genome assembly GCF_058680555.1 of Pseudomonas sp. YA1. Classification (NCBI taxonomy): domain Bacteria; kingdom Pseudomonadati; phylum Pseudomonadota; class Gammaproteobacteria; order Pseudomonadales; family Pseudomonadaceae; genus Pseudomonas; species Pseudomonas sp. YA1. Next base: position 430 of record NZ_JBZWBG010000058.1, read on the forward strand.
GTGCTGATCGTCGATGCCGAGGACACCTTCACCTCGATGATCGCCAAGCAGCTCAAGTCGCTGGGCCTGACGGTGACCGTGCGCGGCTTCCAGGAGCCGTACTCGTTCGACGGCTACGACCTGGTGATCATGGG
>NZ_JBZWBG010000059.1:0-548 GCF_058680555.1 Pseudomonas sp. YA1
TCGACGTGCTCGCCGGCGGCCAGGGTCAGGCTCGCCGGCGTCGCCGCGGCGATCCCTGCCGGACCGCTCAAGGCGATCGCCGGCTTGCCTCCGTTGCTCTTGCCGGACTCGTCGTTGGCACCGTGGCCAAGGTCGCGCACGGCTTCCTGGAGGGTTTGCTGCGGCGCCGCGTCGTGCCCCACGCCCTGGTGCTCCCCGGCGTAGTCGCCCAGCTCGCGGGCCAGCTCCAACGCCGCCTCCAGCACCTGCACCACGACGCCTCGGTCGAGATGGCCGGCGCCGGCCCTGAGCTGCTCCTCGGTGCTCAGCAGCAGGCCCCTGGCCGCACGTACCGCGCCATGTTCGTCGGTGCGCAGTTCGAAGCCCTCGCCGCGCGGCTTGCCGCCTTCGGGCCGAGGATGGGTCAGGTAGCCCAGGTGCAGCGCGCTCGCACCGTGGTCGCTCATCAGCGCCGCACTGATCTGCGCCGTGGTGTCGTCGATGCGCAGCTCGTTGGCCCGACTGCCCTTGTACTCCTTGCTCTTGATGGTGCTGAGGATCTTGTGGTC
>NZ_JBZWBG010000060.1:0-545 GCF_058680555.1 Pseudomonas sp. YA1
GTTTCATCAAGCTGGTGGCCGAACGCGACTCGGGCCGGTTGCTGGGGGTGCAGGCGGTGGCGGGGGAAGCCGGTGAGCTGATCCAGACGGCGGTGATGGCGCTACGCGCACGCATGACCGTACACGACATCGCCAATGAGCTATTTCCCTACCTGACCATGGTGGAAGGGCTCAAGCTCTGTGCCCAGACTTTCACCAAGGATGTGACGCAGTTGTCCTGCTGTGCCGGGTGAACGATATGAGCGCGACCGTGGTGCCACTGGGCGGCGGCACCACGGGTTTTGGGCATGGACACCACAGGGAGCTCTGTCACGATGAACACGACACTACCCGATTGCGGGATGATGGGGGCGATGGGCTGGATAATGCCAGTGATCGGAATTGCCCTACTATTGCTGCTGGTCCTGGGCATCGCCTGTTTGGTGAAGTATCTGCTCTCTAGCAAGTGAGCGTACTGAGCGAGCCATCAACCAGCTAATCCGTTGTGGGTTGAGTTTGTCGGCCACCTTTCTCTCTCGCATACCAACCAGATAATCCGGATACCC
>NZ_JBZWBG010000061.1:0-505 GCF_058680555.1 Pseudomonas sp. YA1
CAGGGTGCTCTTGCCGCAGCCCGAGGGGCCGACGATGGCCACCGACTCGCCGCCGGCGATGCGCAGGTCGAGGCCGTCGAGGACCCAGGGCTCCTGTTCCGCGTAGCGGTAGCGCAGGCCCTGGATCTCGATGCTCGCCTCGCGCTCGCGGAGGTTCTCCGGGAGGATGTCGCCGTGGCTGACCTCCGGGGCCTGGAGGACGATGTCGGCCAGGCGCTCGCCCTGCAACTGGAGCATGCGCAGCTCGAAGAACTTGTCGATCAGGCTGCCGACGCGGCTGTCGAACTGCGACTTGTAGGCGTTGAAGGCCATCAGGATGCCGACGCTGAACTGGCCGTCCATCACCATGGTCGCGCCGAGCCAGATCACCAGCAGGTTCTCCACGCCGAACAGCAGGCCGTTGAGCTGCTGGTAGAACAGTTGCAGCTTCTGCGTACGCAGGCCGGCGTTGATCTGTTCCACCAGCAGGCCGAGCCATACCGAGCGGCGCTCGTCCTGGCGCTGG